>JASGDG010000281.1:0-4791 GCA_047607325.1 Xenophilus sp. | reverse complement strand
CCCCGGCGGCGCCCGCCGCCGTGCCGCCCTCGGCGGCGCCGCCGCCCGCGGCCGAGCGCCAGGGTTGGATGACCCGCCTGAGGACAGGCCTGAAAAAGACCGGCAGCGGCATCCAGGCGGTCTTCGTCAACGCGCAGATCGACGACGACCTGTACGAGCAGCTGGAAGACGCGCTGCTGATGGCCGACACCGGCATCCCCGCCGCCGCGCACATCCTGCAGGACCTGAAGGACCGCGTCTGGCGCACCAGCGCCACCACGCCCCAGGCGGTGCGCGCGCAGCTGATCGAGGCCGTGGCGGCGGTGCTCCGGCCGCTGGAAAAGCCGCTGGAAGTGGGCCGCCACGCGCCCACCGTGATCATGGTCGCGGGCGTCAACGGCGCCGGAAAGACCACCTCCATCGGCAAGCTGACCAAGCACCTGGCGGGCGAGGGCTGCACCGTGCTGCTGGCCGCCGCCGACACCTTCCGCGCCGCCGCACGCGAGCAGCTCGCCATCTGGGCCGACCGCAACCTGGTCGAGATCGTCAGCCAGCAGGGCGGCGACCCGGCCGCGGTGAGCTTCGACGCCGTCCACGCCGGCAGGGCGCGCGGCAAGGACGTGGTGCTGGTCGACACCGCCGGCCGCCTGCCGACGCAGTTGCACCTGATGGACGAGCTGAAGAAGATCAAGCGCGTCGTCGCCAAGGCCGACGCGACGGCCCCGCACGAGGTGCTGCTGGTCATCGACGGCAACACCGGCCAGAACGCGCTGGCCCAGGTGCAAGCCTTCGACGACGCGCTGGGCCTGACGGGGCTGGTCGTCACCAAGCTGGACGGCACGGCCAAGGGCGGCGTGCTGTGCGCCATCGCCCAATGGGGGCAGCAGCGCCGGGGGGGCCCGGTGCCGGTCTACTTCATCGGCGTGGGCGAGAAGCTGGAAGACCTGGAGACCTTCGACGCCCGCGAATTCGCGCAGGCGCTGGTGGGCTGAAGGGTGTGGAGGCCGATGCGCGTCGGCCACGGACTTGAAAGCGATGCGAAACCACGCGCGGTTGCGAGCGCCTTCTGGGAAAATCATCCATTTCTTCAGGTTCATTGGGAACTCTCGCTTTAGCACTCCCTCCAAGCGAGTGCTAACATGAAGCCCGATCAAGGAGCATCCCCAATGACAAGTCTGTCTGGATCTTCCGCCACCCCCCTGGCCGTCGCCAACCCGTGGGCCGTCGTGCCCTCGCTCGGCAATCTGGACGCCTACATCTCCGCCGCCAACCGGCTGCCCCTGCTGACCCAGGAGGAAGAGCAGAGTTACGCCCGCCGGCTGCGCGACCACAACGACCTGGAAGCCGCCGGGGCGCTGGTGCTGTCGCACCTGCGCCTGGTCATCTCCATCTCCCGCCAGTACCTGGGCTACGGGCTGCCGCAGGGCGACCTGATCCAGGAAGGCAACGTCGGCCTGATGAAGGCCGTCAAGCGCTTCGACCCGGACCAGGGCGTGCGTCTGGTGAGCTACGCGATCCACTGGATCAAGGCCGAGATCCACGAGTACATCCTGAAGAACTGGCGCATGGTGAAGGTGGCGACCACCAAGGCCCAGCGCAAGCTGTTCTTCAACCTGCGCTCGATGAAGCAGGGCTTCAAGGCCGGGGCGCCGGACGCCGGCACGCACCGCGAGACCCTCAACACCGAGGAGATCGGCGCGGTGGCGCGCCAGCTCAACGTGAAGCCGGAGGAAGTGGTCGAGATGGAGACCCGCATGGCCGGCGGCGACGTGGTGCTGGACCCGGGCCCCGCGGACGACGGCGAGGAGGCCTACGGCCCGATCGCCTACCTGGCCGACGCCTCGCAGGAGCCGACGGCGCAGATCGAGTCGCGCCGGCGCGATCGCCTCTCGACCGACGGCATCGCCACCGCGCTGGAGGCGCTGGACCCGCGCAGCCGCCGCATCGTGGAAGAGCGCTGGCTGAAGGTCAACGACGACGGCTCGGGCGGCATGACGCTGCACGAGCTGGCGGCCGACTACGGCGTCTCGGCCGAGCGCATCCGGCAGATCGAGTCGGCCGCGATGAAGAAGATGAAGAAGGCGCTGGCGGAATACGCCTGAGCGGCTTCGGGCGCCGGCTTGCGGGGGAGCCGCCCGGGGGCGCGGCGCCCGCCCTCAGCGGACCGGGAGATGCATCGTCGCCTCCACTTCCACCAGCACCTCGTCGCCGGGCAGGAAGCGGTTGACCTCGACCACGGTGCTGACCGGGGGGTCTGCGGGATAGAACAGCCCGCGGACCCGGTTGAAGTGCGCATAGTCGGAAAGGCGCCGGAAGTACTGCACCAGCTTGAAGACCTGCGCCATGCCGCCGCCCTGCTCGACCGCCAGCTCCCGGATGCGCGACAGCACGAACCAGCTCTGCGCGACGATCGGCGCCTCGAACACGTCCACCGACATCTGCCCGGTCTGGTAGCCCAGGGGGCGCAGCGCGGCCAGCGCGTCTTCCGGCAGGTCTTCGTAGCGGGCGATGGCGCGGTGCGTGGCCGGGTCCATCGCCACCACGCCGCTCATGAAGACGAAGTCGCCCACGCGCCGCGCCGCCGCGTAGCGCGCCATCGGCGCGCCCGTGCTCACGGCGCGCTCCCCGCCGGCCAGTGACGCAGTTTGCCCGGGTTGAGCAGGGCGAGCGGGTCGAAGCGGCGCTTGAGCGCCACCACTTCCTCGGGCAGGTCGCCGCCGGCCTTGCCGTCCTCGACGATGAAGGTGTGCGGGTCGTTGATGCGCACGCCGTAGTCGCGGTGCTCGCGGATGATCTGCGCGAGCCGCTCCTCGGTGGAAAAGCGCACCAGCTGCAGCGCGCTGCAGGTGAGCTGCCCGTCCATCGTGCGCAGGAACTCGGCGTGCATCAGCACCTCGCCCGCGTAGCGCTTGGCCAGCTCGGTGATCTGGCGCACGTGCTCGCCGGGAGTGAAGCTGGTCTGCAGGTAGGTCAGGCCCTTGTCCACCCGCAGCGCGTGCAGCGTGGTGTGGTTCCACGTGTATTCCATCAGGGTCCGGTTGGACCGGGCCACCTCCTCGGCCGTGCGCCGGTAGGTGACCGTGCCGCCGTGCGCGGCCACCAGTTCGTTCATCGCCTCCTCGCCGGACTCGGCCACCAGCGAGAGCACGGCGTGGCAGCCCCGGGGCAGGTACGGCGCCAGCTGCGTCAGGTGGTCGGGCACCGGGCTGGCGAAGAAGGCCACCTCGCGCTTGGCCAGGCCCGGGGCGCGCGCCAGCGCGTCGGCGAAGGCCAGCGCGGCGTCGAAGCCGGTGAAGGTTGTCAGCGTCTCCAGCCAGGGCTGGGCCGGCGCGAGGGCGATCTCCAGTTCCAGCACCAGGCCGTTGGTGCCCCACAGGTGGTGCATGCGCAGCGCCTCGGCGCCGCGCAGTTCGACCACCTGCGGCTCGGGCTCGATGGTCATGGCCTTCAGGCCGATCACGTTGCCCGGCGCCCCCAGCGGGCCGTGGTTGATCGAGCCGACGCCGCCGAAGCCGCCGCCGAACAGGCCGCCCAGGGTGGCGCTGCGGTAGGTGGAGGGCATGCAGCGCAGCTCCTGCCCGGTCGGGTGGGTGGCCTTCTCGATCTCGGCGAGGCGGATGCCAGCCTGCGCGCGCGCCGCGCCGGGACGCACCCACAGCATCGCGTTGTAGCCGGTCATGTCGAGCACCACGCCGCCGGCCAGCGGCGTGGTCTGTCCATAGTTGCCGGTGCCGCTGCCGCGGATGGTGATCGGCAGCGCGCGCCGCGCGCAGGCGGCCACCAGGCGGCGGATCTCGTCCTCGGTGCGCGGGCGCACCACGGTGTCGGCCACTTTGCCTTCGAGCCGGCGCTTGAGCACCGGGCTGAACCAGGAGAAGTCCTGCGACAGGCGCTCGATGCGGCCCGGGTCGGTGATCCAGTCCAGCTCGGGCAGTTCCTGGTGCAACTGCTCGATGGCGCACACGGGTGCGTTCATGAGGACAGCCTCCTCAGTCATGGGAGAGTTCGCTGGCATGCCACGAGCCCAGCGCCGCGCGCGTGGCCCAGGCCATCAGCGCGAACAGCGCCACGCCGGTGAGCGAGATGAGCAGCAGCGCCGCGAACATGCGCGGGATGTTGAGCTGGTAGCCGGCCATCAGGATCTGGTAGGCCAGGCCGGTGGCGTTGCCGCCGGTGCCGGCGACGAATTCCGCCACCACCGCGCCGATCAGCGCCAGCCCGCTGGAGATGCGCAGGCCGCCGAAGAAGTATGGCAGCGCGCTGGGCACGCGCAGGCGCAGCAGTGTCTGCAGGCGGGTCGCGCGGTTCATCCTGAAGTACGCCTGCAGGTCCGGGTCGACGCTGCGCAGCCCGAGCGTGGTGTTGCTGATGATGGGGAACAGCGCCACCAGCGTGGCGCAGATCACCAGCGAGGCGGTCGGGTCCTTCACCCAGATGATGATGAGCGGCGCCACCGCGACGATGGGCGTGACCTGCAGCAGCACGGCGTAGGGGAAGAGGGCCGTCTCGATCAGCCGGCTCTGCACGAAGAGGAAGGAGACCAGCACGCCGACGACCGTGGCGACGACGAAGGACAGCACCGTGATCTTCAGCGTCACCAGCAGCGCGCCGCCGAGCACGGCCCAGTCGGCGACCAGCGTCTTCATCATCAGCGCCGGCGAGGGCACCAGGTAGGGCGGCAGTTCCATGCCCACCACCAGCGCCTGCCAGCCGCCGACGAGCAGCAAGCCGACCAGCAGGGGCAGCAGCAGGCGCTGCACGCGCGGCTGGTGCAGCAGCGGCACCGCGGGGCGCCGCGGCGCGGCCGCGGGG
>JASGDG010000280.1:0-4155 GCA_047607325.1 Xenophilus sp. | reverse complement strand
TGGCGTGAGCCGCCTTCCCGTCGACTTCGGCGCCCCGGCCCACGAGGTCGCCCGGGCGCTGATCGGCGTCACCGTGCTGGTCGACGGCGTCGGCGGGCGCATCGTGGAGACGGAGGCCTACGACCGCGACGACCCCGCCTCGCACGCCTATGCCGGCCCGACGGCGCGCAACGCCGCCATGTTCGGCCCGCCGGGGCGGGTGTACGTGTACCGCTCCTACGGCATCCACTGGTGCCTGAACTTCGTTTGCCGCGAGGCGGGCCACGGCGCCGGGGTGCTGATCCGCGCGCTGGAGCCCACCCACGGGCTGGAGACGATGCGCCGCCGGCGCGGCGTGCAGGACCCGCGCCTGCTGGCCGCCGGCCCGGGGCGCGTCGGCCAGGCGCTGGGGGTGGACGGCGGCTCCAACGGCAGGCGGCTCGATGCGCCGCCCTTCCGGCTGCTGCCCGGCGCGCCCCATGCCCCGGTGGCCGTCCAGGCCGGGCCGCGCATCGGCATCAGCAAGGCCGTCGAGGTGCCCTGGCGCTTCGGCGAGGCGGGCTCGCGTTTCCTGAGCCGGCCCTTTCCCGCTGCGCCGCATTGACGCTGCGCGCCGGGCCTGGCTCAGGGTTCAACCATCAAGAGCTGACTTTCGGAGGTGCTGGCCGCCGCCGACAGCCATTTCCTCTACCTCGATCAAGAGGCGCTTCCCCGGCCTCGGCCTGGCGGCATCCGTCGTCGCGCGCCTTGAAAAAAGGCAATCTGCGGCCCGCCGCCGGCCAGGGGGCTCACTGCGTCAGGGCGTTGATGACCACGGCGCTGATGACGCCGGTGGCGATGGCGGCCAGCACGTAGTCGGAGCCGTTCTGCACCCAGTGGTAGCCGCGCGGCGGCGGCCGCAGGCCGTGGCCGCGCCAGTCTTCCACCACGTACTGCCGCCCGCGCAGGCCGGGGGGCAGGCGCTCGCCCCGCTGGAACCGGTGGTAGTCGGGGTAGGCCGCCACAGGCCCGGGCCCGGCGCGTCCCGCCGGGCCATGGGCTGCCGGACCGTGTGCCGCCGGACGGTGCTGAGGCCCGGCGCCGGGGTGGTCGGGCTGGGGACCGGGCTGCGCGAACGCTGCGACGTGTGCGGCCGCCAGCGCGGCGACCAGCAGGGAGCGGTGGTTCATCGGACGGTTCTCCATGAATGGACGAAGCCCCATGGTAGCGGCGAAGGCGTCCGGCGGCGCGCCCGGGCGGAATCCGCAGGAAACATATTCGAGGATTTCTCCAGGAATTCGCACCATCGGCCCTGCCCCGGCGATGCAAGAAGGGCTCAGCCCGCCGCCGGCTCCTCGCGCCGTCCGTCCGGGTGCCGTGCGAAGCGCTGCGGCGCGCGGCCGTGCACCGGCCCGTCCTCGGGCCACGGCCAGCCGCCGAAGCGGGTGCGCCGATAGTCGTCCAGCGCCTGTGCGATTTCGGCCTGCGAGTTCATCACGAAGGGGCCGTACTGCACCACCGGCTCGCCCAGCGGCCGGCCCTGCAGCAGCAGGCATTCGGCCTCGCCGCCTTCCGCGTCGTTGACCAGTTCGACCGGCACGCCGGCCTGCAGCGTGATGGCTGCGGGCGCCGCGACCGCGCGCCCGGCGGCGCGCACCGTGCCGCCACGGAAAAAGTACAGCGTGCGCCGCGTCCCGCGGCCGGCCGCCGGCGGCAGCGTCCAGCGCGCGCCGGGCGCCATGCGCAGCGTCCAGATCGCCACATCGGCATCGGCCTGCGCGGCCCACGAGTCCGGCGGCGGCGGCGGCGGCCGGTCGACGCCCGCGCTGCCGTCCACCGGCGCCAGGCGGCCGGCGATGACGCGCACCTCGGTGGGCCGGCCCTCGGCGTCGCCGGCCCGGTGCACCGGCACGTCGGCGCCCCAGAACATCGTGAAATGCGGCGCCGCCATCTTGCTGCGCGCCGGCAGGTTCAGCCAGATCTGAAACAGCTCGACCGGGTTGGCCGCGTCCCGGCGCAGCAGCGGGAACATCTCCGCATGCACGATCCCGCGGCCGGCGGTGAGCCACTGCACGTCGCCCGCGCCGAAGCGCGCCGCCGCGCCCAGCGAGTCCGCATGGTCGATCAGGCCGTTGCGCACGATGGTCACGGTCTCGAAGCCGCGGTGCGGATGGCCGGGGAAGCCCGGCACCGTCTCGCCGTGGTACATGCTCCAGCCGTCCTTGCGGCTGAAGTCGGCGCCGATCTCGCGGCCGGCCAGCGGGGCGTCCGGTCCCAGCGCGGCGTTGGCGCGCGGATAGGCGTCGTCGTGCCAGGCGCAGAAGAGGAAGGGATCGGCGGTCGGCCAGGGGAAGCCCAGCGGCTGCACCGCGATGACGGGATGGGGGGCGGCGGTCATGGCGTCCATGCCGTGCAGGTGGGGGCGCTTGCGCGGGAATCCATGCCCTGCCCCGCGCTCAGTGGTGGTGCCCGCCTGCGCCGTGCACGTGCCGGTGCGCGATCTCCTCGGCGCTGGCGGCGCGCACGCCGGCCACGCTGAGCTGGAACTTCAGCGCCTTGCCGGCCCACGGGTGATTGCCGTCCAGCAGCACCTGCGGGCCCTTGATCTTGACCACGTTGAAGACATGCTCGCTCCCGTCGTCGAGCCGGCCGCGCAGCTGGCCGCCCACCTTCACCCCGGGCGGGAACTCGGCCTTGGGAATGGTGCGCACCAGCGCCTCGTCGCGCGGGCCGAAGGCGTCCTCGGGCGCCAGGGTGAGCGTGGTCTGGTAGCCGGCGGCCTGGCCGTCGAGCGCGGCCTCGATCTTCGGCAGCGTGTTCCCGTAGCCGCCGTGCAGATAGGCCATGGATTCCGTGCCGGCCTCGACGAGCTGGCCGGTGGCGGCGTCCCACACCTTGCAGCGCAGGGTGACGACGGTGTCCTGGGTGATGTTCATGTCGGCGCGGAAGGTTGATTGATCGTTCGGGGCGCATTGTCGTTGCTGGGGCGGAGCGGGTCGGCCATCGTGCGCGGCCGCCGCCGTGCGAGCATCCGGCACCGCCCGTTTCAGGCCGCGTCATCGGCCAGCCCCCATGGAAACCGAATTCAAGCTCCGCATCCCGCCCGAGCGGCTGAAGGCCGTGGAGGCCGCGCTGCGCCGCGGCGCCGTCGAGACGACGCGCCTGCAGGCCCGCTACTACGACACCGCCGAAGGCGCGCTGGCCGCCGCCGGCGTGGCCCTGCGCCTGCGCAAGGAAGGCCGGCGCTGGGTTCAGACCGCCAAGGCGGCGGGCGCCGGCCCGGTGCAGCGCCTGGAGCACAACGCCGAACTCGGCGCCGCCGCCGCGCCTGCCCTGCCGGACCTTGCGCGCCACGCCGGCACGCCGGTGGGCGAGCGGCTGGCCCAGGTGCTGGCGCAGGCAGGCGAGGCGCCGCTGGTGCAGACCTACGGCACCGACGTGCGCCGCCTGACCCGCATCGTGCGCCATGCCGGCGCCACGGTGGAGCTGGCGCTGGACGTCGGCCGCGTCGTCGCACCCGCCCCGCAGGGCGGGCCGCCGCGCGCGGCGCCCATCTGCGAGCTGGAGCTGGAGTTGCTGAGCGGCCCGGTCAGCGGCCTGGCCGCGCTGGCGGCGCTGTGGGCGCAGCGCCACGGCCTGTGGCTGAGCACCGTCTCCAAGGCCGAGCGCGGCGAGCGGCTGATGCAGGGCGACCCGCCGCCGCGCCCGGCCAAGGCCGCGCCGCCGGACTTCGCGCCCTTCGTCGCCCCCGGCCATCACGCGCCCGACGGCGCCGCCGTGCAGCGCGCCGTCGTCGCCGCCTGCCTGGCGCAGATCCTGCCCAATGCCGCCGAGGTGGCCGAAGGCCGCGGCGACGCCGAGGTGGTGCACCAGCTGCGCATCGGCATCCGCCGCCTGCGTGTGGCGCTGCGCGAGCTGGCGGCGCTGGCCCCGGGCTTCGACCCGGGCTGGGAGGCGCCGCTGGCCGAAGCCTTTCGCGCCCTCGGTGCGCAGCGCGACCGCGAGCTGGTGCTGGCCGAGGCATGGGCCGCGCTGCGGCAGGCCGGCGCCCCGGAGATCGACCTGCTGCCCTCCGCCGATACCTCGCCGTCCCCGGCCGACGCCGTTCGAGCGCCGGCCCTGCAAGCGGCGCTGGTGGCGCTGGCGGGCTTCGCCGCGTCACCTGCCGCGCCCGCCGCGCTGGACGCCGGGGCCGCC
>JASGDG010000279.1:0-5705 GCA_047607325.1 Xenophilus sp. | reverse complement strand
TCGCGCATCCTGGCCGCGGCGACCGAGGAGTTCTCCGAGCACGGCTTCGCCGGCGCGCGCATCGAGCGCATCAGCCGCAGCGCCGGCACGGTCGACCGGATGCTGTACTACTACTACGGCAACAAGGAGCGGCTCTACCAGGCGGTGCTGGAGAAGATCTATGCCGACATGATCGGCGAGCAGCGCGCCTTCGTGACGCCGGAGGATCCGGTCGAGGGCATGCGCCAGCTGGTGCTGCACTCGTGGGACCACTACGAGTCGCACCCGCACCTGGTGCGCGTGCTGATGAACGAGAACCTGCTGCGCGGCCGGCACATCCGGCAGTCGCAGCAGGTGGAGCGCACCTCCTTCCCGCTGGTGGAGACGGTGACGGCGCTGCTGCAGGCCGGGCAGGCGCGGGGCCTGTTCCGGCGCGACGTCTCGCCCGGGCACGTGCTCATGACCATCATGTCGCTGGGCTTCTTCTACCTGTCGAACCAGCACACCTGCTCCACCTGGATGGACGGCGATCTGATGTCGCCCGCGCGCCGCAAGGCCTGGCGCGAGCACATCAGCGACGTGGTGCTCAGCTCGCTCGCGCCCGCGGCCGAGCGAGCGGCCGCGCCGGCGCGTAAACGCGGCGGCGCGCGGCGGCGCAACTGAGGTCGGACCGGCGGTGATTCACGATGGATTGCGCAGCTTGCGGATCTGCGCTTCCGGCGGCTGCAGCCTGCTGCCGTCGACGTAGATGCCCGAGGGCATCACGCCCTTGCCGTCCTTGACGGCGGTGCGGCCGACGAAGATGCCGAGGGTGGACTGATGGTCCTGCGGGCGGAACATCACCGGGCCGAAGGGCGAGCTGAATTCCAGCCCCGTGAAGGCCGCGATCAGCTTCTCGGTGTCGGTCGATCCGGCCTTGCGGATGCCCGCGGCCAGCGCCTTGGCGCTCGCATAGCCGACCACCGAGTTCAGGCGCGGGTAGTCGTCGTACTTCTTCTGGTAGGCGGCGAGGAAAGCCTTGTGCTCCGGCGTGTCGATGTTCGCGTAGGGGTAGCCGGTGACGATCCAGCCGGCCGGCGCATCGTCCTTGAGCGGGTCCAGGTACTCCGGCTCGCCCGTCAGCAGGCTCACCACCTCGCGCCCCTCGAAGACGCCCCGGTTCCTGCCCTCGCGCGCCAGCCGGGTCAGGTCGCCGCCGAAGAGCACGTTGAAGAGGGCGTCCGGCTTCGCGTCGGCGATCGCCTGCACCACCGCGCCGGCGTCCACCTTGCCCAGCGGCGGCGCCTGCTCGGCGACGAATTCCACATCGGGCTGCAGCTTCTTCAGCTCGTCCTTGAAGGCCGCCGCCGCGGCCTGGCCGTATTCGTAGTTGGGGTAGATCAGCGCCCAGCGCTTCTTCTTCAGCTTCGCGGCCTCGGGCGCCACCGACGCGGCCAGCGCATAGGTGCCCGAGCGCAGTCGGTAGGTGTAGCGGTTGCCGCTGTCCCACACCACCTTGTCGGACAGCGGGCCGGTGGCCAGGAAGAACACCTTCTTCTGCTTGGCGAAGTCCGTCAGCGCCAGGCCGACGTGCGAGAGCGTCACGCCGCTGAGCACCTCCACTTTCTCGCGGGTGAGCAGTTCCTCGGCCGCGCGCACCGCGTCGCCCGGGTTGGCGTTGTCGTCGCGGAAGATCGTCTCCATCTTCCGGCCGAGCAGGCCGCCGGCGGCGTTGATCTCGTCCTGCGCCAGCAGCCAGCCGTTGCGGTAGGGCACGAGGTTCTGCGGCAGCGCCTTGTAGCTGTTGATCTCGCCGATCTTCAGCGGGTCCTGGGCGTGGGCGCCGGTGCTGGCGGCGAGGGCGAGGCCGGCCGCCAGCAGGCGGGCGGCGGCGAAGCGTGCGAGGGGCATGGCGGACTCCGGTGGGGGCGGGAAGGGTCGGGAACGGGGGTCAGCCGGCGGCGGCCATCTCTTCAACGATGCGCCGCATCTTGATGTTCGAGGCGTCCAGGGCGAGGTGTACGCGCTTCCACTCGCGCGGCTTGTCCTCGTTGCGCTGGATGGCCTCCAGCACCTGCTTGTCCTCGTTGAAGGCCAGCCGCAGGCCGGCGCGCAGGCGTTCGTCGAGCTCCGGGTCGGCCGGCGAGTTCTTCAGGCACAGCCAGTGCTGCATGCAGCTGTGCGGATCGATGGGCGTGATGAAGTGGCACGCGTACATCTGGATGCAATCGTCCCGGTTGCCCTCGGGGGCACCGGTGCCGGTGCGGGCGGAGCCGAAGTCGATGACGGCGATGCAGGGCGCGTGGTAGTGGTAGTAGTGCCAGCGGTCGACGTGGGCGCCGCCGAAGTCCTTCAGGCCCTGGAAGACCGGGATCAGCGGTCCGTCGATGACCCAGCGCCAGGTCACGACCCTGTTGCCCTGGCGCTCGTGCATCACGCGCGTTTCCTCGCGGCCGGCGCTGGCCAGCGTGGTCTTGTGCACGTAGACCACATGCGTCGGGTCGCACAGGTTGTCGGCCAGGTTCAGGTAGTGGGTGCGCACCGGCAGCGCGTCGCCCTCGACCACGCTGTAGCCCGGATCGTCGTACTCGGGCAGGCGGAAGACCTGGGCGGGATCGGCCTTGGCCGGATCGCCCATCCAGACCCAGACCATGCCCATGCTCTGCGCCGTGGGGTAGCTGCGCACCTGCGCGCCGGGGGGGATGCGCGCCATGCCCGGCGCCGCGACGCACTGGCCGCCGCAGTCGAAGGCCAGGCCGTGGTAGCCGCATTCCACCGCGTCGCCGCGCAGCGTGCCCAGCGACAGCGGTGCGAGCCGGTGCGGGCAGACGTCCTCCAGGGCGGCGATCCGGCCGTCCTCGGTGCGGAAGGCGACGATGTCCTCCTCCAGCACGCGGCGCGTGCTCAGCCGGCGGCCGATGTCGCGCGACCAGGCCAGGGGATACCAGGCGTTGTAGGCGTAGGCGGGGTTCATCGTGGGGCGCTCCTTGTGTGGCGGCGGCCACCGGGATCGCGCGGCGCCGAAGTGATGCAGGTCAAAGCACGTCCCGTGCCGGATATTAAGTAAGTGTTTTCTCCATTTTCTGGAAAAAACACTTCCCTTCGGTGCGTGCGCTGCTTCGCTCCGGTGCGTGCCGGACGAAAAAAAGCCCCTGCATGCAGGGGCTGGTGCAGGGGGGCGCGAAAGGTTCAGGCCGCCGTGATCGACACCGCCTTGGTGTTGAGGTAAGCCTCCACGGCCTCCGGGCCGCCCTCGGAGCCGTAGCCGGAGTCCTTCACGCCGCCGAAGGGCATCTCCGGCGTGGGCGTGGCCGGCTGGTTGATCCACAGCATGCCCGCCTCGACGCGCTGGGCCAGCAGGTGCGCGTTCTTGATCGAGCGCGTGTACGCGTAGGCCGACAGGCCGTACGGCAGCCGGTTGGCCTCGGCGATGGCCTCCTCCAGGCTGTCGAAGCCGCGGATGGCGGCGATCGGCCCGAAGGGCTCGTCGTTGAACACCGAGGCCGTCAGCGGCACGTCCGCCAGGACGGTCGGGGCGAAGAAGTTGCCGCTGGTGCCCACGCGCTCGCCGCCGGCGGCCACCTTGGCGCCCTGGGCCTGCGCGTCTTCCACCACCTTGGCCATGGCCGTCAGGCGCCGCGCGTTGGCCAGCGGGCCCATGGTGGTGCCCTCGGCCAGGCCGTCGCCCAGCTTGAGCTTCTGCGTGTGCTTGACCATCAGCTGCGTGAACTCGTCCTTCAGGCTGTTGTGCACCAGGAAGCGCGTGGGCGAGATGCACACCTGCCCGGCATTGCGGAACTTGGCCGCCCCGGCGGCCTTGACGGCCAGGGCCAGGTCGGCATCCTCGGCCACGATCACCGGCGCATGCCCGCCCAGCTCCATGGTGGCGCGCTTCATGTGCAGGCCGGCCAGGGCCGCCAGCTGCTTGCCCACCGGGGTGGAGCCGGTGAAGGTGATCTTGCGGATGACCGGGTGCGGGATCAGGTATTCGCTGATCTCGGCCGGGTTGCCGTACACCAGCCCCACCACCCCCGGCGGCAGGCCGGCATCGACGAAGGCCTTGAGCAGGGCGGCGGGCGAGGCGGGCGTTTCCTCCGGCGCCTTGACCAGGAAGGAGCAGCCGGCGGCCAGGGCGGCGCCGAGCTTGCGCACGACCTGGTTGATGGGGAAGTTCCAGGGCGTGAAGGCGGCCACGGGGCCCACCGGCTCCTTGATCACCAGGGACTGGGCGGCCAGGCTGCGCGAGGGCACGATGCGCCCGTACACGCGCCGGCCCTCGTCGGCGAACCACTCGATGATGTCGGCGGCGGCCAGGGTTTCCAGGCGCGCCTCCACCAGCGGCTTGCCCTGCTCCTGGGTGAGCAGCCGGGCGGTGTCGTCGGCGCGCTCGCGCACCAGGGCGGCGGCGCGGCGCATCAGGGCGGCGCGCTCGGTGGCGGGGGTGAAGCGCCAGGTTTCGAAGCCCTTCTGGGCGGCCGCCAGCGCGCGGTCCAGGTCGTCCTTGCCGGCGTGGGCCACCTTGCCGATGACGGCGCCGGTGGCGGGGTTGAGCACATCGAGCGTCTTGCCGCTGGCGGCATCGAGCCACTCGTTGGCGATCAGCAACTGGGTGTTGGGGTAGGTCATGAAGCGTCGTTCCTTCGGCGGTTTCGCAAGATGGAAAAATGAGCTCAGGGGAAGCAGTGCCCCGGCCAGCGTGGCGCACGCCGGAACGCAGCATGCTACTCCGATGAGGCGCTGAGCGCTCGCGCCCGGGGCGGCGGATCAGCGCACCGCCAGGATCGCCCGCGCCACCTCGGCGAAGCCGGCGCCGCGCTCGCGCTGCGTCACATGGCGCGGCAGGTGCGACAGGTGCGGTACGAAGCGCGCGATGTTGGCCACGCCGATGCTGTGGGGAAAGGCCTGGAACATCAGCGCGTCGTTGGTCGAGTCGCCCACGTAGGCCCAGCGGCCGATTTCGGCGTCGAGGTCGCGCTCCCACAGTTCGCGTGTGATCCAGCGCGCGCTTTCCAGCTTGTTGTGCGCGCCATACCAGCCGTTGACATGGATGCTGCTCACCGTCGCATGCATGCCTTCCTGGCGCATCGTCGTCACCACCTTGTCGATCTGTGCCTCGGAGAGGTGCGTGAACTCGCTGTGGTCCACCGCGATGTCGCATTCGCGGCCGGCCGAGTCGGCGGCGCGTCGCGCGCCGGGGATGCCGCGCTCGATCTGCGCCAGCACCTGCTGCATGCGCGCGAAGTTGGCGGCGCGCGTGGCGGCGTCCTGCCGGTAGCGCCGCTGCAGCGTGCCGTCCGGCTGCGGCACCAGCGCCATGGCGCCGTTCTCCGGCACGATGGCATCCACAGGCCAGCTGCGCGCGAAAGGCTCGCTCCAGCCCACGGGCCGGCCGGTGACGGGCACCACGTGCAGGCCCGCGGTCTTCAGGGCGCCCAGCGCCTGTACCACCTCGGGCGTGACGGTGCCTTCGGTCGTGAGGGTGTCGTCGATGTCGGTGAAGACGCCGACAAGGCCGCGGCGTGCCTCAGCCGGCCAGGCGGCCAGCGGCTGCATCGCGTCCATGCGGCTCATCCGGCGGTCTGCAGCGCCAGCCCCGCATGCTCTCGCAGCGGGTGGAAGTGGATCTTCGGGAAGCGCTCCTGCGCCAGCCGCACGTCATAGGGGCTGGTGCACAGGTAGGCCAGCGTGTCGGCCGCGTCGCGCGCCATGCGCAGCGGGTAGGCGTTCTCGAATTCGCGCAGTTCGGC
>JASGDG010000278.1:0-8585 GCA_047607325.1 Xenophilus sp. | reverse complement strand
GCGGCCGGCGGCCAGCAGCATGGCCTGGGCGAGCGGGGCGCCGGTCATGCCAGGCCGACCGGCGCCAGGCCGCGCCGCAGCGCATGCCGCTCCACCCGCCCCGGCTCGAACAGCGCCACCAGGGCATCCATCAGCGCGTGCGCCTGCGCCGAGCGGTCGCCGCCGAAGTTGCACACGTACACGTCCAGCGTGACGGCGCACTGCTCGGGCCAGGTGTGCACGCACAGGTGCGACTCGGCCAGCAGCACCGTGGCCGTCACGCCGCCCGGCCCCAGCGGCGTGGCCGGAAAGCGGTGGAACAGCGCGTTCACCGCCTGCAGCCCGGCGGCCTGCACCGCCTGGCGGCAGCGTTCGCCCAGCAGCCCGGCGTCGGTCAGCCAGGCGCCGGCGCACTGGCAGTCGTGGAGGTCGGCGGTGAGGTGCAGGCCCTGCATGACGCCGACTCTAGCAGCGGCCCGCCGCCGGCACCCCGCCGGCTAAAATCAGGGGCTTTCCCTTCCCCAACCCCCGAAAGCCTCTCCCCGATGGCCAACCAAGCCTTGATGGCCAACGCGATCCGCGCGCTGGCGATGGACGCCGTGCAACAAGCCAACTCCGGCCACCCCGGCGCCCCGATGGGCATGGCCGACATGGCGGTGGCCCTGTGGGGCGGGCACCTCAGGCACAACCCGGCCAACCCGCACTGGGCCGACCGCGACCGCTTCGTGCTCTCCAACGGCCACGCCTCGATGCTGGTCTACGCGCTGCTGCACCTGACGGGCTACGCGCTGCCGATCGAGGAGCTGAAGAACTTCCGCCAGCTGCACAGCAAGACGGCCGGCCACCCCGAGGTGGGCGTCACCCCCGGCGTCGAGACCACCACCGGCCCGCTCGGCCAGGGCATCACCAACGCCGTGGGCTTCGCGCTGGCCGAGAAGCTGCTGGCCGCCGAGTTCAACCGCGACGGCCACGCCATCGTCGACCACCACACCTACGCTTTCCTGGGCGACGGCTGCCTGATGGAAGGCATCAGCCACGAGGCCGCCGCGCTGGCCGGCGCGTGGAAGCTGGGCAAGCTGATCGCCCTGTACGACGACAACGGCATCAGCATCGACGGCAAGGTCGCGCCCTGGTTCGTCGACGACAGCGCCAAGCGCTTCGAGGCCTACGGCTGGAACGTGATCGGCCCGGTCGACGGCCACGACGCACAGGCCGTCTCGCAGGCCATCGCGCAGGCGAAGCAGGGCCAGGACGGCCGCCCCGCCTTCATCATCTGCAAGACGCAGATCGGCCAGGGCAGCCCCAACCGCGCCGGCACTGCCAAGGCCCACGGCGAGCCGCTGGGCGCCGACGAGATCGTCCTGACGCGCGAGCGGCTCGGCTGGACGCACGCGCCCTTCGAGCTGCCCGAGGCCGTCTACCAGGCCTGGGACGCCAAGGCCCGCGGCGCCGACGCCGAGGCCGCGTGGAACGAGAAGTTCGCCGCCTACGCGAAGGCCTTCCCCGACCTGGCCGCCGAGTTCGAGCGCCGCACGCAGGGCGAGCTGCCGAAGCACTTCGACCAGACCGTGGTGGACGCCGTGCTCGCCGCGCACACGAAAGCCGAGACGGTCGCCAGCCGCAAGGCCAGCCAGCTCGCGCTGGAGGTCCTCACGGCCCAGCTGCCCGAACTGCTCGGCGGCAGCGCCGACCTGACCGGCTCCAACCTCACCAAGACGGCCGCCACGCCCGACCTGCGCTTCGACGCGCAGGGCGCCGTGGTCAAGACCGAGGCGGGCCAGATCGGCCGCCACATCAACTACGGCGTGCGCGAGTTCGGCATGGCCGCCATCATGAACGGCGTGGCGCTGCACGGCGGCTACATCCCCTACGGCGGCACCTTCCTCACCTTCAGCGACTACAGCCGCAACGCCATCCGCATGGCGGCGCTGATGAAGCAGCGCGTGATCCACGTCTTCACGCACGACTCCATCGGCCTGGGCGAGGACGGCCCGACGCACCAGTCCGTCGAGCACGCGGCCAGCCTGCGCCTGATCCCCAACCTGGATGTCTGGCGCCCGGCCGACACCGCCGAGACCACCGTGGCCTGGGCCTGCGCGCTGCGCAACCGCCAGCGGCCCACCGCGCTGCTGCTGTCGCGCCAGAACCTGCCCTATGCGCCGAAGGACGCGCTGGCCGACATCAGCCGCGGCGCCTACGTGCTGGCCGAGCCCGAGCGCGTCGGCCTGAAGAACAAGAAGGCCAAGGCCGTCATCGTCGCCACCGGCTCCGAGGTGCAGCTCGCGCTCAAGGCGCAGGAGCTGCTGGCCGCGAGGAAGATCGCGGTGCGCGTGGTCTCGGTGCCCAGCAGCACCACCTTCGACCGTCAGGACGCGAAGTACAAGAAGTCCGTGCTGCCCAAGGGCCTGCCGCGCATCGCGGTGGAGATGGGCGTGTCGGACTTCTGGTGGAAGTACGGCGTCGCGGCCGTGGTCGGCCTCGACACGTACGGCGAATCGGCGCCGGCCGGCGTGCTGTTCAAGCACTTCGGCTTCACGGCGGAGAACGTGGCCGAGACGGTGCAGGCCGTGCTGGCGGCCTGACCCCTGCCAAGAGCAGTTTTTTGACCTGAGGAGAACTCGCATGACGATCAAACTGGGCATCAACGGCTTCGGCCGCATCGGCCGCAACGTGCTGCGCGCGGCGGTGCAGAACTTCCCCGACATCGAGATCGTGGGCATCAACGACCTGCTGGAGCCGGACTACCTGGCCTACATGCTCCAGTACGACTCGGTGCACGGCCGCTTCAAGGGCGAGATCGCCGTCGAGGGCAGCACCCTGATCGTCAACGGCAGGAAGATCCGCCTGACGCAGGAGCGCGATCCGGCCGCCCTGAAGTGGAGCGAGGTCGGCGCCGACGTGGTGCTCGAATCCACGGGCCTGTTCCTGACCAAGGAAACCGCGCAGAAGCACATCGACGCGGGCGCCAAGAAGGTGATCCTCTCGGCCCCCTCCAAGGACGACACGCCGATGTTCGTCTTCGGCGTCAACGACAAGACCTACAAGGGCGAGGCCATCGTCTCCAACGCCAGCTGCACCACCAACTGCCTGGCGCCGCTGGCCAAGGTGCTCAATGACAAGTGGGGCATCAAGCGCGGGCTGATGACCACCGTGCACGCGGCCACCGCCACGCAGAAGACCGTGGACGGCCCGAGCAACAAGGACTGGCGCGGCGGGCGCGGCATCCTGGAGAACATCATCCCCAGCAGCACCGGCGCGGCCAAGGCGGTGGGCGTGGTGATCCCGGAGCTGAACAAGAAGCTCACCGGCATGAGCTTCCGCGTGCCCACCTCCGACGTGTCGGTGGTGGACCTGACGGTGGAGCTGGTCAAGGACGCCAGCTACAAGGAGATCTGCGCGGAGATGAAGGCGCAGAGCGAAGGCGCCCTGAAGGGCATCCTGGGCTACACGGAAGACAAGGTGGTGGCCACCGACTTCCGCGGCGACGCGCGCACCTCGATCTTCGACGCGGAGGCGGGCATTGCGCTGGACGGCACCTTCGTCAAGCTGGTGAGCTGGTACGACAACGAGTGGGGCTACTCCAACAAGTGCCTGGAGATGGCGCGCGTGGTGAGCAAGTAAGGCAGCGTCCCGTCTCCATGAAAAAAAGCGCCCGAGGGCGCTTTTTTCGTGCCGGAAACGCCGCTTACCTGGCCGGCGGGTACGGGTGCACCTTGCCGCCCTCGATCACGGCGGTGCGCAGGATGTACTCGGCGCCGCCCTGGGCGTTGACGCCCCCCAGGCCCTGGAAGTTGACCGACACCGGCAGCGACTTGGCGGCCTTGTCGAGCTGGGAGCGGATGGCCGCCGCGTCGGTGGCGGTGCCGGCCAGCTTCATGGCCTGCGCGAGCACGTGCACGGCGGTGTAGTTCAGGGTCACCTCGTAGGACGGGTCCTTGTCGGGGTGCGTCTTGCGGTAGCGCTGCACGAAGGCCTGGGTGGCGGGCACGGGATCGTCGACCACGGGCATCACGCCGATGGCGCCTTCCATGGCCGCGTAGCCGCCGGCGACCTTGGCCACCTCCTCGGGCTTGGCCTGGTCGATGATCATGAAGCCGCCCTTGAAGCCCTGCTCGCGCGCCTGCTTGATCACCAGGCCGGTGGGCTCGGAGGCGCCGCCGATGAACAGCACGTCGGGCTTGGCGGCCAGCACCTTGCTCACGCCGCTGTAGAAGTCGGCGGACTTGTTGTAGCTCATCGGGTTGTCGGCCACCACCTTGCCGCCGGCCTTTTCCCAGGCGGCCTTGAAGTCCTTGGCCCAGATCTTGGCGTAGTCGTGGTCGCCCGCGGCCAGGGCCACGTTCTTGCCGAACTTGCCCATGGCGTACTGGATGAAGGGGGCCACGTAGCCGGTGTATTCCGGCGGGATGCGGTAGGTGAGCTTGTTGCCGCGCTCGGTGATCGGCGGCGTGCTGGAGTAGGCCAGCAGCAGCAGCTTCTGCCGCTCGTTGGTGGTCTGCACGGCGTAGATGCCGCCCGAGTGCGGCACCAGGATGGCAGGGGTCTTGGATTCCTGCACCAGGCGCTGGGCGTTGATGGCGGTTTCGCTGGGGTTGTACTTGTCGTCCAGCGCGGCGATTTCCAGCTTGACCTTCTTGCCGGCCACCTCCACGCCGCCGGCGGCGTTGATTTCGTCCATGGCGATCTGCATGCCTTCGAGCACGTTCTTGCCGTACAGCGCCGCGCCGCCCGACAGCGGGCCGGAAAAGCCGATCTTGACCACGTCCTGCGCATGGGCAGGCAGGCAGGCGAAGGCCAGGCCGGCCAGGGCCAGGCCGGCCGTCAGGGTGCTGCGTCTGGAGGTTTGCATGGAGGTATCTCCTTGGGTTGTGGATGAAGGGATGTCAGCCGCCGATATAGGCCTTGCGGATGCGCTCGTCGCCCAGCAGCGCGTGGCTGCCGCCTTCCATGACGATGCGTCCGCGCTCCATCACGTAGGCGCGGTGCGACACCTTCAGCGCGGCAAAGGCGTTCTGCTCGGCCAGCAGCACGGTGGTGCCGGCGCGGTTGATCTGCCGGATGATCTCGAACAACTGCCTGACCACCAGCGGCGCCAGGCCCAGCGAGGGCTCGTCGAGCATCAGCACCCTGGGCCGGCCCATCAGCGCGCGGCCGATGGCCACCATCTGCTGCTGGCCGCCCGACAGCGAGCCGGCCGGGTCGTCCTTCTTCTGGTCGAGGATCGGGAACATGGCCAGCACCTCGTCCAGGCGCCGCTTGTTTTCCGCCTTGTCCGATGCGTGGACGAACGCGCCCAACTGCAGGTTCTTGAGCACCGACATCATGGGGAACAGCTTGCGCCCCTCGGGGCACTGGACGATGCCTTGGCGCACGATCTGCGAAGGCTTCATGCCCAGCAGCCCGGTGCTGCCGAAGCGCACGCTGCCCTGGGCCTTCTGCAGCCCGCTGACGGCGCGGAAGACGGAACTCTTGCCCGCGCCGTTGGCGCCCAGCAGCACGACCAGCTCGCCGTCGCCGGCGTGCAGGCTCACGCCTTCGAGCGCGCGAAAGCCCCCGTAGAAGAGCGTGAGATCGTCAATCTTCAGCATCCTGGGCTCCCAGATAGGCCTCGATCACGGCGGGGTTGGCGCGGATTTCGGCGGGCGTGCCCTCGGCGATCTTCACGCCATAGCTGAGCACCAGGATCTTGTCGGCCAGGCTCATGATCATGTCCATCTTGTGTTCGATCAGGGCCACGGTGAGGCCGCTGCGGACCATCTTGCGGATCAGCTCGGCCAGGCCCCAGGTCTCCTCGGGGTTGACGCCGCCCGCCGGCTCGTCGAGCAGCACCAGCGTCGGCTCGGTGGCCAGCGCCAGGGCGAAGGCCACGCGCTTGCGCTGCTCCTGCGTGATGTCGCCGGCCACGCGGTTCTCCAGGTGCGCCAGGCCCACGAAGTCGAGCGCGGCGCGCGCCTTCTCGCGGCAGATGCGCTCCTCCTCCTTCAGGCGCCTGGAGCCGACCAGCACGTCCCACAGGCCCGAGCGCGTGCGCAGGCGGTGGCCGACGATCAGGTTGTCCAGCACCGAGGCGGTGTCGAACAGCGTGGTGGCCTGGAAGGTGCGCGACACGCCCAGGCGCGCCACCTGGTCGCTGCGCAGCGTGGTGACGTCCCTGCCCTCGAAGGTCAGCGTGCCGCCGGTGGGCCGGTACATGCCGCTGATGAGGTTGAAGAAGGTGGTCTTGCCCGCGCCGTTGGGGCCGATGATGGCGTTGATCCTGCCGGCCTCGATGGTGGTGCTCACGTCGTTCACGGCGACGTTGCCGCCGAAGCGGATGGTGAGGTGTTCA
Source organism: Xenophilus sp. (assembly GCA_047607325.1). Taxonomy (GTDB): domain Bacteria; phylum Pseudomonadota; class Gammaproteobacteria; order Burkholderiales; family Burkholderiaceae_C; genus Xenophilus. The sequence continues at coordinate 2,278 of JASGDG010000278.1, read as the reverse complement.
GCCTTCAGCACGGGCGGCCTCCTCGTCGTTGCGTTCGGCGCGCGACAGCCGCCGCGCCCGGTGCGCCAGGTAGCTGCCCACGATGCCGTAGGGCGCGAAGATCACCAGCGCGATCAGCAGCGGCCCGAACACCACGAAGCGGTAATCCTGCAGGAACTGCATGTACTGCGTGAGCCAAGTCACGGTCAGCGTGCCCAGCAGCGGCCCCAGCAGTGTGCCCAGCCCGCCCACGAGCGCGTACATGGTCATGTCGAAGGTGCGCTCGGCGGCGGCCATGTCCGGCCCGATGAAGCGCACGAAGCCCGCGTACAGCGCGCCGGCCCAGCCCGCGTACAGCACCGAGATCAGGAAGGCCAGCAGCTTGTTGCGCGCCAGCGGGATGCCCAGCGCCTCGGCCAGCGCGTCGCCGTTGCGGATGGCCATGAAAGTGCGGCCCAGCAGCGAGTTGACGATGCGCCGCATGACCCACAGCCCCAGGCACAGGAAGGCGAAGACCAGGTAATACAGCGCCGTCGGCGACTCGAAGCCCACCGGGCCGATGGGCGGCGGCGCGGGAATGCCGATGATGCCCACCGTGCCGTGCGTGAGGCCTTCCCACTTCTCGATCAGCAGGTAGATGATGTAGCCCACGCACAGGGTGAAGATCGAGAAGTAGTGGCCCTTGAGCCGCAGCGACACCCAGCCCAGCGGCACGCCCAGCGCCACGGTCACCACGCCCGAGAGCACGAAGGCGATCCAGAACGGCACGTTGCAGTCCACCGTGAGGATGCCCAGCGTGTACGCGCCCACCGCCATGAAGCCGGCGTGCGCCAGGTTGAACTGGCCGGTGTAGCCGGTGATCAGGTTCAGCCCGATCGTGGCGATAGCGAAGATGTAGGCCGTGGCCATCACCGTGAGGTGGTAGTCGTTGCTGGTGAGCAGCGGGAAGATCAGCCCCAGGGCGAACAGCAGCAGCCAGCCCAGCGGGCCTTCGAGTTTTCGCATGATCAGCGCGCCTTCGGCTTGAACAGGCCCTCGGGCCGGAACGACAGGATGACCACCAGCAGCACGAAGGCCACGATGTCCTGGTAGTCGGTGGAGATGTAGAACGCGCCGAAGGCCTCGGCGAAGCCGATGATCAGCCCGCCCAGGATGGCGCCGGGCACGCTGCCCATGCCGCCCAGGATGATGATGACGAAGGCCTTGGTGATGACCAGGTTGCCCATCGAGGGGAACACCAGCCCGATGGGCGCGTACAGCGTGGCCGCCACCGCCGCCAGCGCGCCCGAGATGGCGAAGGTGAGCATGGACACGCGCGTCGCGTCGATGCCCATGAGCGAGGCGCCCTCGCGGTTCTGCGCCATGGCGATGATGCTCGAACCCGTGACGGTGCGCGTGAGGAACAGGTGCAGCGCCAGCATCAGCGCGAAGGCGCCGCCGATGATCAGCAGCCGCTGCACCGGCGCGGCGGCGCCCATGACGCGCACGATGCCCTCGTAGGGTGCGGACATGCGCTGGAAGTCCGCGCCCCACAGCGCCTGCGCTCCCGCCTCCAGGAACAGCAGCAGGCCGATGGCGGCGATCATCGGGTGCAGCCCCTCGTGGTGGCGCAGCGGGTGGAACACCAGCCGCTCCGACAGCGCCGCCAGCACGGCCACCGCCGCCGCCGCGCCCAGCATGGCCAGCCAGTAGTTGACGTTCCAGGTCATGAGCCGCCAGGCCACGAAGGCGCCCACCATGTAGAACGCGCCGTGCGCGAAGTTGGGCACCTGCAGGATGCCGTACACCAGCGTCAGCCCCAGCGCCACCAGGCTGTAGGTGCCGCCCAGCGTCAGCCCGTTGAGGACCTGCTGCAGCAGAATTTCCATGCGTTCGTCTCCACTCGGTCTTGTCCTGCGCACGGAACGTCGAGGGCGGTGGCCCTGGCGTTCGGCGCGGCTGCACTGTAGGCAGACGGCGGCGTCATCCGGGTCGCCCGAATGACAGTTCAGGGTAAACACAGGCGCCGCTAAACTGCCCCGCGCGACCGGCGCCTACACCATGCCCCTGCCGACCTTTCTCGCCGAGGACCCTCCCACCCTCCGGGACAACCCGCCCCCCGCGCCGGCGGTTCTGGCCGGCGCGGTGTTCGGCAAGTCCGGCGAGCTGGACGGCTTCTTCGCGCATGGCGCGCACGACCGGCCGTCGCAGAGGGGTGTCCTGGCGTGAGCCGCCTTCCCGTCGACTTCGGCGCCCCGGCCCACGAGGTCGCCCGGGCGCTGATCGGCGTCACCGTGCTGGTCGACGGCGTCGGCGGGCG
>JASGDG010000277.1:0-10094 GCA_047607325.1 Xenophilus sp. | reverse complement strand
GTCGGCGCGCTGGCGATGAGCGAGCCGGGCGCCGGCAGCGACGTGGTGAGCATGAAGCTCAGGGCCGAGAAGAAGGGCGGCTATTACGTCCTCAACGGCAGCAAGATGTGGATCACCAACGGCGGCGACGCCGACACGCTGGTGATCTACGCCAAGACCGAGCCCGAGATGGGCGCGCGCGGCATGACGGCCTTCATCGTCGAGAAGGGCTTCAAGGGCTTCAGCGCCGGCACCAAGCTCGACAAGCTGGGCATGCGCGGCAGCAACACCTTTCCGCTCTTCTTCGACAACTGCGAGGTGCCGGAGGAGAACATCCTGGGCGGCGAGGGCAACGGCGCCAAGGTGCTGATGAGCGGCCTCGACTACGAGCGCGCCGTGCTCTCCGGCGGCCCGCTGGGCATCATGGCCGCCTGCATGGACGCGGTGATCCCCTACGTGCACGAGCGCAAGCAGTTCGGCCAAAGCATCGGCGAGTTCCAGCTGATGCAGGGCAAGGTCGCCGACCTGTATTCCACCTGGCAGGCCACCCGCGCCTACGTGTACGCGGTGGGCAAGGCCTGCGACAGCGCCGACCATGCGCGCAGCTTCCGCAAGGACGCGGCCGGCGCCATCCTCTACTCGGCCGAGAAGGCGACCTGGATGGCCGGCGAGGCGATCCAGGCGCTGGGCGGCGTGGGCTACACCAAGGACTTCCCGGTCGAGCGGCTGTGGCGCGATGCCAAGCTGTACGAGATCGGCGCGGGCACGTCGGAAATCCGCCGCATGCTCATTGGCCGCGAGCTGTTCGCCGAGACGGCCTGAACGCCAGGACGGCCCGCAGCGGCCGGCGCGAGGAGGGAGAGTGAACCAGGAGACATCGAGATGACCGACAGCTACGCCCGCGGCGCCACCGAGCCCGCCCTGATCGAGCAGACCATCGGCGACTTCTTCGACGCGATGGTGCAGCGCCAGCCCGATGCGCCGGCGCTGGTGAGCCGCCACGAAGGCGTGCGCCTTTCCTACCGCGAGTTGCAGGCCGAATCGGACCGGCTGGCCAGCGCGCTGCTGAAGGCCGGGCTCGCGCCGGGCGAGCGCATCGGCATCTGGTCGCACAACAACCTGGCCTGGGTGCTGATGCAGATCGCCACCGCCAAGGCGGGGCTGGTCCTGGTCAACATCAACCCGGCCTACCGCACGGCCGAGGTGGAGTACGCGCTCAACAAGGTCGGCTGCAAGGCGCTGGTGACGATGCCGCGCTTCAAGACCAGCGAATACCTGGCGATGCTGCGCGAGCTGGGCGCGGCCAGGCTGCCCGGCCTGAAGAACGTCTGGTGGATCGACCGGCCGGAGGAAGCGGACGAGGCCGGCTTCGACATCCCGCTGGCCCGCTTCTCGGCGCTGCTGGCCGGCGGCGACGCGGCCGACCCGCGCGTGGCCGAGGTGCAGCAGACGCTCCAGGCCACCGACCCCATCAACATCCAGTTCACCAGCGGCACCACGGGCTTCCCCAAGGGCGCGACGCTCACGCACCGCAACATCCTGAACAACGGCTTCTTCATCGGCGAATGCATGAAGCTCGGCCCCGAAGACCGCCTGTGCATCCCCGTGCCCATGTACCACTGCTTCGGCATGGTGCTGGGCAACCTGGCCTGCCTGACGCACGGCAGTGCCATCGTCTACCCCAACGACGGCTTCGATCCGCTCACCGTGCTGGAGACGGTGCAGGCCGAGCGGTGCACGGCGCTGCACGGCGTGCCCACCATGTTCATCGCCGAGCTGGACCATCCGCGCTTCGCCGAGTTCGACCTGTCGTCCCTGCGCACCGGCATCATGGCCGGCACCGCCTGTCCGATCGAGGTGATGAAGCGCGTGGTCAGCCAGATGCACTTGTCGCAGATCACCATCGCCTACGGCATGACGGAGACCAGCCCGGTGAGCTGCCAGAGCAGCACCGACACGCCGCTGGAGCGCCGCGTGTCCACCGTCGGCACCGTGCAGCCGCACCTGGAGGTGAAGATCGTCGACCCCGAGACCGGCGCCACCGTGCCGCGCGGCCAGCCGGGCGAGCTGTGCACGCGCGGCTACTCGGTGATGCACGGCTACTGGGGCGACGAGGCCAAGACGCGCGAGGCCATCGACGCCGAGGGGTACATGCACACCGGCGACCTGGCGACGATGGACGCCGAGGGCTACGTCAACATCGTCGGCCGCATCAAGGACATGGTGATCCGCGGCGGCGAGAACATCTACCCGCGCGAGATCGAGGAGTTCCTGTACCGCCATCCCAGGGTGCAGGACGTGCAGGTGGTCGGCCTGCCCGACAGGAAGTACGGCGAGGAACTGTGCGCCTGGATCATCCCCAAGCCGGGCCAGCAGCTCACCGAGGACGAGGTGCGCGACTTCTGCCAGGGCCAGATCGCGCACTACAAGGTGCCGAAGTACATCCGCTTCGTCGAGGCCTTCCCGATGACGGTGACGGGCAAGATCCAGAAGTTCCGCATCCGCGAGCAGATGTCGGACGAACTCGGCCTGGTGGCCGAGAAGACGGCCTGAGCGCGGGCGATGCGCCCGTGCGTTTCATCAACCGGCCGGCGGCAGGCCCGCCGCGTGGCGCGCGACCTTGAGGCGCTTGCGCAGCGACACCTCGGCCAGGTCCAGCTCGGCCACCAGGCTGCGCAGCGACTCGTCGTTGATGTGGTGCAGGTGCCGTTCGGCGTAGAGCGTGTCGCGCTCGATGCGCGTGCACTTCAGGCGCAGCTCCATCTCCATCACGTAGCGCAGCCGGCGCTGGTGCACCGCCTCGGGCGAGTCGGCCTGGGCCTCGGGCGTCGCCGGGGGGGCCGCGCCGTCTCCGTCGTCCAGCAGGTCGATGCGCTTGCGGTAGTCCTGCGTCAGGCGTCCGGCCGCCTCCTGGTACTGGGCCAGCCAACTGGGGTCGGCGGCCTCGTGCGCGGCCGGGTCCAGTGCCAGGCCGGCGATGGCGGCGCGGCAGGCGGCCAGGCGCGCCTCCCGTTCCTCGCGCACCTCCGGCGGTTCGGCCGGCAGGGGCAGCCGGCGCAGCACCAGCGGCAGGCCGATGCTGCCCACCACCAGGGTGAAGAGGATGGTGCCCGCGGCCAGGAAGACCAGCAGGTCGCGCGCCGGAAAGGGGGCGCGTTCGTCCACCATCAGCGGGATCGACAGCGCGCCCGCCAGCGTCACCGCCCCACGGATGCCGGCCAGCGTGGTGGCCAGCGTGAGGCGCCACGAGGGCCGTTCGGCCATCTTGCCCGCCAGGTGCGCCTTCAGCAGGCTGCCCTGCACGGCCAGCGAGAGCCAGATCCAGCGCAACAGCAGCAGCGCGCAGGAGATCGCCGCCACGTAGCCCGCCAGGGCCCACGCGCCGTGGTGGCTGGCGTCGCCGATGGTCTGCACGATGGACGGCAGCTGCAGCCCCAGCAGCAGGAAGATGGCGCCGTTGAAGGCCGACTCGATCATGGCCCAGGTGCCTTCGGTCTGGATGCGCTCGGCGACGAACTCGCTGCGCTCCAGGTCGGCGAAGTTGGTGGTGATGCCGGCAGCCACCGCTGCCAGGATGCCCGAGACGCCGATGCGCTCGCCCACGATGTAGGCCGCGAAGGGCAGCAGCACCAGCAGCAGCACCATCTGCGTGGCTGCCACGTCACCCACCCGGCGCGTGACGGCGGCGCGCGCGCGGGCGAAGCCCCAGCCCAGCAGCGCGCCCGCGCCCAGGCCGCCCAGCGCGATCCAGAGGAACTCCCTGGCCACGCCGGTCCACGAGAACAGGCCGGTGAGCGTGGCCGCCACGGCGAACTTCAGCGCCACCAGGCCCGAGGCGTCGTTCAGCAGCGACTCGCCCTCCAGCAGGTGCATGGTCTTGGCCGGCATGCCCAGCCCGCGGGTGATGGCCGAGACGGCCACCGCGTCGGTGGGCGAGACCACCGCGGCCAGCGCGAAGGCCACCGTCAGCGGCATCTCGGGGACCATCCAGTGGATCAGGTAGCCCAGGCCCAGCACGGTGAACAGCACCAGGCCCAGCGCCAGCCGCAGGATCGGGATGTACAGCGCGAAGAACTCGCGCTTCGGGATGCGCCAGCCGTCGGCGAACAGCAGCGGCGGGATGAACAGCAGCAGGAACAGCTCCGGATCGAAGGCGATGTGCAGCCCGCCCTGGGGCCAGGACAGCAGCGCGCCCAGCGCGATCTGGATCAGCGGCAGCGGAATGGCGCGCAGGTAGCGCGCGGCGATGCCGGTGAGCGCACCCAGCATCAGTACCAGAAGGACGGTTTCGACGGTATGCACGATAAGGCAATCAAGGTCGGAGTGAGAGCAAGGGCAACCGGCGGCGCCCGGTCTGCATCATCGTGCAGTGCGGCGGCACCCATCACGGCAGAAAGTCATTCATGAGCCAACTCGTCTCCAAACTCAACCCCCGCTCCGAGGAATTCCAGGCCAACGCACAGGCGATGCGCGCGCTGGTGGACGACCTGCGCACGCAGTTCGCCCAGGTGGAGCAGGGCGGCGGCGAGGCCGCGCGCGCCAGACACACCGCCCGCGGCAAGCTGCTGCCGCGCGAGCGCGTCAACCGGCTGCTGGACCCGGGCACGCCCTTCCTCGAACTCTCGCCCCTGGCCGCGCACGGCATGTACAAGGGCGACGCGCCCGGCGCGGGCCTGATCGCCGGCATCGGCCGCGTCAGCGGCGTGGACTGCATGATCGTGTGCAACGACGCCACGGTGAAGGGCGGCACCTACTACCCGATGACGGTGAAGAAGCACCTGCGTGCGCAGGAGGTCGCGCAGCAGAACCGCCTGCCCTGCATCTACCTGGTCGACTCCGGCGGCGCCAACCTGCCTAACCAGGACGAGGTCTTCCCCGACCGCGAGCACTTCGGCCGCATCTTCTACAACCAGGCCAACATGTCTGCCTCCGGCATCGCGCAGATCGCGGTGGTGATGGGCAGCTGCACGGCGGGCGGCGCCTACGTGCCGGCGATGAGCGACGAATCGATCATCGTCAAGAACCAGGGCACCATCTTCCTGGGCGGCCCGCCGCTGGTGAAGGCGGCCACCGGCGAGGTGGTGACGGCCGAGGACCTGGGCGGCGGCGACGTGCACACGCGCCTGTCGGGCGTGGCCGATCACCTGGCCGAGAACGACCTGCATGCGCTGGCGCTGGCGCGCAGTGCGGTCGCGAATCTCAATGCCGCACCCGCCGTTCGGGCCGATCCCGTCGAAGCCGGGCCTGCGCCGGCCTGCGCCCCGGAGGAACTCTACGGCGTGATCCCCACCGACACCCGCAAGCCCTTCGACGTGCGCGAGATCATCGCCCGCATCGTCGACGGCAGCGAGTTCCACGAGTTCAAGGCGCGCTTCGGCGCCACGCTGGTGTGCGGCTTCGCCAGCATCGAGGGCATGCCGGTGGGCATCGTCGCCAACAACGGCATCCTGTTCAGCGAATCGGCGCAGAAGGGCGCGCACTTCATCGAGCTGTGCGGCCAGCGCAAGATCCCGCTGGTGTTCCTGCAGAACATCACCGGCTTCATGGTCGGCCGCAAGTACGAGAACGAGGGCATCGCCCGCCACGGCGCCAAGATGGTGACGGCGGTGGCCACGGTCAACGTGCCCAAGTTCACCGTCATCATCGGCGGCAGCTTCGGCGCCGGCAACTACGGCATGTGCGGCCGGGCCTACTCGCCGCGCTTCCTCTGGATGTGGCCCAACGCGCGTATCAGCGTGATGGGCGGCGAGCAGGCCGCCAGCGTGCTGGCCACCGTCAAGCGCGACGGCATCGAGGCCAGGGGTGGCAGCTGGAGCGCGGAAGAAGAGGAAGCGTTCAAGTCCCCCATCCGCCAGCAGTACGAGCACCAGGGCCACCCCTACTACGCCACCGCGCGGCTGTGGGACGACGGCGTGATCGACCCGGCCGACACGCGCCGCGTGCTGGCGCTGGGCCTGGCGGTGGCGCGCAACGCGCCCATGCCCGAACCGCGCTTCGGCGTGTTTCGCATGTAAAGTGTACGATGTGCGTGTTTTAGGTGATCTATACACATCATGCGCACCAACATCGACATCGACGACGAGTTGCTGGCCAAGGCCATGCACGCGGGGCCTTTCACCACCAAGAAGGAAACGGTGGAGGCCGGCCTGCGCCTGCTCGCGCGGCAGGCGGCCTACCGCGAGATCCTCAAGTGGAAGGGCAAGCTCAAGTGGGAGGGCGACGAGGCCATCGACTGGACCCAGGCGCCCGAAAACGAGCCCGAGACGCCCGCCGCGCCGCTGCCGGTGCAGGAGCCGCGCGCCCGCTACCAGGCGAAGAAAACCACCGCATCCGGCAGCGGCGGCAAGAAGGCGGCGCGCGGTGCTGGTCGTTGACTCCAGCGTCTGGATCGACTTCTTCGCCGACCGGTCCACGGCCGCGTGCGACGAACTCGACCGCCTGCTGGCCGACGGCCACACCCGCCTGGTGGTGCCCGACCTGGTGCTCTACGAAGTGCTGCGCGGCTTCCGGCACGAGCGCGCCATGCGCCAGGTCCGCCTGCTGCTGCAGACCCTGAGCATCGAAGCCTGCGGCGGCGAAGACCTGGCGCTGGCCGCCGCCGAGCACTACCGCCACCTGCGCGCGCGCGGCATCACCGTGCGCAGCGCCATCGACGTGATGGTCGCGGCCTTCTGCATCGAGAACGACTACCTGCTGCTGCACAGCGACCGCGACTACGACGCCATCGCCACGCACCGCGGCCTGCGCGTGTGGGGGAGCTGACCGTGCCCGGCTGGACGCAGCACTTCGCCACCCTGGCCCGCTACAACGCCTGGGCCGCGCGGCGGCTGCTGGACGCGGTGGCGCCGGTGGACGAGGGCGACTGCCGGCGCGACGCGGGCCTGTTCTTCAGGGGCATCCACGGCACGCTCAACCACCTGCAAGAGGAGCCACGCACCCCATGACGTCCTTCACCACCCTCGAACTGCAGATCGACGGCGCTGTCGCCCGCATCTGGCTCAACCGCCCGGAGATGCGCAACGCCATCGACGACGTGTTCATCCGCGAGCTGGGCGAGGCCTTCGCGCAGGCCGAGGCCGCGCCGGGCGTGCGCGCCGTGGTGCTGGGCGGGCGCGGCCCGGCCTTCTGCGCCGGCGCCAACCTCCACTGGATGAAGCGCGCAGCGGAGTTCACGCCCGAGCAGAACCTGCAGGACGCCGCCGGCCTGCCGCGCATGCTGCGCACCCTGTACGCCAGCCGCCTGCCGGTGATCGCCCGCGTGCAGGGCGACGTGTACGCCGGCGGCATGGGCCTGGTGTCGGTGTGCGACGTGGCCATCGCGGCCGAGGGCGCGAACTTCTGCCTGTCGGAGGTGAAGATCGGCCTGATCCCCGCCACCATCAGCCCCTACGTCATCCGCGCGATGGGCGCGCGCGCGGCACAGCGCTATTTCCTCACCGGCGAGCGCTTCTCCGCCGCCGAGGCGCACCGCATCGGCTTCGTGCACGAGGTGGTGCCGGCCGACGCGCTGGACGCGAAGGTGGACGAGGTGCTGAAGAACATCGCCGCCGCTGCGCCCGGCGCGGTGAGCGAGTGCAAGCGGCTGCTGCGCGACGTGACGGGCGAGCGCATCGACGACGCGCTTTCCGACGAGACGGTGCGCCGCATCGCCCAGCTGCGCGCCAGCGAGGAGGGGCAGGAGGGCCTGCGCTCCTTCCTCGAGAAGCGCAAGCCCCGCTGGGTCTCGCGCTGATCCGCGTCCATCATGCTCGACGCCGTCCTCCAGTGGCTGCACCGCATCGGCCTGCACCCGCAGCCGGCGCTGGCCGATGCCGCCGACGCGGCCAGCCGTCACGCCAGCCAGGCGCTGGGCCAGATGGACATGCCCTCGCTGCTGGCGCTGGCCGGCGCGCTGGGCTGGGCCAGCGGCTTCCGGCTGTACGCGGTGGTGTTCCTGGTCGGCGCGATGGGCGCGGCCGGCTGGATCGTGCTGCCGCCGGGCCTGCACCTGCTGGCGCATCCGGTAGTGCTCACGGCCAGCGGCCTGATGCTGCTGGTGGAGTTCTTCGCCGACAAGATCCCCTGGCTCGACAGCGTGTGGGACGCGGTCCACAGTGTCATCCGCATCCCTGGCGGCGCGCTGCTGGCGGCCGGTGTGTTCGGCGGCGACAACGCCGTGTGGGGGCTGGCGGCGGGGCTGCTGGGCGGCTCGCTGGCGGCCACCTCCTTCGCCACCAAGGCCGCCACGCGCGCCGCGCTCAACACATCGCCCGAGCCCTTCAGCAACTGGTTCGCCTCGCTGTTCGAGGACGGGCTGGCGGTTGGCATCGTGTGGCTGGCGACGCAGCATCCGGCGGCCTTCGGCGTCGCCCTGCTCCTGATGGTGCTGCTGTCGGCCGTGCTGCTGGTGGTGCTGTGGACGTTCCTGCGCGCGGTGCTGCGCAAGCTGCGTGCGTTTTTCGGCGGGGGCTCCCCGGCGGCCCCGCAAGCCTGAATCCAAGGAGAACGAAGTGTTCAAGAAGATCCTGATCGCCAACCGTGGGGAGATCGCCTGCCGCGTGGCGGCCACCGCGCGCCGCATGGCCATCCGCACCGTGGCCGTGTATTCCGACGCCGACGCGCACGCCAACCACGTGCGCGCCTGCGACGAGGCCGTGCACCTGGGCGGCAGCGCACCCAAGGACAGCTACCTGCGCTGGGAGAAGATCATCGAGGCCGCGAAGGCCACCGGTGCCGAGGCGATCCACCCCGGCTATGGCTTCCTGAGCGAGAACGAGGACTTCGCCCGCGCCTGCGCCGAGGCGGGCCTGGTGTTCATCGGCCCGCCGGCAGAGGCCATCCTGGCGATGGGCCTGAAGGCCGAGTCCAAGCGCCTGATGGAGCGGGCCGGCGTGCCGCTGGTGCCCGGCTACCACGGCGCCGACCAGGACCCGGCCCTGCTGCAGCGCGAGGCCGACCGCATCGGCTACCCGGTGCTCATCAAGGCCAGCGCCGGCGGCGGCGGCAAGGGCATGCGCATCGTCGAGAAGAGCGCCGACTTCGCGGCGGCGCTCGCGTCGTGCCAGCGCGAGGCGATCAACAGCTTCGGCGACGACGCGGTGCTGATCGAGAAGTACGTGCGGCGCCCGCGCCACATCGAGATCCAGGTCTTCGGCGACACGCAGGGCAACGTGGTCTACCTCTTCGAGCGCGACTGCTCGGTGCAGCGCCGCCACCAGAAGGTGCTGGAGGAAGCGCCCGCGCCCGGCATGCCCGAGGCGATGCGCCGGCAGATGGGCGAGGCCGCCGTCAACGCCGCGCGCGCCGTGCACTACGTCGGCGCCGGCACGGTGGAGTTCATCGTCGAGCAGACCGGCGGCTACGACGCGCCCGAAGCGATGAAGTTCTACTTCATGGAGATGAACACGCGGCTGCAGGTGGAGCATCCCGTCACCGAGGCCATCACCGGCCTGGACCTGGTGGAGTGGCAGCTGCGCGTGGCTGCCGGCGAGCCGCTGCCGCTGAAGCAGGAGCAACTGGAGAGGCATGGCCACGCCATCGAGGCCCGCATCTGCGCCGAGAACCCGGACAACAACTTCCTGCCCGCCACTGGCACCTTGGCGGTCTACCGCAAGCCCCAGCCGCACACCGCCTTCCAGCGCAGCCGCGTGCGCATCGACGACGGCGTGCGCGAGGGCGGCGAGATCCCGCCCTTCTACGACTCGATGATCGCCAAGCTGATCGTGCACGGCGCCACCCGCGCCGAGGCGCTGGCGCGGCTGGACGCGGCGCTGGCGCAGGTGCAGATCGTCGGCGTGGCGACCAACGTGCAGTTCCTGCGCGGCGTGCTGGCGACCGAGTCCTTCTCGAAGGCCAGGCTGGACACGGCGCTGATCGAGCGCGAGCGCGCCGTGCTGTTCGAGCGCGAGCCGCTGGGCCTGCCGCTGGCCGCCGCCGCGGCGGTGGCGCACCAGGTGCTGGGCGAGTGGCCGCTGCGCGGCGCGGGCGCCGACCCGTTCGCGCGCCGCGACGGCTGGCGTGCGCTGGGCGATTACCGCCGACACTTCGACTTCGCGTTCCACGGCAAGCCGGCCGTGGCCGTGCTGCGCTATGGGCAGGGCGGCGAGCTGCACCTGTCCGTCTCCGAGGGCGAGGCG
>JASGDG010000276.1:0-4275 GCA_047607325.1 Xenophilus sp. | reverse complement strand
GCGCGTGCTGCGCGCCACGGCCTGGAGCGTGGCCGGGCTGCTCGTGCTGCTGGCGGCCGCGCTGGCCGCCGGCTGGTGGTGGATCGGCAGCGACGGCTCGCTGGCTGCGGCGCTCCATCGCGCGGCGCGCTACCTGCCGGCCGGCCAGACGCTGGAGGTGCGCGATGTCACCGGCTCGCTGCGCCGCGGCGGCACCATCGGCCACCTGCGCTGGCAGAGCCCGACCGTGGCGATCGACGTCGAAGGCGCGCGCATCGGCTGGCGGCTGCGCCCCCTGCTGCAGCGGCGCGTGCAGTTGGGCGAAGTGCGCGCGGCACGCATCCTCATCGAGCCGCGCGGGCCCAAGCAGGAGAGCCCGCCGCCCGAACCGCTCGCCGGCCTGGTGCTGCCGGCGCAGATCGAACTGCCCTTCCACATCGACGACCTGCAGTGGAAAGGCCCGTCCGCCGTGCAGGCCACCGGCCTGGCCGGCCGCTACGTCTTCGACGGCAAGGACCACCGCCTCCGGATCGACGGCGTGGACCTGGCGACCGTCGCCGCAGGCCACTACAGCGCCGACATGCAGCTGCAGGGCGCGGCGCCGATGGCGCTGAAGCTGGTGCTGGACGGCCGCGTGCGCGCTCCGCTGGAAGAAGGCCGCAGCATGGAACTCGCGGTCCGCGCCATGGCCGACGGCTCCCTGGCGGGCGCCGGTGCGCGCCTGGCCGTGCAGGCGCAGGCGGGGTCCGCCGAACAGGGCGGCGCCGGCGACCCGATGGAAGCCCGTGCCGAGGCCCGCATCGCCCCCTGGGCGGCGCAGCCGGTGATCGACGCGATGGCGAGGATGCGCAACCTCGACGTGGCGCTGCTGTGGCCGCAGGGCCCGCACACGCGCCTGAACGGCGAAGCCGCCGTCACGCCCGATGCCGCCGCCGGCCCGCAGGCCTGGAAGCTGCGGGCCGACCTCGCCAACGCCGAGCCCGGCCCGTGGGACAAGGGGCAACTGCCGATGCAGGCCCTGCAGGCCGACATCGGCTACGACGGCCAGCGCGTGCGGGTCGAGCAGGCCACGGTGCGCGCCGGCCAAGGCCGCATCGAGGCCAAGGGTGAATGGAGCCCGGCCGCCGATCCGTGGCGCATCGACGCCACCCTCCAGGACGTGCACCCCGGCCAGCTGCACACCCAGCTGGCGGGCGCGCCCGTCAGCGGCCAGGCGACGGCGCAGCAGCGCGGCGGAGGCACGGACTTCGACCTGGCGCTGCACGCCCAGGGCGGCGGCATGCGCGCGCTGAACGGACTGAAACTCGAACGCGTCCAGGCCCAGGGCCGCTGGGCCGGCCAGGTGCTGAGCCTCGCGCAGCTGCGCATCGAGGCCGAGCGCGCCAGCCTCCAGGGCCAGCTCGAACTGCGCGTGGCCGAGCAGACCGGCAGCGGCGAGCTGCACGCCACACTGCCCGGCGGCGCGGCGCAGTTCAAGGGGCGCATCGCGCCGGCGCAAGGCAGCGGCGAACTGAACGCGCGCGTGGACGATGCCGCCACGCTCCAGCGATGGCTGCAGGGCCTGCCGGGCCTGCGGCAAGCCTTCGGCGCGGCCTCCGCACAGGGCAGCGCGCAGCTGCAGGCGCGCTGGCAGGGCGGCTGGCGCACGCTCCGGGAGCGCATCGAATCGCCCACCGCGCCGTTGCGCGGCAGCGCCGAGCCCGTGCTGAATGCGAAGCTGGATACGGCGCGGCTGGCGCTGCGCCTGCCCGCCGCCACGCCGCAGGCACCCGCGCAGGAGGTCGAACTGCGCGGCCTGCAGGCCACGCTGGACGGCAGCCTGGCCAACGCCACGCTGGCGCTGCGCGGCCAGGCGCGCCAGGGCACCCGGCAGATCACGCTCGACACCCGCGCCAGCGGCGGCCTGGCCGGCGGGCAGCGCTGGCGGCTGAGCCTCGCGCAGCTGCGCGCACAGCTGCAGGACACGGCCCGCAAGCAGGCGCCGTGGACGCTGGCCCTGGCGCGCGAGTTCAGCGGCACCGTCCGTGCCAGCGGCGACCGCTTCGAACTCGACACCAGCGCCGGCGGCGCCACGCTCGAAGGCCCCGTGTCCGGCAGCGTGCGGCTGGACTGGGAGCCGGTGCGCCTGCGCCGCAGCGCCGGCGCCGGCGGCGCCGTGTTCCGTCTGCAGTCCAAGGGCCGCATGCAGGGCCTGCCGATGGCCTGGAGCCGCGCCTTCGGCGGCGACACCAGCCTGCGCGAGATGGGCATCAGCGGCGACCTGGTGTTCGACGGCGACTGGGACATCGATGCCGCCGACCAGCTGCGCGCCCAGGTGCGCGTGGCCCGGGCCAGCGGCGACCTGCGCCTGCAGGCCGGCGAGGCGGCGCTGGTGCGGCGCATCGAGAGCCGCGGCACCGGCACGAAACAGGAGATCGGCACCGACTCCACCGACGATGCGCCCGCCACCCCGGCCGGGCTGCGCCGCGCCGAGCTGCGCCTGGACGCCCAGGGCGAGGCGGTGCGTGCCAGCCTGGCCTGGGACAGCGAACGCGCCGGCCGCATCGACGTCCAGGCCGACACCCGCCTGGCACGGCGCGAGGGCGGCTGGCAGTGGACGAGCGACGCGCCGCTGGGCGGCCGCGTGAAGGCCAGCCTGCCGCAGCTGGGCGTGTGGTCCATGCTGGCGCCGCCGGGCTGGCGCATCGCCGGCACGCTGGAAGCCGACGCCACGCTGGCCGGCACCCGCAGCGAGCCGCGCTGGAACGGCACCCTCTCGGCCGACCGGCTGGCACTCAAGGCCGCCGTCGAGGGCCTGGACCTGCGCGACGGCCGGCTGCGCGCGCAGTTCGCCGGCAACCGCCTGGTGCTGCAGGAATTCGTGCTGCACGGCGGGCCGGGCAGCAGTGTGCGCATCCCGGGCCGCGGCGGCAACCTGAGCACCGCCGCCAGCCAGGCGGCGGCCGACGGCGGCGACATCAGCTTCCGCGGCGAGGCCGGCTGGGGCGCGGCGCAGGCCGGGCAGTCGGGGCTGTCGATGGACATGCACGGCGAGGTGCGCCACCTGCGCGCGCTGGTTCGCTCGGACCGGCAGGTCACCGTCTCGGGTGACCTGCAGGCGCAGCTGGCGGCCGGCCAGCTCAGCCTGCACGGCAAGATCACGACCGACCGCGCCGTCATCATCCTGCCCGACGAGACCGCCCCCGGCCTGGGCAGCGACGTGGTCATCCACTCCGCCGCCCGGGCGGCCGAACAGCGCGAGCAGGCCGAGCGCGCGGCCCGCGCGCAGGCGCGCCAGCAGGAAAGCGAGGCACGGCCCAGCCAGCCGCTGCTGTCGCGCCCGCCGGACATCGCCATCGACTTCGACCTCGGCCGGGACTTCGCCGTGCAGGGCCACGGCATCACCACCCGGCTGGAGGGCACGCTCCACGTGGCCAGCCGCGACCTCGCCGCGCCGCCGCACCTGACCGGCGAGGTGCACACCGCGCAGGGTCAGTACCGCGCCTACGGGCAGGCGCTGGACGTGGAAAGCGGCGTCGCCCGTTTCAACGGCCCCTTCGACAACCCGCAGCTCGACATCCTGGCGCTGCGGCCCGACATCACGCAGCGCGCCGGTGTGCAGATCACCGGCACGGCGCAGGCGCCGCGCGTCAAGCTCTACTCCGACCCGGCGCTGACCGATGCCGAGACGCTGTCGTGGGTGGTGCTGGGCCGGGCCTCGGCCACCAGCGGCGGCGAGGCGCTGCTGATGCAGCAGGCCGCGCTGGCCCTGCTGAGCGGCCTCGGCCAGGGCACGGGCACCGGCCTGGCCGGCCGCTTCGGACTGGACGAGATCGGCTTCAAGGGGCCGAGCAGCGACAGCGACACCAGCAGCGCCGCCGTGACGCTGGGCAAGCGGCTTTCGGACGACTTCTACGTGACCTACGAGCGCAGCCTGGCCGGCACGCTGGGCACGCTCTACATCTTCTACGACCTCACGCGCAACCTGACACTGCGCGGCCAGGCCGGCTCGGACAGCGGCATCGACCTGATCTACACGCTCAGGTACGACTGAAAGCCGGTTTCGCGGGGGTGTTCCCGCAGGGCCTGCCGCACGGCGGATGGCGAATGGGATCGAAGCCGCTGGCGCACCATGCGCCGGAAGGCGTCCCTCCCACGGGAGAAGGCAGCGTACGGCATGGCGGTGGGACTGGTGCCCCCGGCAGGAATCGAACCTGCACCTGCCCCTTAGGAGGGGGCCGTTCTATCCATTGAACTACGGAGACGAAGGGCTGCGACTTTAACCGACCGGCGGGAGTTGCGCCGCATCGCGCAGCG
>JASGDG010000275.1:0-5831 GCA_047607325.1 Xenophilus sp. | reverse complement strand
GCCAACGGCGGCAAGGGCGACCGCGCCCTGCTGCTGAAGATCATCAGGAACCCCGAGGTGCAGTTCAAGACCGAGCCGCAGAACACGCTGGTGCTGGGCAAGTTCATGCACCGCGTGGGCGCCATCAGGAACGAGCCCGCGTCCGTCAAGGACTACTTCTTCGACGACGTGCTGGGCGCCGCCGCGAACTGAGGCCGCTTTCCGCCATGCAAAGACGCCATCTCCTGCGGAGCGCCGGCGCCTCCGCGCTCGCGGCCGGGCTGGGCCTCGGCGCGGGCCCGGCACGGGCCGAGGGCCGCATCCGCATCGCCCAGCAGTTCGGCATCGGCTACCTGCTGCTGGACGTCGTGCGCGAGCGCAAGCTGATCGAGAAGCACGCCAAGGCGCTGGGCCTGCCCATCGTGGAAGTGGAGTGGTCGCAGATCTCGGGCGCCACCGCCATGAACGAGGCGCTGCTGGCCGGCTCGCTGGACATCGTCTCGGCCGGCGTGCCGCCCATGCTGACGATGTGGGACCGCACCCGCGGCCGGCAGAACGTGAAGGCGGTGGCGGCGCTGGGCTCGCTGCCCAACTACCTGATCACCAGCAACCCGAACGTCAGGACGCTGAAGGACCTGAGCGACAGGGACCGCATCGCCGTGCCGGCGGCCGGCACGGGCTTCCAGTCGCGCACGCTCCAGATCGAGACGGCCAGGCTGTTCGGCAAGGACGACTACAAGCGCTTCGACGCCATCACGGTGAGCCTGCCTCACCCCGACGCGACGGCCGCGCTGATCAAGGGTGGCTCGGAGGTCAACACGCATTTCTCCAGCGCGCCCTTCTACTACCAGGCGCTGGCGGCCAACCCGGCCATCCACAAGGTGATCAGCAGCTACGACATCCTGGGCGGGCCGGCGACCTTCAACGTGCTCTACACCACGCAGAAGTTCCACGACGAGAACCGCCAGATCTACCGGGCCTTCTACGATGCGCTGGCGGAGGCCGAGCAGATCGTGAAGGCCGACAAGGCCGCGGCGGCGCAGACCTTCATCCGCGTGCAGCAGTCCCGGCTCGACCCGGCGCTGGTGCGCCGCATCGTCGAGGACCCGGAGAATGACTTCACCGTCTCGCCGCACCGCAGCCTGGTGTACGCCGAGGAACTGCACAAGCTGGGCGTGCTGAAGAACGAGGCCGGCACGTGGAAGGACTACTTCTTCGAGGAAGCCTGGGCCCGGCCGGGCAGTTGAGAAGAAGAGAACGGAATTCGCCATGACCGCTGCCACCGCCGCCCTGCGCGCGGCGCCGCCCTTCGCGCCGGCGCCGGCATCCGATGCCGCCGCCGCGCCTGCCGCTGCCGCCGAAGCCCTGCCGCTGCTCCAGGTGGATGGCGTGAGCCTGGAGTACCGCACGCCCGAACGCGTGGTGCGCGCCACCCACCGCGTCAGCTTCGACGTGCACGCCGCCGAGCGCTTCGTGCTGCTGGGCCCCTCGGGCTGCGGCAAGAGCACGCTGTTGAAGGCCGTGGCCGGCTTCATCGCGCCGGTGGAGGGCCAGGTGCGCCTGGCGGGCGCGCCGGTGCGCGGCCCGGGGCCGGACCGCATCGTCGTCTTCCAGGAGTTCGACCAGCTTCCGCCGTGGAAGACGGTCAAGCAGAACGTGATGTTCCCGCTGCTGGCCTCGCGCGTGCTGGGCCGCCGCGAGGCCGAGGCGCGCGCCCTGCACTGGCTGGACCGCGTGGGCCTGGCCAAGTTCGCCGACGTGCACCCGCACCAGCTTTCGGGCGGCATGAAGCAGCGCGTGGCCATCGCCCGCGCGCTGGCCATGCAGCCGCGCGTGCTGCTGATGGACGAGCCCTTCGCCGCGCTGGATGCGCTGACCCGCCGCAAGATGCAGGAGGAACTGCTGGCGCTGTGGGAGGAGGTGCGTTTCACGCTGCTCTTCGTCACGCACTCGATCGAGGAGGCGCTGGTCGTCGGCAGCCGCATCGCGCTGCTCTCGCCGCACCCGGGGCGCATGCGCGCCGAGATCAACAGCCACGCCTTCGACCTGGCGAGCCAGGGCGGCGCCGGCTTCCAGGCCGCGGCGCAGCGCATCCACCGCCTGCTGTTCGAGCATGAGGGAGCCCCGCAATGAGCGCCGTCCTTCCCCCGGTGCGGCCGGAATACGAACGCCCGCTGGAGCCCTGGACCGGCGAGGCCGTCGAGCGCCCCCTGCCCCTGGGCGCGCGCCTGTGGTCGCAGGGCTGGCTGCGCAAGGGCCTGATCCTCGCCGTGCTCGCGCTGCTGTGGGAACTGCTGGCGCGCTGGCAGGACAACGACCTGCTGCTGCCCACCTTCACCGCCACCGCGCAGGCGCTGGTGCAGGGCCTGGCCAGCGGCGAGCTGGTGCAGAAGACGGTCATCTCCCTGTCGGTGCTGCTCAAGGGCTACGCGGCCGGCGTCCTGCTCGCCTTCGCGCTCACCACGCTGGCCGTGTCGACCCGGCTCGGCCGCGACCTGCTGAGCACCCTCACCTCGATGCTCAACCCGCTGCCCGCCATCGCGCTGCTGCCGCTGGCGCTGCTGTGGTTCGGCCTCGGCCAGGGCAGCCTGGTCTTCGTGCTCATCCACTCGGTGCTGTGGCCGCTGGCGCTGAACACCTACGCCGGCTTCCAGGGCGTGCCCGAGACGCTGCGCATGGCCGGCCGCAACTACGGCCTGCGGGGCCTGCGTTACGTGCTGCAGATCCTGGTGCCGGCGGCGCTGCCGGCCATCCTCTCGGGCCTGAAGATCGGCTGGGCCTTCGCCTGGCGCACGCTGATCGCGGCCGAGCTGGTGTTCGGCGCCAGCTCCGGCAGGGGCGGGCTGGGCTGGTACATCTTCCAGAACCGCAACGAGCTCTACACCGACCGCGTGTTCGCCGGCCTGGCGCTGGTGGTCATCATCGGCCTGCTGGTCGAGAGCCTGGGCTTCGCCACGCTGGAGCGGCTGACGGTACGCAAGTGGGGGCAGCAGCGATGATCGGCCGCCGCAGCCTGATGGCGCTGGCCGCCGGCACCCTGGCCCTGCCTGCGCTGCACGCGCGCGCCGCCGAAGCCGGCCGCGTGCGCATCGTCGACCAGTTCGGCCTGACCTCGCTGCTGTGGCATGTGGCCCGCGCACAGGGCCTGATCGAGAAGGAGGCCGGGGCCGACGGGCTGCGGCTCGAAACCGAATGGTCGCGCCTGTCCGGCGGCAGCGCCGTCAACGACGCGCTGCTGGCCGGCGCGGTGGACGTGGCCCACATCGGCGTCGGCCCCACGCTGCTGCTGTGGGACCGCAGCTCCGGCCGCCAGAACTTCCGCGCCTTCGCCGCGCTGGGCACCATGCCGCAGTACCTGCTGTCGAACCGGCCGGAGGTGAAGAGCCTGCGCGACCTGACGGACCAGGACCGCATCGCGGTGGTGTCCACCGCCTCGCAGCAGGCGCGCACGCTGCAACTGGCCGCCGCGCAGACCTTCGGCGCCGACCAGTACAACCGCTTCGACAAGCTGCTGGTGACCCTGCCGCACACCGAGGCGGTGGCGAGCCTGGCCTCCGGCAAGGGCGGCATCACGGCGCACTTCTCCAACGCGCCCTTCCAGTACCAGCAGCTCAAGAACAAGGGCGTGCACCTCGTCCTGAACTCCTATGACGTGCTGGGCGGGCCGTCGTCCTCGGTGCTGGCCGTCACGTCCGAGAAGTTCCGTGCCGAGAACCCGCGCACCTACCGCGCCCTGCAGCGCGCGTTGGCGCAGGCCTCGCGCTTCGTCGCTGCCCACAAGCGGCAGGCAGCCGAGATCTACCTGAAGGCCGAGAACTCCGGCGTGCCCGTGGACGACGTGGTGGCCTTCCTGGAGGACAAGGAAATCGACTACGGCGTGGTGCCGCGCAACACCGAGCGGCTGGCGAAATTCCTCTACCAGGCCAAGGTGCTGAAGAACGAGCCGCGCTCGTGGAAGGACTATTTCTTCGACGACCTGCACCACCTGCAGGGCAGCTGAAATCCCAAGGAGCATTCACGATGAGCGACACCCTCGCGGCCGAACGCCCCACCGCTGCTGCAACTTCCGGCCTCGACCTGCGCCCCCTGACCGGACACATCGGCGCCGAGGTGCGCGGCCTGGACCTGAGCTGCCCGCTGCCGCCGGGAACCGTGGCGGCGGTGCAGTCCGCGCTGTGGCAATGGAAGGTGCTGTTCTTCCGCGACCAGCCGCTGACCCACGCGCAGCACGTGGCCCTGGCCGCCCAGTTCGGCCGGCCCACGCTGGGCCATCCGGTGTACGGCTACGTGGAAGGCCACCCGCAGGTGTATTCGGTGGCGCGCAACCGCTTCGCCTCGCGGCACGAGGGCCAGCAGCTGCTGCGCCCCTGGACCGGCTGGCACACCGACGTGACGGCGGCCGTGAATCCGCCGGCGGCCTCCATCCTGCGCGGCGTGACCATCCCGCCCTACGGCGGCGACACCCAGTGGACCAACCTGGAGACGGCCTACGAGGCCCTGTCGCCCACGCTGCGCGGCTTCGTGGACACGCTGCGCGGCATCCACCAGTTCGTGCCGCCGGAGGGCCAGACCGCCACCGAGGAGTTCCTGCGCAAGAACCGCGCGCGCCCGCTGGTCAGCGAACACCCGCTGGTGCGCGTGCATCCGGCCACCGGCCGGCGCTCGCTGTACGTCAGCCCGCTGTTCCTGCAGCGCATCGTCGGCCTCGCGCCGCGCGAAAGCCGGCAACTGCTGGACCTGCTGTTCGAGCACGTGGTGCTGCCCGAGTTCACCGTGCGCTTCCGCTGGGAGAAGGACAGCATCGCCTTCTGGGACAACAGCGCCACCGCCCACCTGGCGCCGCGCGACATCTACCGGCTCGACTTCGACCGCCAGCTCTACCGCGTCACGCTCAAGGGCGAGGTGCCGGTGGGCGTGGACGGGCGGCCGTCCACGGCGATCGAGGGAGAGCCGCTGGACGCGTACGAGTGAGCCGGCTCAGGAATAGGTGATCCAATCCTCGTACGCCGGCCCATCCAGGTGCGGCAGCGTGTTGTAGGTCAGCAGCATGTGCCGCTTGGGCGTGAAGGCGAACTCGGTCACCGCGGTGTTGCGGATGCGCAGGTTCAGCTCGATGGTGGTCTCGGCGCGGGTGCCCAGCACGTGGCCGACGGCGGTGCTGATCGGCCCGCCGCTGCTGACCACCAGCACCTTCTCGCCGTGGTGCCGGTCGCGCACGTGGTCCAGCGCGGTGGTCACGCCGGCCAGGAAGTCGGCATAGCTCGGCATGCCTTCGGGCGCGGTGCGGCCCTGCATCCAGGCCGCCAGCCCGTCGCGCAGCAGGCGGAAGTGCTTGCGGTACAGCTCGGGCGTGTCGGGCTTTTCCAGCTTCTCGGGGTGGATGGCGGACACCACCGCCGCGCTGTCGTACTCGTTCAGGCCGGGCCAGGGCAGCACTTCGCCTTGCGCCAGGCCCAGCCCCCTGGCGATGCCCTCCCAGGTCTCGCGGTGGCGGCGCAGCGTGCCGGTGATGACGGCGTCGAACTGCATGCCGCGCTCGCGCCAGTACGCGCCGAGGCGCTCGGCCTGGCGATGGCCCAGGTCGCTGAGCTTGTCGTAGTCGTCCGCACCGAAGGAGGCCTGGCCGTGGCGCACGAGGTAGAGGGTTCCCATGGGCCGGATTCTCGCGGCGGATCGCCGCCGCGTTGTCGCGCCAGGGACGATGCGGGCCGCCGACGTCGCCTGCGCGACGAAGCGCCGTCAGCCGCCGCCGCGCAGCACTTCGGCGAAGACCGGCGCGTCCACGTTGCCGCCCGTGAGCACGGCGCCGACGCGCCGGCCGGCCCAGCGCGCGCGCTGCTGCATCGCCGCGG
>JASGDG010000274.1:0-9867 GCA_047607325.1 Xenophilus sp. | reverse complement strand
GCGCGGCCAGCGCCTGCGCCCCGGTGGCGCCGCGCACCGCCACCGGCTGCGTCTGGTGGCGCGCCAGGATGCGGCGCAGCGCGGCGAAGTCGATGGCCGCCTCCGCATCCTGCTGCGGCAGCTGGGAGAGGTCGATCACCACCGGCTCCTGTTCGAAGAAGTCGGGCGAGTCGGCCAGCTGCGCATCGAGCGCCGCGGTCAGCACCGCCAGGTCGGCGGTCTTGAGGATCACCGCGATCAGCGGCAGCGTGGCGCTCTTGAACTCGAACACCGCGCGGCTGCGCGCGGCGGATGCATCGGTCATCGACAGGACGGGGGAAGGAAGACGGCGGGAGGAGGCCGCGCCGAGGCAGCGGCCGCGAAGCATACGAGTCTAACGGCCCGCGCCGGCACCCCGGCCGCGCGCGCCGTCCACGCGCGCCGCCAGGCCACAGCTGTTTCACGAGGTTGCACTTTCGCCTTCCTCGTGCCGCCGCCTTTTGTTGTCCGCGAAGACCGGGGGTGGGTTACTTGAGCACGGCCATGGTCAGGCGCGAGATGCAGGTCAGCTCGCCGGCGTCGTTGCGCAGCTCGATCTGCCAGACCTGGGTGCTGCGGCCGCGGTGCACCGGCCGCGCCACGCCCGTCACCCAGCCGCTGGCGGCGGCGCGCAGGTGGTTGGCGTTGATGTCCAGGCCCACCGTGCGCTCGCCCTCGGGCGTGGAGAAGTGCGCGCCGCAGGAGCCCAGCGTCTCGGCCAGCACCACCGACACGCCGCCGTGCAGGATGCCGTAGGGCTGGCGCGTGCGCTCGTCCACCGGCACGCGGGCCGCGATGTGGTCGTCGCCCACCTCCAGGAACTCGATGCCCAGGTGCGCGGCGGCGGTGCCGGTCTGGCCGCGGGTGAGGATGTCGACCGAGATCTCTTTCTGCCAGATGCGCATGGGGTTCTCCGGAAACAGGGGGCGGCGCGTGCCGGGTCGCGAGACTATATAGAGCCGGCGGGCGCGGCGTCGGAGCGAGCCTTGGCCAGGCGAGTCGAATCGTGGGTCGTGACGGATGAGTTCTGGCAGCGCGTGGCGCCTGCGGACAAGCCGCAAGCCCGGCGCAGGGCAGCCGCCCAAGCAGCGCATCGACGGGGCGCTGATGAAGGCGCCCCTTGCCCAAGAAGCCGTCGTCGTCAAGCGCGAGCGCCCGCCCATGCGGCGCAACCAAGAAGGCCAGCACGCCAGAAGACGGTCTGCGCCGCTGGCCGTGGTGGCGAAGCGCTCGCACCGGACGATCCCCGGCGTCGCCTCCGGCGCAGGCAGCCTTCGCAGCGGCCGGCCGGATCTCATGCCGCGGGCCGGAACCCGGGCAACTGGTGCATGCGACGACGCAGCGCGTCGATGAACGCGGTCACGCGCGCCGGGCGATAGATCCCCGGCGGCATGGCCACATGGATGCCCACGGGCTCCAGCCACCAGCGCGGCAGCACGCGCTTGACGCGGCCGGCGCCCATGTCGGCCTGGCACATCCAGGGCGCCGCGGCACCGATGCCGTCGCCGTTCAGGATGGCGCGGTAGCTGGAAAGGAGGCTGTCGGTGCGCAACGGCGTGTCGATCGGCACCATCTGCGCCCGGCCGCCCTTGTCCAGCAGGCGCAGCGTGCCCATCACATGCGGCACCAGACCCACGCAGGGCAGGCTCGGCAGCCGCGCGATCGTCACGGGCCCCGTGCGTGCCAGCAGCGCCGGGCTGGCGACCAGCACCCGCTCCATGGCACCCAGCGGGCGGCTCACCAGGCCCGGGTCGCGCACCTCGCCCACGCACACCCAGCATTCGGCGCCCGAGGCTGTAAGGTCCACCACCCGGTCGGTCAGCGTCAACTCGACCCGCAGCTGCGGCCAGGCCGCGCGCAAGTCGGTCACGGTGTCGGTGAGGAAGCCGGTGCCGTAGCCCGAGGGGCCGATCACGCGCAGCGTGCCTTCGGGCCGGTTGCGGGCGCCCGAGATGCGTTCGGCCAACCCGGCCCAGCGGTCGGCCAGCGCGCGCGCCTCCGCCACCAGCTGCCGCCCTTCGTCGGTGAGCGAGAAGCTCGCCGTGGTGCGCAGGGCGAGCTTGCAGCCCAGCATGCGCTCGAGCTCCAGCAGGCGGCGGCTGGCGGTGGGCTGCGTGATGCCCATCAGCCGGGCGGCCTTGCTGAGCGAGCCGGCCTCGGCCACGCGCACGAAGGTGTCGAGCAGGTCGAGACGGTCGTGGATCGGCTTCATGCGGCGGGCGTATAGGACTTCATCGTTCCATGCGGCTACTGCAATTCCCGCACCCGCCGTATCGTGCATCGCCATGAACCGCGAAGCCTCCGACAGCGACGACGACAACCCGGACACGGGCTCTTCACCGCCGCAACGCCGCATCGGCGACACGCCCCGCGGCGGCTCCGTGCTCAGCTTCTACAGCCCGCAGGGCGCCCTGCGGCCGCCGCGGGTGGGGCGGGGCGAGGGCGTCTGGCTGTGGGATGCCGATGGGCGGCGCTACCTCGACGCCACCGCCGGTGCCGTGGTCGCCAACATCGGCCACGGCAACCGGCACGTGATCGCGGCCATGCAGGCACAGGCCGAGCGGGTGAGCTTCGCCTATCCGCGCTTCTTCGAGAGCGAGCACAACATCGCCCTGGCCGACCGGCTCTGCGCGCTGGCCGGCGAAGGCTTCGACCGCGCCTTCTTCGTCTCGGGCGGCTCGGAGGCCAACGAATCGGCCCTCAAGCTGGCGCGGCAACACGCCGTGGTCAGCGGCCAGGCGGGACGCTGGAAGGTCATCTCGCGCGACCCGAGCTACCACGGCTCCACGCTGGGCGCGCTGGCGGTGACCGGCGACGCCCACACGCAGGCGATCTACGGCCCCATGGTCCAGCCCATGCCCAAGGTGCCGGCCCCGCTGAGCTACCGCCTGCCCGAGGGCCACACGGCCGAAAGCCATGCCATGGCCTGCGCCGATGCGCTGGAGCGCAGCATCGAGCAGGAAGGGCCCGAGACCGTGCTGGCCTTCATCCTCGAGCCCATCGGCGGCCTCTCGACCGGCGCGGTGGTGTCGCCGGCGGCCTACTTCCAGCGCGTGCGGCAGATCTGCGACCGCCATGGCGTGCTGCTGATCTACGACGAGATCATGAGCGGCGCCGGCCGCACCGGCGAGTTCCTCGCGGCCCACCACTGGCCAGCCGCCCAGCCCGACCTGGTCACGCTGGCCAAGGGCCTGGCCGCCGGCTACACGCCGCTGGGCTGCCTGCTGGCGCCGGCGCACATCGTCGATGCCGTGGCGGGCGCGGGCGGCTTCGTCCACGGCCACACCTACTTCACCAATCCGATGTCCTGCGCCATCGCCAATGCGGTGATGGACGAGGTCGAACGGCTGGACCTGGTGGCCCGTGCCCGTGCCCGCGAGCGCGGCCTGGGCCTGCGGCAGCGGCTGGAAGCCATCGCTGCGCACTCGCCGCTGGTGGGCGACGTGCGCGGCCTGGGCCTGTTCAGCGCCATCGAACTGGTGGCGGACAAGACCACGCGACGCGCGCTGCCGGCCGGCTTCAATGCCCCTGCGCGGCTCACTGAGCACGGGCTGCGCCACGGCATCGCGCTCTACAACCGCCGCGCCAACCTGGGCGCCTTCGGCGACTTCCAGATGATCACGCCGCCGCTGACCATCAGCGAGGCCGAACTCGATGAGCTGGCCGACCGGCTGGCGCGCGCGCTGGACGATCTCGCGGACGAGGTGGCCCGCGCCGGTCTCGCCTGAGCCCGGCAAGCCGCCTCGCCTTTTCTTCCACGACCCGCCGAAAGACGCTGCCATGACCCTGCCTGCCTTCCTCCGCTTCAGCCTGGCCTGCGCCGGGCTGGCCCTCGCCTGCGCCGCGCCGGCCCAGGTGCCCACCGGCAAGGGGCCGCTGCGCCTCGTCGTGGGCTATCCGGCGGGCGGCTCGGCCGACGTGCAGGCCCGCACCCTGGCCGACAAGCTCGCCGCGGACCTCGGCGTCGCCGTGGTGGTCGAGAACCGCGCCGGCGCCGGTGGGCAGATCGCTGCCGACTACGTGCGCGGCATCGCACCCGACGGCCTGACGGTGCTGCTGGCCAACATGCACATGATGGTGATGCTGCCGCTGACCTCGCGCTCGGTGCGCTACGACCCGGTCAAGGACTTCGCCGCCGTCGGCCGCATCGCCACCTTCTACGAAGGCCTGGCCGTCCCCGCAGCCCTGCCGGCCAAGGACGTGCGCGAATGGCTGGCGCTGGCGCGCAGCGACGCCGCGCGGGGCAGCTACGGCGTGCCGGCGCCCGGCAGCGTCTCGCAGTTCATGGGCTTTCGCCTGGGCCAGGAGGCGGGTGTGGCGCTCACTGCCGTGCCCTACCGCGGTGCCGCGCCGCTGGTGCAGGACCTGCTGGGCAACCAGGTGGCCGCCGGCATCACGCCCATCGCCGACCTGGTGCAGTACCAGCAGGCCGGCAAGATTCGGGTGCTGGCGGTCAACGGTGCCCAGCGCGCCGCCCAGCTGCCGGATGTCCCCACGCTCAAGGAGCTGGGCCAGCCCCATTTCGACAACCTCGAATGGACCGGCCTGTTCGTGCCCGCCGCCACACCGGCCGCCACCGTGGCCCAGTTGCATGCGGCGCTGGGCCGGGCCCTGGCGCTGCCGGACGTGAAGGAGCGGCTGGCCAAGCTCAGCAGCGACGCCAGCCCGAGCACCTCGGAGGCCCTGGCGCGCCTGATCGCCGAGGATCTGCAGCGCTGGGGTCCGGTGATCAAGGCCTCGGGCTTCAGCACCGAATGACAGCGCCGATCCCGCCGCACCGCGCACTGCAGCTGCCCGGCGTGCATGGCTACACCGGCACCAAGAGCGTCCATGCCGGCGAGGCCATCGACCTGCATCTGAGCGTGGACCGGCCCTGCCGCCTCGGCATCTTCCGCCTGGGCGACGACCCGGAGGACCGCGCCAGCGACCGACGGCTGACCGACCTGGGCACGGTGCAGCCGGGCGCGCAGCCCATCCACCCCGGCTCCTACGTGCATGTGCCGCGCGGCCTGCCGACCGGCATGGCGCTGGCCGGACTCACGCTGGAATGCTGGGTGATGCCGTGGCGCACGGGCGGTCCGCGCCAGGCGTTGATCACGCAATGCGACGGCCTGGCGCAGGGCGGCTTCGGCCTGTTCATCGAGACCGAGGGTGCGCTGGGCCTGGAACTGGCCGATGCCGACAGGGCGCCAGCGATCGCCGACGGCATTCATCGCTGGTCGGCCGGCAAGCTGAAGGCCCGCGCGTGGCAGCACGTGGCCGCGACCTGGGACGGCCAGCGCTCGGCGCTGTGGATCGACGGCGTCTGTGTCGGCCGCCGCACCTGGGCCGGGCCGCTCAGGCCGTGTGCCGCGCCCCTGCGCCTCGGGGCATGCGGGCAAGGCGCTGTGGCGCAGGACTTTGCGGATGTGGACCTCGTGCTGCCCGCCATCCACGAGCGCGCCGTGTCGCCCCAGGCGCTGGCCCGGCGCGTGGCCGACCGTGCACGCCGCCTGCCCGCCGATGCGGCCCTGCGCGCCTGCTGGCCCTTGCGGGAGGGGCGTGGCGACCGGGTGGCCGACGCTAGCGGGCACCAGCGCGCGGGGCGCATCGTCAACCATGGCACCTGGATGATCCGCGGCCCGGGCTTCGACGAGCACGTGGCGGCGAGCGACGGCGACCCCTTCGCCACCGCCGGCCAGTGCCAGGGCCTGCGGCTGGCCGCCGACGATCTCTACGACTGCCGCTGGGCCGTCACCCACCGGGTACCGTTGCCCCTCGATGCGCGGCCGGGCCTGCATGTTGCGCGCCTGTGTTTCGACCTGGACGGGCGTGCGGCCACGTACGACATCACCTTCCTGGTCAAGCATCCGGCCAGCGCGGCGCCCGCGCCGCTGCTGGTGTTGTGCGCCATGAGCAGCTGGCTGGCCTATGCGGCGACCCCCTTCGCGTGCAACACGGTCGAAGACCCGGTGTGGCCGCGCCGGTCCACCGGGCTGCCCAACAGCCATCCGGACGCACCGGCCTACTGCAGCTACACCTTCCACCGTGCGGGGCAGCCCAGCTATTTCACCGGCCTGCGCATGCCCTGGCCCAACGCCAGTCCGGCAGCTCTGTACGACCCGGCAGGCAGCGGCTTCGCGCAATGGACACGGCTGGAACGGCGGCTGCACGTGTGGCTGGAGAGGCAGGGCTACGACTTCGACCTCCTGGCCGATCTGGACGTGCACCGCGATCCGGCCCTGCTGGCGCGCTACCGCACCGTGGTGGTCAACGGCCACAGCGAGTATTGGTCGACGCCGGTGGTCGATGCCTTCGACGCCCTGCTGCGGCGCGGCGGCAGTGCGCTCGTGCTGTCGGGCAACACCATGTACCTGCGTGTGAGCTTCGACGACGACATGGCGGTGATGGAGCAGCGCAAGAACGAGGCGCGTGGCGCCGATCCCTCCGAGGCCGCGCTGCGCCCGCCCGCCGGACCCTTCGGCGAGGAATTCCACAGCCAGGACTGGATGCGCGGCGGCCTGCTGCGCGCCGTCGGACGCTCGGCCGCGGGCATCATCGGCCTGGAGACCGCCGGCTGGGGCTTCGCCGACGCTGGCGACTTCGGCGTCTACCACGTGACGGCGGCGCAGCATTCCTTTTTCCAGCACCCGCAGCCGGTCGGCCTGGCCGCGGGCGACACCTTCGGCCATGCACCGGGCGGCGGCCTGCCGCGGGCCATCGGCCACGAATGGGATCTGTCGGTGGCCAGCCTGCGGCGCATGACGCGCGGCGCACCTCCGGACGGCGAGGCGCTGCCAGAGCCGCCCGAAGGCCTGCGGGTGATCGCCGACGGCCGCCGCCATGTGCCTGGCCGGCTGGACACTTACCTCGACTGGTTCTCGCGCCCCACCGGGTCGCTGGAAGCCGGGCTGTCGGCCGAAATGATCGACTGGCAACGACCCCAGGGCGGCCGGGTCTTCCATGCCGGCGCGGTCGGCGCGGCCTGGGTGGTGGGGCACGACCCCTGCTTCGACCGCCTGCTGCACAACGTGCTGCATCACTTCGGCGTGCCGGCGCCGGGGTGCGGCACCGCGCCGGACGGAATGGCTGCGCCAGCGTCCGCCGGTGCAGGACAGGTCAGGGGGTGATCACCTGCGCGTCCCCGTGGCGATTCGAAGCGGGTGCAAAGCCTGTTGTGCGGCAGCGTGGGCGGGCACGTGACGGTGCAGATCGCCAAGAGAAACGCGTTGCACACCTTCAAGGTCATGCCCAAGCGCCGGATCTCAGGCGTCTTCCGCCCATGTGACCCGGGCACCCAGGCTGCACAGGTTCTCCACGAAGCGCGGGTGGGCGCGGCGGATCGGCGCGGCATGGCGGATCACCGAGCGGCCCGGGATGCTGGCCGCCACCATGAGCAGGGCGATGGCGACGCGGATGATGTAGGGGCTGTCCACCACCGCGGGCCGCAGCGTCCGCCCGCCGAAGGTGACGATGCGGTGCGGGTCGGACGAGAAGGTCATGGCGTCGAACCTGGCCAGCTCGCCCGTCCAGTGCAGGGCGCCGTCGTAGACCTTGTTCCAGAACAGCACCTGGCCCTGCGCGCGCACGCCCAGGGCGATGAAGATCGGCAGCAGGTCCGCCGGCACGTAGGGCCAGGGCGCGGCCTCGACCTTGGGCAGCAGGTTGCCGGTGAAGGGCGCCTGCACCTTCAGCCCGCCGGGGCAGCGTGCCTGCGACCAGCCGTCGCGGTGCGCGATGTCCACCCCGAACTTCGCGAAGGTGCGGTCGATCAGCGGGAACAGCGCCGGCGCGCCGTTGCGCACCGCCACCTCGCCGCCGGTGATGGCGCCGAGCGCGAGGAAGGTCGCGATCTCGTGGAAGTCCTCGTCGAAGCGGAATTCGCCGCCGCCGAACCGCGCGCTGCCGTGCACCGTCAGCCGCGAAGTGCCGGTGCCCTCGATGCGCACGCCCAGCATCGCCATGAAGCGGCACAGCTCCTGCACGTGCGGCTCCGAGGCCGCGTTGGTCAGCGTGGAGGCGCCCGCAGCCGCAGCGGCGCACAGCACGAAGTTCTCCGTCGTGGTGACGGAGGCGTAGTCCAGCCAGTGGTCGGCGGCGCGCAGCGTGCCGGGGCAGTGCACGCCCAGGCCGTCCTCGCGGGGCTCCACCATCGCGCCGAAGCGCTGGAAGACCTCCACGTGCGGATCGATCTCGCGCGAGCCCAGGGTGCAGCCCTTCACCTCGTCCTCGATGCGCGCGGTACCGAAGCGGGCCAGCAGCGGCGGCACCAGCAGGATGGACGAGCGCATCTGCCGCGGCAAGCGGTGCCGCCGGGGGTCGAAAGCAGTATGGCGGTGGCACAGCGCCAGCGCGCCGTCCGGCGCCCCGGCGTCCACCTCGCTGCCGATCGCGCGGAAGAAGTCGAGCAGCTTGCGCACGTCCGTGGTGTCCGGCACGCCGACGAGGCGCAGCGGCTCGCGCGTGAGGAGCGACGCGCACAGCACGGGCAGGACGGCGTTCTTGTTGGCGGAAGGGACGATGCGGCCGCGCAGGGGCGTGCCGCCGTGGACGACGAGGCTGGTCATGGGCTGGCGGGAAGAGCGAAGGGGAAGGCCTCACTCTAGGAACGCCGCGCGCCCGCACGGAGAAGCGCCGGAGAAATGCGCGTGAACTCCCCGTGAAGCGCCCGCTTTTCCGCGTGTGCCGCATGGACGCTGCGCCGCAGCACGGGTACGGCGGCGTCGCGGCCGCCGACCTGGCGGGGCTGGCGCCGGCGCGGGCCGGATTGAGCGGCCTACACCCCCAGCCGCTGCGCCAATGCCTCGGGCCGCGCCAGCAGTTCGTCGGAGCGGCCGGCCAGGGTGATGCGGCCCTTTTCCATCACCATCGCGCGGTCGGTGTGGTGCAGTACGCGGCGCCAGTCGCGGTCCACGATCAGCGTGGCGATGCCGGTGGCGCGGATCCCGGCGATCACGCGCCAGATCTCGGCCACCACCAGCGGCGCCAGGCCCTCGGTGGCCTCGTCCAGGATCAGCAGGCGCGGGTTGGTCATCAGCGCCCGGCCGATGGACAGCATCTGCTGCTCCCCGCCCGAGAGCTGCTGGCCGCCGTGCGACAGCCGCTCCGCCAGGCGCGGGAAAGTCGCCATCACCCGCTCGAAGCGCCACTCGCGCCGGCCGTCGATGCCGGCGCGGGCGGCCATCACCAGGTTCTCGCGCACCGAGAGGTTCGGGAAGATGCCGCGCCCCTCGGGCACGTAGCCGATGCCCAGCCGCGCCATGCGCTCCGGCGCCCAGCCGGTCACGTCGCGTCCGTCGGCCAGCACCTGGCCCGAGGCGGGGCGCACATAGCCCATCAGCGTGCGGATGAGGGTGGTCTTGCCCATGCCGTTGCGGCCGAGCAGGCCCACGGCGGTGGCGCCGGGCAGCGGCGCGTCGACGCCGCGCAGGATGTGGCTGTCGCCGTAGCAGGTGTTGAGCTCGCGCGCTTCGATCATGCCGGGGCCTCGTCGCCCAGGTAGGCGGAGCGGACGTCGGGGTGGGTGCGGATCGCCCCCGGCGCGCCGCTGGCGATGACGGTGCCGTTGACCATCACCGTGATGCGGTCGGCGACGCGGAACACGGCGTCCATGTCGTGCTCCACCAGCAGGATCGCGTGGCCGGCCTTCAGGCGCGCCAGCAGGGCCAGCATGCGCTCGGTCTCCTCCGCGCCCATGCCGGCCAGCGGCTCGTCCAGCAGCAGCACGCGCGGGCGCGTGGCCAGGCACATCGCCACCTCGAGCTGGCGCTTGGCGCCATGGCTCAGCGTGCCGGCGATGCGCTGCGCCTCGCCGGCCAGGCCGGCCGCCTCCAGCGCCTCGCGCGCGGCCTGGTTGCTGGCCGCGCAGCG
>JASGDG010000273.1:0-6148 GCA_047607325.1 Xenophilus sp. | reverse complement strand
CTGCGCGCCATGGAGGCCCTGGCCGCGCTGCCCGCCACGCGCGAGGCGGCGCGCTCCTCGCTGTGGCGCAGCGCGCCGGTCGATGCCGGCGGGCCGGACTACGTCAATGCCGTGGTGGCGCTGGACACGGCGCTGGCGCCGCCGGAGCTGCTGGCGCAGCTGCAGCGCATCGAGTCCGAGGCCGGCCGCCAGCGCCCCTACCGCCACGCGCCGCGCACGCTGGACCTGGACCTGCTGCTGCACGGCGACGCCCGCCTCGACACGCCGGCGCTGGTGCTGCCGCACCCCCGCATGGGCCAGCGCGCCTTCGTGCTGCGCCCGCTGGCCGAAATCGCGCCGGAACACGTCGGCGCGGCGCAGCTGGAGGCCGTCGCCGGCCAGCGCATCGAGCGCCTGTAGGCGCGCCCACTAAACTCACGTGCTTTGCGGGTGTCATCACCCTTTCGCAATGTTCGTGTAGGGAATTCCCGCCATGCTTGGCAAGCTCCTGCCCCGCGAGGGCAACTTCTTCGAGATGTTCAACCAGCACGCCGAGCGCATCGTCGAGGCCGCGCGCGCCTTCGAGCAGCTGGTGGCCAACTACGGCGACCTGCACCTGCGCGAGCAGTACAACCGCGACGTCGACAACGCCGAGCGCGCCGCCGACCGCGTGACGCACGACGTCAACCGGCTGCTGCACAAGACCTTCATCACGCCGATCGACCGCGAGCAGATCCACAAGCTCATCAACACCATGGACGACGTGGCCGACCTGCTGCAGGACGGCGCCGAGACCATGGCGCTGTACGACGTGCGCCACATGACCGAGGAGATCACCCGCCTCACGGCGCTCGGCGTCAAGTGCTGCGACCGCCTGAAGGATGCGGTGAAGTACCTGGGCCGCATCTCCGACCCGGCGGTAGCCGAGGCCACCCTCAAGACCTGCGAGGAGATCGACCGCCTCGAATCCGACGCCGACCGAGTGATGCGCAGCGCCATGAGCAAGCTCTTCCGCGAGGAGCCCGACGTGCGCGAGGTCATCAAGCTCAAGGCCATCTACGAGCTGCTGGAGACCGTCACCGACCGCTGCGAGGACGTGGCCAACGTGATCGAGGGCATCATCCTCGAGAACTCCTGAGCCGGACGGGAGCGCACGATGGCTTCGGTCCAGGTCACCCTGTGGGTGGTGGTGGTGCTGGTCGCGCTGGCCATCGCCTTCGACTTCATGAACGGCTTCCACGACGCGGCGAACTCCATCGCCACGGTCGTGTCCACCGGCGTGCTGCGGCCCGGGCAGGCGGTGGTCTTCGCGGCCTTCTTCAATCTGCTTGCCATCCTCGTGTTCCACCTGAGCGTGGCGGCCACCGTCGGCAAGGGCATCGCGCATCCGGACGTGATCGGCGTGCACGTGGTCTTCGGCGCGCTGGTCGGGGCCATCAGCTGGAACCTGGTCACCTGGTACTACGGCATCCCCAGCAGTTCCTCGCACGCGCTGATCGGCGGCATCGTGGGCGCGGTGATGGCCAAGACCGGCACCGCCGGCCTGGTGGGCGCCGGCATCTGGAAGACCGTGGCCTTCATCTTCGTCTCGCCTCTGCTGGGCTTCGTGCTGGGCTCCATGATGATGCTGGCGGTGGCGTGGCTGTTCCGCCGTTCGACGCCCTCGCGCGTGGACCGCTGGTTCCGGCGGCTGCAGCTCGTCTCGGCCGGCGCCTACAGCCTGGGCCACGGCGGCAACGACGCGCAGAAGACCATCGGCATCATCTGGATGCTGCTCATCGCCACCGGCCACGCAGCTGCCACCGACAGCGCGCCGCCGACCTGGACCGTGGTGAGCTGCTACACCGCCATCGCGCTGGGCACCATGTTCGGCGGCTGGCGCATCGTGCGCACCATGGGCCAGAAGATCACCAAGCTCAAGCCGGTGGGCGGCTTCTGCGCCGAGACGGGCGGGGCGCTGACGCTGTTCATCGCCACCGGGCTGGGCATCCCGGTCTCGACCACCCACACCATCACCGGCGCCATCGTCGGTGTGGGCTCCACGCGGCGCATGAGCGCGGTGCGCTGGGGCGTGGCGGGCAACATCGTGTGGGCGTGGATCTTCACCATCCCGGCCGCGGCCTTCGTGGCGGCAGTGGCGTACTGGGCGAGCCTCTCCCTGTTCTGAACTGAACGGCGCACCGCCTGACAGCCTGTCAAACCGGTGCATGGCGCACAGCCTCGGGGCTTGTGCGGCCTCGTGCGTCCCGTTTCCGTGCGGACCGCGGCGGACCGTACAAGGAATCGTGCGCCCATGAACAAGTGCTTCGCTGCAGCCCTTCCTAGACTGGATTCACGCGGCCAGCAACCCGGGCATGGGGTCCGGCGGGGGCCGCTGACCCTCAGGAGTGCCTCCAGCATGAAGCGCCTTTTCCTCTCTTCCGTCGCACGGCGACTCATCGCCGTCCTCGGCGTCATGGGCTTCGCTCTGCTCTGCAGCCAGGCCCAGGCCGAGGTCTTCACGCCGCCTGCCGCCGAGTGCGCCAAGCTCCAGGCCAAGTACCCTCAATTCAAGGGCAAGACCCTGGTCAATGCCATCAACCCCCATACGCCAGGCTACGAAACCATCGACCCCAACGACCCGGGCAAGTACATCGGTTTCGACATCGACCTGGGCGAGACCATCAGCGCCTGTCTGGGATCGGCCGTCAGCTACAAGCCCGTGACCTTCGCCGCCCTGCTGACCACGCTGCAGTCGGGCCAGGCCGACTGGGTGCTCTCCGACATCTACGCCACCAAGGAGCGTGCCCAGGCCGCCGACTTCATCACGTATTCCAAGGTCTTCGACGGCGTGCTCGTCGCCAGGGGCAACCCCAAGAAGATCACCGGCATCAACACGTCACTGTGCGGTACGGTCGCGGCCGAGAACACGGGCTATGTGGAAGTGCCGCTGATCCAGGCCCTGGCCGACGAGTGCAAGAAGATCGGCAAGCCCGCACCGGAAATCCAGCTCTACGACAACAACCAGAGCTGCATCCAGGCCATCCTGGCCGGCCGCGCGGACACCTACATCAACGATGTGAACACCGTGGACAGCGCCGTCAAGGCGTTCCCCGACAAGCTTTCGAAGGCCGTCGCCGTGACCATCCCCTACTCCGTGGGGATCGCCGTGCCGCGCAACAAGACCGATTTCCGCAGCGCGGTGATGGAGGCGCTGATCGTGATCCAGAAGGCCGGCATACAGACCGCGATGCTGAAGAAGAACGGCCTGCCGGTCGAAAACCTCGAGGCGCCGAAGCTGGTCCTGGCTGACTGAAGGCCGGCCATCCGCGATGGAAAAGTTCCTCCACTATCTCACCCTTCCCTGGCTGCTCGAGGGCATCTGTTTCACGCTTTCGGCGACGGCCATCGGCCTGGCGGGAGGGATGGTGGTGGGGCTGCTGCTGGCCCTGATGCAGCTCAGCCGCTTCAAATGGCTGGCTGCCGCGGCCCGGGCCTATGCCGTGATCTTCCGCGGCACGCCCCTGCTCCTGCAGATGGTGTTCTTCTACAACGCCCTGCCTTATGTCGGCATCAAGCTCCCCGGCCTCATGGCGGCGGGCCTGGCCCTGGCCTTCAACGAGGCCACCTTCATCGCCGAGATGTGCCGCGCCGGCGTGGTCAGCGTGGACCGCGGCCAGGTGCAGGCCGGCGAGGCGCTGGGCATGACGCCCGGCACGTTGATGCGCCGCATCGTTGCCCCGCAGGCCCTGCGGACCATGATTCCTGCCTTCGGCAACGAAGCCGTGAGCACGCTCAAGAATTCCTCGCTCGCCTCCTTTGTCGCCGTCCAGGAATTGACGCTGCGCAGCACCCAGCTCGTCTCGGCGAACTTTGATTTCTTCTCGGTCTTCCTGGCTTCGGGCCTGATGTACCT
The DNA here is from genome assembly GCA_047607325.1 of Xenophilus sp. GTDB lineage: Bacteria > Pseudomonadota > Gammaproteobacteria > Burkholderiales > Burkholderiaceae_C > Xenophilus. The sequence continues at coordinate 2,274 of JASGDG010000273.1, read as the reverse complement.
GGTGCTCACCGGCGCGATCGGCATCATCCAGGTCGCGCTGGAAGCACGCTTCGACCTGGGCCGCCACGGCGTGCGCGGCTGGCTGCGCTGGCTGCCCTGGTCCAGAGACGATGCCCGGCCTGCGGCGCCTGTGCCGGCCGCGGCCCAGGCCGCCTCCGAGAAGCCGGTCCCCGCCGCGGCTGCCGATGCGGCCGCCGAAGCCGGGCGGGCCGCCGCACTGGCCAGCGCGCCCATCGCCGTGCGCGTCAGCGGCCTGACCAAGCTCTATGGCGGCCATGCCGTGCTTTCCGATCTCAATCTGGACATCGCCAAAGGTGAAGTCGTGGCGCTGCTCGGCCCCAGCGGCTCCGGCAAGAGCACCTTGCTTCGCTGCATCAACCATCTCGACCGGTGGGACGGGGGCCAGATCCACATTGGCGGCAAGCGCCTCGGCTATCAGCAAGGCGGCCAGCTGATGAGCCCGAAGGACCTTGCGCGCGAGCGCGCGGCGGTCGGCGTGGGCATGGTGTTCCAGCAGTTCAACCTGTTCGCGCACCTCACGGCGCGCGAGAACATCGCCGGCCCCCTGCGCTGGGTGCATGGCTGGAGCGCCGAAGACGCAGACCGGCGAGCCAGCGAACTGCTGGCGCGCGTGGGTCTGTCGCATCGCACGGAATGGCTGCCGCAGCAGCTCTCGGGCGGCCAGCAGCAGCGTGTGGCCATCGCCCGTGCATTGGCGCCCCGGCCCAGCGTACTGCTGCTCGACGAGCCGACTTCGGCGCTGGACCCCGCCCTGGTCAACGAGGTGCTCGACGTGATCCGCACCCTGGCCCGGGAAGACGGGCTGACGATGATCATTTCCACCCATCAGACGCATTTCGCCGCCGAGGTGGCCGACAGGGCGGTTTTCCTCTCCGGCGGCCGGATCCTCGAAAGCGGACCTGCCCGGGCCGTGCTGGAACACCCCAGCCACCCCGAGATCGCCCGGTTCCTGAACGTCATGGCGGCACACGCCTGACCCATCTCCTGCGGGCCTCCACCAACGATCATCATGAAACACCACCTGCTCCGCGTTTCGCCCCAGACCGTGCACTGGGGCTATTTCAGCAAAGCCGTCGCGCCCGCATTGACCGTCCGCTCGGGCGACCGCGTCACCATCGAGACCCTGACCCACCACGCCAACGACGACCATGAGCGCATGGTGGCCGGCGATGCCGGCGCAGAAGCCATCTTCGCCTGGACCGCGGAACACAAGGCCATGCCCCGGCGCGGCGCCGGGCCGACCACCGGCCCCTTCCAGGTCGGCGAGGGCGAGGGTGTGGGCGTGCACCTGCTCACAGGCCCCGTCGCCGTGGAGGGGGCGGAGCCGGGCGATATTCTCGAAGTGCGCATCCTCGACACGATGCCGCGCCCGAGCTGCGGTCCGGGCCATGCGGGCCGCTGCTTCGGCAGCAATGCGGCCGCGAACTGGGGCTTCCAGTACCGCGACCTGATCGAGGAACCCAAGCCGCGCGAAGTCATCACCATCTTCGAACTCGACACCAGCGACAGCAACGCCCCCGTCGCCAGGGCCGTCTACAACTACGTGTGGACACCGCAGACCGACCCCGATGGCGTGGTGCATGCCACCATCGACTACCCCGGCGTCAAGGTCGACCATGCGCTGGTCCGCAAGCGCGAGAACATCCTGCAAGACGTCCAGGTGCCTGCGCGCCTGCACTTCGGCACGATGGGCCTGGCCCCGTCGGAGTCCGAATACGTCAGCTCCATCCCGCCCAGCTATACCGGGGGCAACATCGACGACTGGCGCATCGGCAAGGGCGCCAGGATGTACTACCCCGTGGCCGTGGCTGGCGCCTTCTTCTCCGTGGGCGATCCGCATGCCGCGCAGGGCGACAGCGAGCTTGGCGGCACGGCCATCGAATGCTCGCTGACGGGGGAGTTCGAGTTCGTGCTGCACAAGAAGGCCGGCCTCCAGGGCACGCTTCTGGAAGGACTCGACCATCCCATGCTGGAAACCGACGAGCAATGGTCCGTCTACGGCTTCACGCACGCGAACTATCTGGCCTCACTGGGGCAGGACGCGCAGACAGTGGTGGCTGAGAGCGCATCGCTCGATCCGGCCATGCGCGACGCCTTCCGGAAACTGCGGCGTTTCCTGATGACCGCGCACGGGCTCGGCGAGGACGAAGCGATTGCCCTGATGTCGGTGGCGGCCGATTTCGGCGTGACCCAGGTGGTGGACGGCAACTGGGGGGTCCACGGCTCGATCCGGAAGAGCGTTTTCCAGAAACG
>JASGDG010000272.1:0-4638 GCA_047607325.1 Xenophilus sp. | reverse complement strand
TCGTTGAGCGATTTGAGCAGCAAGCCCCAGGCGCCGTGATGGCCCACCTGGCCTTGGAGCGGGCGCTGCCGGCCGACTGGATCGACGAAGTATTCCAGGCCCATCGGCAGCGCCAGTACCCGCGCGAGCTGCTGTTCTCCAGCGTGGTGGAACTGATGCTGCTGGTCACGCTGGGGCTGCGGCCCTCGCTGCATGCGGCGGCGCGCAAGCTGGGCGAGCGGCTAGAGGAGCACGCTCGGAAGACCTTGAAAGGGATGACTCTGAGGGCCTGTCCATCAGGAGTTCGCCATGCCGCTTCGAGAACCATCAACAGTCCGCCAGCCCACGCGCAGAGAAAGCGCCGTTGCTCCCGCGTTCTACCGCATGGCCGACGTGCTGCGAATCACCGCGCTGAGTCGCGCCACCTTGTACCGCCGCATCGCGGATGGGAAGTTTCCGGCACCCGTGCATTTGGGGGGGAGGGCATGCGGCTGGAGCCCGGAGGTGCTGCAAAAGTGGATCGACGACCCGCAGGGATACGTCGCTCCAAGGCTTCATGCGTAGTGCCGTGTGGGGCCGGAACGACACAGGGCGTACCGCGTGCGAGATAGACTCAAATTTCGGACACGACTCGGACACGGAGAGCAACGAGGTGCACGAAAGAAAAAAGCACCCAGATCTCTCGACCTAAGTGCTTGATTCTTAATGGAAATTTGGTGGGCCCTGAGTGACTCGAACACTCGACCTACGGATTAAGAGTCCGCTGCTCTACCAACTGAGCTAAGAGCCCTCGCCCTGCCGCATGCATGAATGCCGTGCGTTTAGAGGCAAGACTGCGATTATATGCCAGATTTTCCGGGTGGCGCCAGGCCGTGCCGCCATGGCCGTTGAATCGGACGAGCCGTGCCGTGCGCATGAAAAAGAAAAAGCCCTGCTGCATTGGCAGCAGGGCTTTGACAGAGGTTGTGGTGGAGAGGAGGACCGCCGCCACAGAATCCCGCATAGTTTCAGGTAGTCTCTAAGTTGTTGATTTCAAAAGAGATGACTGACTTCCTTCGTGTCAGAAAACCCCGCTAATCGCCTTCGATCGCGCATTCTTTGGCGGGCGCCGGTCAGCGGCCGGCACCCGCCATCCGGTGTTGCGCCACCCGGGTGCAGAAGGCGGCGAGCAGCTGCGGGTTGGCGCTGTGGAACCAGGTCATGCCGCCGCCGCGCCGGCGCACCAGCAGGCGCGGCGCCATCAGCCGCCGCAGGCCGGGGATGTCCACCAGCTTGACGGAGGCCACGTCCCGGGCCTCCACGCGCCGGGTCCAGAGCCAGGTCTGGCTCAGTGTGTCGCCCTCCAGGCGGGTGCGGCTGCGCACGATCCACGTGCCCATCCACAGCACCATCAACGCGGCCGCGGCGAAGAGCGCCAATCCGGCCGCCGTCCATTGCGCCTGCGCGAGGTGGGGCGACAGCCGCAGGCCGAAGAGCACCAGGCCGGCCAGCACGATCACCGCCAGCGTGCGCACGGCGGTGGGAAAGGCGGCGCTTTCCAGGGGCGCCGGGGCGGCGCTCACTGCCTGGCCGGCGCGTCCGCCGCAGGCGGGTCGCCGAAGGGGTTGTCGTTGCTGATCGACGGGGGCCCGGCGGGGTCGCTCAGGTCCGCGGGCATCTCCAGCTTGATGCTGTCCACGTCCACTTCCACCTTCTTCTCGAGGAACACGGTGACGGACTGCGGGAAGAAGATGACGATGACCACCAGCAGCAGCTGCAGGCCGACCCAGGGGATCGAGCCCAGGTAGATGTCGCGCGACTCGATGCGCGTCTTGAGCGTGCCGTTCTTGAACAGCGTGTCGGCGATGCCGCGCAGGTAGAACAGCGCGAAGCCGAAGGGCGGGTGCATGAACGAGGTCTGCATGTTCACGCACAGCAGCACGCCGAACCACACCATGTCGATGCCCAGCTTGTGCGCCACGGGCCCCAGCATCGGCAGGATGATGAAGGCGATCTCGAAGAAGTCGAGGAAGAAGGCCAGGAAGAACACGAAGACGTTGACCGCCAGCAGGAAGCCGACCTGGCCGCCCGGCAGGTTCGACAGCATGTGCTCCACCCACACGGCGCCGTCCACGCCCTGGAAGACCAGGGAGAACACGCGCGAGCCGATGAGGATGAACACCACCATCGCCGTCATGCGCATGGTGCCCTGCATGGCCTCCCACAGCATCGGCCAGGTCAGCCGGCGGTGGATCAGCGCCAGAACCAGCGCGCCCACGGCGCCCATGGCGCCCGCCTCGGTGGGGGTGGCGATGGCGTGGTCCATGAAGGGCAGGCCGCCCATCGACCCGAGCACCGCGAAGATCAGGACGGCCGAGGGGATGATGCCGCGCAGGCACTTGCCCCACAGGGCCCAGCCGTGCAGCGTGCGCGCCGTCGCCGGCAGGCCCGGCACCTTCTGCGGCCACAGGCGGCCCAGCAGGAAGGTGTAGAGCGCGAACAGCAGCACCTGCAGGATGGAGGGCCCCCAGGCGCCCTTGTACATGTTGCCGACGTCGGTGCCGAGCTGGTCGGCCATGACGATCAGCACCAGCGAGGGCGGCACCAGCTGCGTGATCGTGCCCGAGGCGGCGAGCACGCCGGTGGAGTAGCGCGTGTCGTAGCCGTAGCGCATCATCACCGGCAGCGAGATCATGGCCATGGCGATCACCTGGCCGGCCACCGTGCCGGTGATAGCGCCGAGGATGAAGCCGACGATGATCACCGAGTAGCCCAGGCCGCCGCGCACTCGCCCGAAGAGCTGGCCCATGGAGTCGAGCATGTCCTCGGCCAGCCCGCATTTCTCGAGCACGGCGCCCATGAGCGTGAAGAAGGGGATGGCCAGCAGCGTCTCGTTGGACAGGATGCCGAACACGTTCAGCGGCAGGTTGGCCATGAAGTTGACCGGGAACCAGCCCATCTCGATGGCGACGAAGCCGCTGAACAGGCCGAGCGCGGCCAGCGAGAAGGCGACCGGGAACCCGATCAGCATGATGATCACGAGCCCCGCGAACATCAGCGGGGCGAAATTTTCCATGTGCATGGGAGGCAGCTCCTGGCGGCTGGCTGCCTATTGCAGCGGCTTTTCGTAGTGCGTGCTCATCTCGATGAGCCCGCGCAGGTAGGCGATGCGCTTGACGATCTCCGCCAGGCCCTGCAGGAACATCATTCCGAAGCCCAGCGGCATGAGCAGCGCCGCGGGCCAGCGGATCAGCCCGCCGACGTTGCCGGACATCTCGCCGCTTTCGTACATCTGCCAGAAGAAGGGCGCGGTCAGCCAGGTCATCAGCCCCATCACCGGCAGCAGGAAGACCAGCAGCCCGAACAGGTCGACATAGACGGGGCCGTTGCGCTTGAGCTTGCCGTAGAAGATGTCCACGCGCACGTGCTCGTTCAGGCGCAGCACCACGGGCGCGCCGAGCATCACCGTGGCGCCGAAGAGGTACCACTGGATCTCCAGCCAGGCGTTGTTGCTCAGGTCGAGGCCGTAGCGCACGAAGGCGTTGCCGGCCGAGATGAGGGCGGCCGCCAGCACGGTCCAGGCGGCGAACTGGCCGAGCGAGTCGCTCAGCCAGTCTACGCCGCGCGAGAGCTTGAGGAGGAACTGCAAGACTTGTCTCCGAATCGAGGGGGTGGGGATTCGACGCGAACAATGCAGCGGCGCGCTGTTGGTCCACCGTGCAAAGCTCACCATGCTAACTTGGCGCACATGTCGCACTGACAGGGGCATCCCGTAGACCGGTGGCACCGGCCGAACGCGTTCTAATGGCCCGATGGCCGTGACCGGATCGCTTTCAGGCGCATCCATCGACTCTCCCGACATGCGCCGCGCCGGCCGCGAGCTGCTGTCGCTCGGGCTGATCGATGCGCGCAACCACACGCTGCACCTGCTGTCGCTGTACGAGCAGGCCCTGCGTTCGCCCGAACTGGAGCTGCCGGCGCCGTTGCCGCCGGATCTGCCCCCGCCGCGCTGGCTGGCCGGCCACATCGGCTGGTTCGCCGAGGCCTGGATCGCGCGCAACACCCAGCGCGCCCTGGGCGCAGCCTGCCCCGCCCGGCCGATGCGGCTGGCCTCCATCGATCCGGGGGCGGACGCCGCCTGGGACCCGCAGATGTGCCCGCCTCCCGAGCGCGCCGGCCCCGGCGTGCCCGGCATGGCGGAGACCCGCGCCTACCTGCTGGAGACGCTGGAAAGCACGCTCGAACTGCTTGGCCACGCGGACGAGACCGATGCCGGCCTGTACTTCTACCGCCTCGCCCTGTTCCACGAGGACTGGCGCGGCGAGCAGCTGGTGCGGATGGCGCAGGCCCTGGGCCTGCCAATCGGCGCCGAGCTGCCGCCGCCCGGCGCGACGCGCCCGCCGCTGGTCATTCCGGCCATGCGCTGGACGCTGGGGGCGGCCGAGGCGCCCGGCTTCCACCTGGCGCAGGAGACCGGCGCCCTGGCGCTGGAGGTGCCGGAATTCGAGATCGACGCCCAGCCGGTGACCTGGCAGCAGTTCTGCGAGTTCGTGGGCGACGGCGGCTACGACCGGCCCGAGCTGTGGACGCCCGAGGGCTGGGCCTGGGTGCAGGCCGGCGCGCGGCGCGCGCCGCGCCATGTCGAGCAGATCGGCCTGGGCCACGGCGCCGGCGCGGGCG
>JASGDG010000271.1:0-10202 GCA_047607325.1 Xenophilus sp. | reverse complement strand
GCTGCCCCTGGCCTGCGGGTGGCTGGTGCGGCGCGCGCAGGAGCCGGCGCCCACGCCGCCACCGCCGGCCGGGCCTGTGCCCACGCGCGCCTGGGAGCTGCTGCGCGAGCCGATGTTCCGGCGCCTGCTGTTCGTCAACTGGCTGCAGTCCTCCAGCTGGGACGTGCACGCCTTCGTGCTGCCGGTGCTGGGCCACGAGCGCGGGCTGGGCGCCTCGGCCATCGGCGCCATCCTGGGCGTCTTCGCCGTCGCGGCGGCGCTGGTGCGGGTGCTGCTGCCGCTGCTGGCGGCGCGCGCCACGGAGCGCCGCGTCATCCTCGCGTCCACCGCCGTCACGGTGCTGGTGTTCGCGGCCTACCCGCTGCTGCGCTCGCCCTGGGCGATGGCGGCCTGCTCCGTGACGCTGGGCCTCGCCCTGGGCGCGGTGCAGCCGATGGTGATGAGCATGCTGCACCAGATCACGCCGCCCCAGCGCCACGGCGAGGCGCTGGGGCTGCGGCTGATGACCATCAATGCCTCCAGCGTCGCCATGCCGATGCTGTTCGGCTCGCTGGGCGCGCTGGTCGGCATCGGCGGCGTGTTCTGGGTGATCGGCGCGGTGGTGGCGCTGGGCATGCCGGCGGTGCGGGGCCTGCACCCGCCCTCCGGGCGCTGAGGGCGGGCGGCAGCGGCTGAGCGCGGCCCTGCGGGGCGCCAGGCCGCCTCCCGGTCAGAGCGCGTAGAAGTCCTCGATCGCCCGCCAGGCGTCTTCCGGCGTGTCCACGTACTGGAACAGGCCAACGTCCTCCGGCGAGATCATCCCCTCGTCCACCAGCATCCCGAAGTCGATGAGCCTGCGCCAGTATTCGGAGCCGAAGAGCACGATCGGCACCTGCTGGGACTTGCGCGTCTGCACCAGCGTGACCACCTCGAACAGTTCGTCCAGCGTGCCGAAGCCGCCCGGAAAGGCCACCAGCGCCTTGGCCCGCATCATGAAGTGCATCTTGCGGATGGCGAAGTAGTGGAACTTGAACGAGAGCGCGGGCGTGATGTAGGGATTGGCCGCCTCCTCCATCGGCAGCGCGATCGACAGGCCCACCGACTCGCCGCCGCCCTCGCAGGCCCCCCGGTTGGCCGCCTGCATGATGCCGGGACCGCCGCCGGTGCAGATGAAAAGCCGGTCGGCCGGCTCCTTGCCCGCGCTGTAGCGGGCCACCCGCCTGCCGAAGGCGCGCGCCTGCTCGTAGTAGTGGCTGCCGCGCGCCAGGCGGCGCCAGCGCTCGGCGGCCTTCGGGTCGGCCGCCGCCTCGGCTTGGGCGATCAGGGCGCCCATCTCCTCCCGGCTGCGCAGCCGCGCGCTGCCGAAGACGACGATGGTGTTCTCGATGCCGTGGGCGCGCATCTCCAGGTCGGGCTTCATCAGCTCCAGCTGCATGCGCAGGCCGCGCGTCTCGCGGCGCAGCAGGAATTCCGGGTCGGCGAAGGCGAGACGGGAGGGGTCCTTGTCCAGCGGCAGGCCCTGGTCAGCGTGGGCCTGCAGCGTGGCCCAGGCGTCGGCGAGGCGTTTGTCGTGAAGGTCGTGCGGATCGTTCGGGCTCATTCGGTGCGGCGCTGGCGGAAGCTGTCGTTGAAAGTGATTGTGCGCTTTGCAAGCGCCGGGCCAGCCAGGCCGGCGGCGGCCGGCTATCCCGCCGACGCCAGGATTCCGGGGTTCAGCGGCGTCTTCGGCCGGCCGTGCACCAGGTAGCCGATCAGGTTGTCCACCGCCAGATCGGCCATCGCCCGGCGCGTGGGCACGGTGGCGCTGGCGATGTGCGGGGTGAGCACGACGTTGGGCACGGTCAGCAGGTCGGGGTGCACCTTCGGCTCGCCCTCGAACACGTCCAGCCCGGCGGCGGCGATGCGCTTGTCGCGCAGCGCCGCGGCCAGCGCCGCGTCGTCGACGATGCCGCCGCGGGCGATGTTGACGAGCGTGGCGGTCGGCTTCATCAGCGCCAGTTCGGCCGCGCCGATGGTGTGGTGCGACGCGGGCGTGTAGGGCACCACCAGCACCACGTGGTCGGCGGTCCTGAGCAGCTCTTCCTTGCCGGCGTAGCTGGCCTTGCATTCGGCTTCCAGCGCGGGCGCCAGGCGCGAGCGGTTGTGGTAGATCACCTTCATGCCGAAGCCGTGCGCGCCGCGCTTGGCGATGCCCTGCCCGATGCGGCCCATGCCGATGATGCCCAGCGTGCTGCCGTGGATGTCGCTGCCGGCGAACATGTCGTAGGACCACTTCGTCCACTTCCCGGCGCGCAGGAAATGCTCGCTCTCGGTCAGCCGGCGGGCGGTGGCCATCAGCAGCGCGAAGCCGAAGTCGGCGGTGGTCTCGGTCAGCACGTCGGGCGCGTTGGTGGCCAGCACGCCGCGCGCCGTCATGGCCGGCACGTCGAAGTTGTTGTAGCCCACGGCCATGTTGGCGCAGATCTTCAGGCCGGGGCAGGCGTCGAGCACCTCGGCGTCGATGCGCTCGCTGCCGGTGGTGAACACGCCGGCCTTGCCCTGCAGCTTGCGGATGAACTCGGCCTTGCTCCACAGGGCGTCGTCGGGATTGGCCTCGACCTCGAAGTGCTGCTCCAGCCGGGCGATGGCTTCGGGAAAGACGGCGCGGGCGACCAGGACCTTGGGCTTGCTCATGAAAAGAACCTCAGCGGAAGAAGATGAAGGTGGCGATGGCGAACAACGGCAGCAGGAGGCCGCACGACCAGGCCATATAGCCGAAGAAGCCGGGCATCCTCACGCCGCGGCTCTCGGCGATGGCCTTGACCATCAGGTTGGGCGCGTTGCCGATGTAGCTGGTGGCTCCCATGAACACCGCGCCGGCCGAGATGGCGGCCAGGGTGGCGGCGTGGGGGCCCATCAGCGCGGCGGCATCGCCCCCGGCGGTGTTGAAGAAGACCAGGTAGGTGGGCGCATTGTCCAGGAAGGCGCTGAGCACGCCCGTGGCCCAGAAGTACGCTGCCGGGCTGGGCTGGCCGTCGGCGCGCGTCACGACCGAGACGACCGCGCCGAAGGGCCCGTCGGCGCCGGCCTGGAGCATGGCGATCACCGGCACGATGGTCAGGAAGATGCCGGCGAAGAGCTGGGCCACCTCCGCCATCGGCACCCAGCCGAACTGGTTGGCCTGGTGCACCTCGGGGCGCGTGATCTTCAGCGATGCGAGCGTCACGGCGACGAGGCCCGCGTCGCGCACCAGGCCCGGCAGGCCGACGGGCGTGCCGAAGACGTCGAACGCGACCGGCGACGTCCACACGCCGCTCACCAGCACCAGGCCCACGATGGCCCCGAGCAGCCAGAAATTGGCCGCGCCGTCGAAGGCGATGCCGCGCGTGTCGGGCGTCGGGTCCGGCGGCATCACGCCCTCGTGGCGATCGTAGAAGCGGTCCAGCGCATAGAACATCGCCAGCAGCGCGGCCAGCATGAACAAGGTGTCGGGCAGCAGGTGCAGCGTGGTCCAGAAGAAGTCCACGCCCTTGAGGAAACCCAGGAACAGCGGCGGATCGCCCAGCGGCGTGAGCGAGCCGCCGATGTTGGAGACGATGAAGATGAAGAACACCACCACGTGCACCCGGTGGCGCCGGTCGTCGTTGGCGCGGATCAGCGGGCGGATCAGCAGCATCGAGGCGCCGGTCGTGCCCATCAGGCTCGCCAGCAGCGCGCCGATGGCGAGGATGGCGGTGTTCAGCCCCGGCGAGCCGCGCAGGCTGCCGCGGATGTGGATGCCGCCCGCGACGGTGAACAGCGCGGTGAGCAGCAGGATGAAGGGGATGTACTCGCCCACCAGCGCGTGCACGAACTGCATGCCGGTGGCCGCCGGGCCGAACACCGCGGCGAAGGGGACGAGAAAGGCCAGCGCCCAGGCGGCGGCCACCTTGCCGAAGTGGCGATGCCAGAACGCCGGCGCCAGCAGGGGCATCAGCGCGATGGACAGCAGCAGGCCGGCGAAGGGCACGGCCCACAGCGGAGAGAGGCGGGCGCCGTCGGCCTCGGCCGCCCACGGCCTCATGCCGCCGGCTGCTCGATCTGGAACACCTGGCGCAGGTAGGCCAGGTACTTCTCGTCCTCGCACATATTCTTGGACGGCGTGTCCGAGAGCTTGGCCACCGGCTGGCCGTTGCAGCGGATCATCTTGATCACGATCTGCAGCGGCTCGTAGCCCAGGTCATTGGTCAGATTGGTGCCGATGCCGAAGGCCAGCACGCAGCGGCCGCGGAACTGGCGGTACAGCTCGATGGTGCGCGGCATGGTCAAGCCGTCGCTGAAGATCAGCGTCTTGGTACGCGGGTCGACCCGGTTGGCGGCGTAATGGGCGATCATGCGCTCGCCCCACTGGAACGGGTCGCCGCTGTCGTGGCGCGCGCCATCGAACAGCTTGCAGAAGTACAGGTCGTAGTCGCGCAGGAAGGCGCTCATGCCGTACACGTCCGACAGCGTGATGCCCAGGTCGCCGCGGTACTCGCGCGCCCACATCTCGAACCCGAAGATCTGGCTGTCGCGCAGCCGCGGCCCCAGCGCCTGGCAGGCCTGCAGGTACTCGTGCGCCATCGTGCCCAGGGGGATCAGGCCCAGCTTCATGGCGTAGAGCACGTTGCTGGTGCCGGCCAGCTGCGGCTGGCGCTCGGTGGCGGGCGCGCCCGGCGTCACCGCGCCCAGGCGCGCGGCCAGGGTGCGCAGCACCTCCTCGTGCCAGGCCTTGGAGAAGCGGCGGCGCGTGCCATAGTCGGCGATCTTCAGGTCCTCCAGCCCAGCGGCCTGGAGCTGTTCGATCTTGGCCTCCAGGCGCCGGCGGCCCTCGGCCAGGTCGGGCTGCGGCTGCGTGTTGCGGAAATACACCTCGTTGACGATCGCCAGCACCGGGATCTCGAACAGGATGGTGTGCAGCCAGGGGCCGCGGATGCTGATCTCCAGTTCGCCCGAGGCCTGGGGCACGATGCCGATGTACTTCTCGTTGAGCTGGAACAGGCCGAGGAAGTCGACGAAGTCGCTCTTGATGAAGCGCATGGAGCGCAGGTACGACAGCTCCGCCTCCTGGAAGCGCAGCCGGCACAGCGCGCGCACCTCCTCGCGGATCTCGGTGGCGAAGCGCGCCAGGTCGACGCCCGGGTTGCGGCATTTGAAGCGGTATTCCACCTTGGCGCCCGGAAAGTGGTGCAGCACCACCTGCATCATGGTGAACTTGTACAGGTCGGTGTCCAGCAGGCTGGTGATGATCATGGTGCGGCGGCAGGCGGCGCGGTGGCCGTTGTCTCGGGGCTGAAAAGGGCAAGGGTGCCGCAGCCATTATCATCACGAAGGCCCCGGCGCGACGGCCGTTCAGACCCTCAGCGCCTCCACCACGCGCTGCAGCGCCTGCGGCAGCGGCACCGGCCGCTGCGTGCTCCGGTCCACGTACACATGCACGAAGTGCCCCTGCGCCGCCGCCTGGGCCGCCCCGGCGGCGAACAGGCCCACCTCGTAGCGCACGCTGGAGCGCCCCAGCGCCGCCACCCGGATGCCCGCCTCCACCGCCTGGGGGAAGGCCAGCGGGGCGAAGTAGTTGCACTGCGTCTCCACCACGAAGCCCACCGTCCCGCCCGCATGGATGTCCAGCGCCCCCTGCTCGATCAGGTGCGCGTTGACGGCCGTGTCGAACCAGCTGTAGTAGACGACGTTGTTGACGTGGCCATACACGTCGTTGTCCATCCAGCGGGTGCCGATGGACCGGAAGACGGGGTAGCTGTGCCGCGGCTGCGGCATGGGTCGTTGTGCGCTCATGCGGCGGATTGTCCCCAAACCGCAAAAGGCGCTCGGCCTCCCCGACCACGGGCACCTTCTCAGACGGCGTGCGCCACGGGGCGCGGCGGCGCCTCACGGATCGGCAGGCTCGCCAGCGCGGCGCCCACGGCCAGCACAATGTCCGCGTACCACATCCCGTCGTAGCTGCCGGTGGCCTGGAACACGTAACCGCCCAGAAGGGCACCGAGGAAGCCACCCACCTGGTGCGCCAGCATCACCAAGCCGAACAGCATCGCCATGTCGGCCGGGCCGAACATCTTGGCCACCAGCCCGGCCGTCGGCGGCACGGTCGAGAGGAAGCTCACGCCCATCACCGCCGAGAACGCCAGCACCACCGCCGTCGTCTTGGGCAGCAGCAGGAACAGCAGCACCGCCGCGGCACGCGCCGTGTAGACCCAGGCCAGCAGCGACTTCATGCGCCAGCGGCCCACGGCCCAGCCCATGAGCAGGCTGCCGACGATGTTGAACAGGCCGATCACCGCCAGCGCCCAGCCGCCCACCGCCTGCGGCAGCCCGCAGGCGACGATCACGCCCGGCAGGTGCGTGGCCAGGAAGGCGACATGGAAGCCGCAGACGAAGAAGCCCGTCGACAGGTAGAGGTAACCCGGCGTCGCCAGCGCCTGGGCGATGGCCTCGCGCGCTGAGAGGGCCCTGCTGCCGGCCGCGCCCGCGGCCTGCGCGGCCAGCGCCTTCGCGTTGCCGCGCAGCACCCAGGCGGCCGGTAGCGCCAGCAGTGCCAGCACGCCCAGCCACTGAATCGAGGCGGCCCAGCCCACGGCGCCGGTCAGGCCGATGGCGACGGGCGCCATGGCGAACTGGCCGAAGGAGCCGCCCGCATTGACCACGCCCGTGGCCAGCCCACGCTGCCCGGGCGGCACCAGCCGCGTGGCCGCGCCCATCAGCACCGAGGGCCCGGCCATGCCCGCGCCGCCGGCCGCCAGCACGCCGATGGCGAGGATAAGCCCGGCGGTGCTCGTCATCAGCGGCGTGATGACGGTGCCCAGCGCCACCAGCAGCACGCCCGCCAGCACCGTGCGGCCGGTGCCGACGCGGTCGGCCAGGGCACCGGCGAAAGGCTGCGTCAGGCCCCACCACAGCTGCCCGAAGGCGAAGGCCAGGCTGATGCGGCCCAGGCCGAGCTGCGTGGCGGTGTTCAGCGGCGAGAGGAACAGGCCCATGGTCTGCCGCACGCCCATGGTCAGCGCGAAGGCGCCGGCGGCGGCCAGCAGCACCCGCCAGACGGGCGGCAGGGCGAGGGGCGCCTTCGTGGCGGTGGCGTCATTCATCGTGCTCTCCCTCGTCCTCGTCGCCGCCCAGCAGGCCCAGGCTGTCGTCGATCAGCGCATGCAGCGCGGCCACGCGCTCGGTGCCGAGCAGCGCGTTCAGCCCTTCCTGCGCGGCGCGCCAGCGGCGCTGCGCCGTGGCGCGCTTCTCGCGGCCGGCGGGCGTGATGCCCACCAGCCAGCTGCGCGCGTCGGACCCTTCGGCCATCTCCAGCCAGCCGGCCGCCACCATGGGCTGCAGGTTGCGCGACAGGGTCGAGGGCGTCAGGCCCATTGCGCGCGCCAGGTCCACCGGCCGCAGCGGGCCGAGGTGCAGCACGTGCGTGAGCAGCGAGTACTGCGTGGTCTTGAGGCCGGCGCGCGCCAGCTCGGCGTCGTAGTGGCGCGCCACGCGGCGCATCAGCTGGCGCAGCTTGAAGTTGGTGCAGCCCTGCGGACGGGCAACGGTGGTCATGGCATAAGTCATGGCATATGATTGTATATGCAACAATTTGAGATGCAATCAAGGAGAGCACATGTCGCAGACGAACGAACTCGAGCGCTGGCTGGAGGACGAGGCCCGCATCCTGGGCCGGCTCGATGCCGGCGCCGGCCCCGGCGTGGCGCGGCCGGACCAGATCGCCGACAAGACCGGCCTGCAGATCATGCAGGGCATCCTGGACGGCACCCTGCCCTATGCCGAGATCGCCAAGACGCTGGACTTCCTCGTCGTCGAGGTGGGCCCCGGCCATGCGGCGTTCCAGGGCACGCCGCTGCAGCGCCACCTCAACCCGCTGGGCACGGTGCACGGCGGCTGGTTCGCCACGCTGCTGGATTCGGCGCTGGGCTGCGCCGTGCACACGATGATGCCGCCCGGCCGCGCCTACACCACGGCGGAACTGGGCGTGAACATGGTCAAGGCGATCACGCCCAAGGTGCAGCGGGTGCGCGCCATCGGCAAGGTGGTCCACTGCGGCCGCCAGCTCGCCACCGCCGAGGCACGGCTGGTCGGGCCGGACGGCACGCTCTACGCCCACGCCACCACCACCTGCCTGGTGTTCGACATCCCGCCGCGGCCGCCGCAGCAACCCTGAGCCGGCGGGGCTTTTGGCCTGGGCGCTCTCCTCGAATTTGATAATCATTCGCAACATCGTGGCCGGGGCCCACCGGCTGTTGCCGCACTTTTTCAATCATTCCGCAGGAGTCCGTTCCATGCCGCTGACCACTGTGCGCCGCGCCGGCGCATCCGCCCTTGCCGTCCTGGCGCTCGGCGGCGCCCTGCCCGCCGCCGCGCAGGGCGAGCTCACGCTCTACACCACCCGCGAGCCGGGGCTGATCCAGCCGCTGCTGTCGGCCTTCACGGCGCAGACGCAGGTCAAGGTAAACACGGTCTTCGTCAAGGACGGCCTGCTCGAGCGCGTGAAGGCCGAGAGCGCCCGCTCGCCGGCCGACGTGCTGATGACGGTGGACGTGGGCAACCTGCTGGACCTGGTGGAAGGCGGCGTGACGCAGCCGGTGAAGTCCGCCGCGCTGGAGTCGGCCATCCCCGCCAACCTGCGCGGCGCCGACGGCCAGTGGTTCGCGCTGTCGCTGCGCGCGCGCGTGCTGTATGCCGAGAAGGACCTCAAGCTCGCCAGCTTCCGCTACGAGGACCTGGCCCTGCCGAAGTACAAGGGCAAGGTCTGCATCCGCGCCGGCCAGCACCCCTACAACACGGCGCTGATCGCCGCCATGATCGCCCACGACGGCGAGGCCAAGACGGAGCAGTGGCTGCGCGGCGTCAAGGCCAACCTGGCGCGCAAGGCCACCGGCGGCGACCGCGACGTGGCGCGCGACATCCTGGGCGGCATCTGCGACATCGGGCTGGCCAACTCCTACTACGTCGGCCAGATGAAGTCGTCCAAGGAAGGCAGCGACGCGCGCAAGTGGGGCGATGCGATCCAGGTCGTCCGCCCGAGCTTCGGCAAGCCGGGCAGCGGCACGCACGTCAACATCAGCGGCGCCGCCGTGGCGAAGAACGCGCCGCAGCGCGCCAACGCGGTCAAGCTGCTGGAGTTCCTGGTCTCGGAGCCGGCCCAGGCGATGTACGCGCAGGCAAACCACGAGTACCCGGTGCGCAAGGGCGTGCCGCTCGATCCGATCATCGGCCAGGCCATCGGCGAGCTGAAGGTCGATCCGCTGCCACTCACCGAGATCGCGAAGCACCGCAAGCAGGCCAGCGCGCTGGTCGACAAGGTCGGCTTCGACCAATGACGCCCACGGCGGCCGGCCTGCGCCCGGTCGGCCCGCTGTGGCGCGGCGCCTCGGTGATGATCGCGCTGGGCGTGCTGGCGCCCATGCTGTCGCTGGCCTGGCTGGCGGCGGGCAGCAGCCTCGGCCACTGGGCCCACCTGCTGGCGCACGTCCTGCCCTCGGCCGCGCTCAACACGGCGCTGCTGCTGGCCGGCGTCGGCGCGATGGTGCTGCTCGTCGGCACCGGCTGCGCCTGGCTGGTGACGGCCTGCGACTTCCCCTCGCGGCGCGTGCTGCACTGGGCGCTGCTGCTGCCGCTGGCGATGCCGACCTACATCGTCGCCTTCGCCTACCTCGACCTGCTGCACCCGCTGGGCCCCGTGCAGGGCGCGCTGCGCTGGCTGCTGGGCCACGACAGCCCGCGCCAGTGGCGCCTGCCCGACCTGCGCTCCCTGCCCGGCGCCATCGCGGTACTGGGCCTGGTGCTCTACCCCTACGTCTACACGACGGCGCGGGCCATGTTCATGACCCAGCCCGCGCACCTGCTGGAGGCCGCGCGCTCGCTGGGCGAGACGCGCTGGGGCGCCTTCCGCCGCTTGGCGCTGCCGCTGGCCCGCCCGGCGCTGGCGGTGGGCACCAGCCTGGCGCTGCTGGAGACGCTCAACGACATCGGCGCCTCCGAGTTCCTGGGCGTCAACACGCTCACGGTGGCCGTCTACACCACCTGGATCACCCGCTCCGACCTGGCCGGCGCGGCGCAGATCGCCTGCGCCATGCTGGCCATGGTGCTGCTGCTGGTGCTGCTGGAGCAGCACGGCCGGCGCCACCAGCGCTTCGGCTCGGCGCAGCGCATGCGCGCCATCCGCCCGCGCCGGCTGCACGGCGCGGCCGCCTGGGGCGCCTGCGCCCTCGGCTGGC
>JASGDG010000270.1:0-14954 GCA_047607325.1 Xenophilus sp. | reverse complement strand
GGCGCGCGCCACGGCAAGCGCGTGCAGGCCCTGGGCGGCGCCAAGAACCACATGGTGGTGATGCCCGACGCCGACATCGACCAGGCGGTGGACGCGCTGATCGGCGCCGGCTACGGCTCGGCCGGCGAGCGCTGCATGGCCATCAGCATCGCGGTGCTGGTGGGCGACGTGGCCGACAGGCTGCTGCCCAGGCTGATCGAGCGCACCAAGACGCTGAAGGTGCTCGACGGCGAGAACCTGGCGGCCGAGATGGGCCCGATCGTGACGAGGGCCGCGCACGAGCGCATCAGCGGCTACATCGCGCTGGGCGAGCAGGAAGGCGCGAAGCTGCTGGTCGACGGCCGCGGCTTCAGCGGCGCGCAGGCCGGCGAAGGCTGCGAGGGCGGCTTCTGGCTGGGCGGCACGCTGTTCGACCACGTCACGCCCGACATGCGTATCTACAAGGAAGAGATCTTCGGCCCCGTGCTCGGCTGCGTGCGCGTGAAGGACCTGGCCGAGGCCGTCGACCTGATCAACGCCCACGAGTTCGGCAACGGCGTGGCCTGCTTCACGCGCGACGGCAACGTGGCGCGCGAGTTCGGCCGGCGCATCCAGGTGGGCATGGTGGGCATCAATGTGCCGATCCCGGTGCCCATGGCGTGGCAGGGCTTCGGCGGCTGGAAGCGCAGCCTGTTCGGCGACATGCACGCCTACGGCGAGGAAGGCGTGCGCTTCTACACCAAGCAGAAGTCGATCATGCAGCGCTGGCCCGAGAGCATCGGCAAGGGGGCCGAATTCGTGATGCCGACGGCGAAGTGAGATTGGTGCACGGGTGCTACCATGGTGTTACCTTTTCACGGGAGCAGCCATGAGCACCACATCCCTCAAGCTGAGCGACGAACTCAAGAGCGAAATCCAGCACTTCGCCGCCGAGGAGCACCTGACGGCGCATGCCTTCATGGTGCGCACGCTGGAAGCCGAGGCGCGCCGCCGCCGCCAGCGTGCTGAGTTCATCGCAGAGGCCGAAGCGGCTGCGGCGGAGGTGGATGCGGGTGGGCCAGTCTATGCCGCAGAAGATGTCCGGACCTGGGCCAAGGCGCGCATCCGCGCGCGCAGCACGGGTGAGTCGGTTCCCGAGCCGCTGCCGGTGCGTGGCCGTAGTGCAAGGGCTTCCGCGTCAAAGGCAAAGAAAGCTGCATGACGCGACTGACATTCACGCCTCGCGCACAACGCGATCTCGACCGGCTCACGGAGTTCCTGGCACCCACGGACACGGCCGCCGCCGACGCCACGGTGGACTTGATCGTCGACGCCTTGTTGGTGCTCGAACTCCAGCCACGCATAGGGCGCCCGACCTCGCGCCGATACCGCGAACTGGTGATTCATCGCGGACAGACGGGCTATGTGGCGCTGTACCGCGTCACCACCGACGAGGCATGGGTCGAAGTCCTCGCCATCCGCCACCAGCGCGAATCGGGCTACCACGACGATGACCTTTGACCGGCCCGGCAAGAGGCCCCAGGAGACACACCGGTGAGCAACGACAACACCACCTTCGACTACATCGTCATCGGCGCCGGCACCGCCGGCGCGCTGATGGCCAACCGGCTCAGCGCGGACAAAAGCAAGCGCGTGCTGCTCATCGAGGCCGGCGGCAAGGACGACTACCACTGGATCCACATCCCGGTGGGGTATCTCTACTGCATCGGCAACCCGCGCACCGACTGGCTCTACCAGACCGAGCCCGACGCCGGCCTCAACGGCCGCGTGCTGCGCTACCCGCGCGGCAAGACGCTGGGCGGCTGCTCCAGCATCAACGGCATGATCTACATGCGCGGCCAGTCGCGCGACTACGACGGCTGGGCCCGGCTCACCGGCGACGACGCCTGGCGCTGGGAGAACGTGCTGCCGGCCTTCAAGCAGCACGAAGACCACTGCCTGGGCGCCGACGAGATGCACGGCGCCGGCGGTGAATGGCGCGTGGAAAAGCAGCGCCTGCGCTGGGACATCCTCGACGCCTTCGCCGAGGCCGCCGTGCAGGCGGGCATCCCGCACACGACGGACTTCAACCGCGGCAGCAACGAGGGCGTGGGCTACTTCCAGGTCAACCAGAAGGCCGGCTGGCGCTGGAACACGGCCAAGGCCTTCCTGCGGCCCACCTGCTACGGCCGCCCGAACTTCGAGCTGTGGACCGGGGCGCACGTCACCCGGCTGACCATGGAGGCGCAGCCCGACGGCCGCCAGCGCTGCACCGGCGCCACGGTGTGGAACGGACAGGAACTCGTCAACGCCCACGCCACGCGCGAGGTGATCCTGTGCGCCGGCAGCATCGGTTCGCCGCAGATCCTGCAACTGTCCGGCCTCGGTCCGGCCGAACTGCTGCACCGGCACGGCATCCCGGTCGTGGCCGACCTGCCGGGCGTGGGCGCCAACCTGCAGGACCATCTCCAGATCCGCGCCGTCTTCAAGATCGAAGGCGCACCCACGCTCAACGTGCTGGCCTCCTCGCTCCTCGGCAAGGCCAGGATCGGGCTGGAATACGTGCTGCGCCGCAGCGGGCCGATGAGCATGGCGCCCTCGCAGCTCGGCGCCTTCACCCGCAGCTCGCCCGGGCATGCCTGGCCCAACATCGAGTACCACGTGCAGCCGCTCTCGCTCGACGCCTTCGGCGATCCGCTGCACGCCTTCCCGGCCTTCACCGCCAGCGTGTGCAACCTCAACCCGACCAGCCGCGGCTCGGTGCGCATCAAGAGCCCGCGCCACGAGGACGCGCCGGCCATCGCCCCCAACTACCTCTCGACCGACGAGGACCGCAGGGTGGCGGCCGATTCGCTGCGCGTCACGCGCCGCATCGCCGCCCAGCCGGCGCTGGCGAAGTACCGGCCGCAGGAGTGGAAGCCCGGCCCGCAGTACGAGAGCGACGAGGACCTGGCCCGTCTGGCCGGCGACATCGCCACCACCATCTTCCACCCCGTGGGCACGGCGAAGATGGGCGCGGACGGCGACCCGATGGCCGTGCTCGACCCGCGCCTGCGCGTGCGCGACGGGCGCGGCGGCCTGATCGCCGGCCTGCGCGTGGTGGACGCCAGCGCCATGCCCACCATCACCAGCGGCAACACCAACAGCCCGACGCTCATGATGGCCGAGAAGGCCGCCGCCTGGGTGCGGGCGGATGCCTGATTTGCGCCGACGGGCCGGCCGCCCGTCGTGAACCCGCTCCACCGCAGACCCGCCCTGCCCCCCGGCAGCGCGTCAAGCCGCCAGCACCCGCAATGGCAGTTCGCCGCCCGGCCGCGCCACCTGCCCGACCAGGGCCAGTTCCCAGGCCAGATAGTCGCGGAAGCTCGCATCGCGCCGAACTGGGTCGCTATAGGCATAGCCGCCGTAGCGCGCGTCTTCCTCCCCGGTCAGTACCTCCTCCGCACCGGTCGCGGTGGGCAGCCCGGCGTCGAACCAGGCCTGGTTGCCGCCGAGCAGCGCACGCGCCGTGATGCCTTGGCGCTGCAGCCGGCTGGCCACCCAGCGGGCCAGTACGCCATCGCCCGAGGTGATCACGATCTGCTGCGGGCCCGCCAGCGCGGTGATGAACTCCTGCACGCGGTGCGGCGCGGCAAAGCGTGCCCCCTCGATGTGGCGGCGTGCGAACGCCAGGCTGTTGTCGACATCGAAGAGGGCGGCCCGGCCCTCCTGCAGCAGCTGCCAGGCCTGCTGCGGCGTGGCCCAGTCGGCCGGCGGCACGCGCGGATCGCGCAGCACCCGCACGGGTTCGTCGCCGGTCTCCAGCGCGGCGTCGGCCGCGGGCGCGTACAGCACCACCTCGTAGGCCCCCAGCTGCGCCAGCCACGCCGCCGTGCTGTGGGCGCGCACGCCATCCCAGTCCGCCAGGACCACGCGCGCACCGCGCACGCCCACATAGTGGTCCGTCGCCTGCACCAGCTGGCCTCCGGGCGCCCAGCGCCAGCCTGGCAGATGGCCGGCGCGGTACTCCTCGCGCGTGCGGGTATCCAGGCGGTATAGATTCCGCCCGCCGTCGGCCGCCAGGCGCGCCAGCTCCTGGGCGTCAATGCTGCGCACGCCGGCCTTTCGCGACAGCGCCTGGGCCGCCGCACGGGCCGCAGCCAGGTGCTGCGGCGTGGGCTCGGGGAGTATCGGCCGGCGTCCATGCTCCAGCGTGTGGCCGGCCAGCAGCCAGGCCATGGTGCCGTCCTTGAGCGAGACCACCGGATTGGGGACACCCGCGTCGATCAGCGTCTGGGCGCCAATGATGCTGCGCGTGCGTCCCGCGCAGTTGACGACGATCAGCGTGTCGGGGTCCGGTGCCAGCTCGCGGATGCGATAGGGCAGCTCACCGTTGGGAAGGCTATGGGCACCGGGCAGGCTGAAGTCGCGGAACTCCTCTGGCGTGCGGCCGTCGACCACCACCAGCTTGTCGCCCCGCGCCTGCCGGCGGCGCAGTTCCTCCACGTCGATGTGCGGCGTGTGCGCCTGGACCTCGACCACCTCGCCCAGCGCCTTGCCGGGCACGTTGTCGTCGATGAAAACCTCGTAGCCGGCCGCCTGCCAGGCCTGGGTGCCGCCAGCCAGCAGCGACACGTTGGTGTAGCCCAGATGCCGAAGCTGATCCGCCGCCTCGGCCAACTGCGCCCCGTCCAGATCGGTCAGCACCACGGGGGTGTCGCGTCGCGGCACCAGCCGGTCCAGCACCAGCGGAATACGCCACAGCGGCGCGGAGGATGCGTGCAGGAGATGGCCACGCGTGAACAGCCCGACCTCGCGCACGTCGAGGACGGCGATCTCCTCGCGCTGCTGCAGCAGCGTGTGCAGTTGCCGGGGCGATAGTTCTGCGGTGGAAGCAGGGATGGACATGGGAACTCCTTCAGTGACCTTCGAGGGAAGACGGGCGCGTGGCACGGCGACGCCGGCCGGCCGGCACGAAGGCCAGCGAGAACGGGCGGTGAAAGAACACGCCGAAATCGCACTGGGCGATCGGGCGGTTCGACGCATCGGGCAGCGGGAGCGGGCCTGGCTGGGTCGGTCCGGCGGCGTTCATGTCGGCTGGATGCCGGCCTGCTGGACGACCTTCTTGTACGCCTCGACGTCATCGGCGATCGTCTTGTCCACGTCGGCAGGCGTGCCGGCGGACAGGTTGAAGCCCAGGTCTTCCAATTGCGCCGTGATGTCCGGCCGGCGCAGCACGCCGACGGCGTCGCGGTGGATCTGGGCGACCAGGGAGGGCGGCGTGGCGGCCGGCGCCAGCAAACCCTGCCAGCTCTCCACCACGTAGCCGGCGACGCCCAGCTCCTGCAGCGTGGGCACCTCCGGCAAGGCCCTGGAGCGGGTCGATGTGGTCACGGCCAGCGCGACCAGCTTGCCGGAGCGCACGTTCTGCGTCGCCGCCGCCAGCGTGATCAGCATGGCGTCGACGTGGCCGCCGAGCACGTCCAGCGTGGCCGGACCTCCGCCGGGATAGGGAATGTTGTTGGTGCGCAGGCCCAGGCGTGCATTGAGCATCTCCACGGCCAGGTGCTGCAGGCTGCCCTTGCCGGCCGGGAGCGCCATCGTGATCTGGCCGGGGCGCTTTTTCAGCAGTTCGACGTAGCCGGCGAAGTCCTTGACGCCAAGTCCGGGCCTGACCACCAGCAACTGCGGGTTGACCACGGCCTTGACGATGCCCCTCAGGTCCTTGCGCGGGTCATAGGGCAGCACGCTGCCGATCGCCAGGCTGACGGCCAGTTGCTCTCCGCCCAGCAGCAGCGTGTAGCCGTCGGCCGGTGCGCGCACGACATGCGTCGTGCCGATGCTGCTGCTCGCGCCCGGTACGTTCTCGACCACGACGGACTGCTTCCACTGCGCCCCGAGTTGCTGTGCCAGGACGCGCGCCAGCTTGTCGGCGCTGCCGCCGACGGCGACCGGCACCACGATGCGCACCGTTCGCGCAGGATAGGTCTGGGCATGGACGGCCGCGGGCGCGCCCAGCGGCAGGGCCAGGGCCGCGGTGTGCAGGAAGGTGCGGCGCCACATCATTGCGGGGCGCCTGCGGGCGTGTCGAACGCCGCGAACGGCTCGCCCGCGATCAGGCGCGATGGCCTGCCGTCGAGGCCGACCGGCACGTCGCCTTCCAGCGTGATGCGGTAGAGCACCCGCTCGGTGTCCAGGTAGGCGAAGTCGCCCGGCCCCTGGTGAGCGGAGGCGCGGTTGTCCCAGAACGCCAGGCTGCCCGGCGCCCAGCGGAAGCGCACCTGGTATTCGGGGCGCGCCAGTTCCTCGAACAGCAGGTTCAGCAGGTGACGGCTTTCGGTCTCGGCCACGTCGTTGATGCGGCGCGTGAAGCCGGGATTGACGAACAGCACGCGCTCGCCGGTTTCGGGGTGCAGGCGCACCACGGGATGGTCGGCCGCGTTGGGACGGGCGCGTACCTTGCTGGCGTAGACCGAGGGAGTGTCGAAATCGCCGTTGTAGCCACCGAACGCGTGGCGCGCCCACAGTCCATCGACCAGGGTCCGGAACGGCTTGGAGAGGTGCTCGTAGGCCGCCGCCAGGTTGGTGAACAGGGTGTCGCCGCCATAGGCGGGCACCTGGCCGGCGCGCAAGATGGAACCCGCCGGCGGATTGACCACACCGGTGACGTCGGTGTGCCAGCGGTCGCCGCGGCGCCCGGTGGTCGACTTCGACGAAATGGTCCGAATCTGCGGGAAGCCCTCGGGGGGGTGGCCGTCGTAGGGATGGGCCGCCGTCGGCTTGCCGAAGCGCCTGGCAAAAGCCAGGTGCTGAGCGTGGTCGATATGCTGGTCGCGGAAGAACACCACCTTCCAGCGCAACAGCGCCGCGCGGATCTCCGCCGTGGTGCTTTCGTCCAGCGGTTCGCGCAGATCCACGCCATGAATCTCCGCCCCGGTGAAGACAGAAAGCGGGCGGATGTCGAGTCGGGTACGTTCGAGAACGGCCATGGGAGCCTTTCAAGCGTGGCTGCGGGTCAGGCGGCAGCGATCGCACGGCCGGCGCGCTGGTCGCGCGCCTGGGCGCCGGCCCGCAGCCGGGGGATCAGCTCGCGGCCGAAGTCGGCCGCATCGGTGCGCGGGTCGAAGCCGCGGAAAAGGAAGCCGGAGATGCCAGCGTCGTAGTAATCCAGCAGCGACTCGGCGACCTGCTCGGCCGTGCCGACGATGGCAGTGGTGTTGCCCGGTGCGTTGGTGGCGCGTGCCACCCCGGTGAACAGCCGCGTGTCCAGCACCTCGCCCTGCGCGATCTGCTGCAGCAGGCGGCGCGACCCCTCGTTCTCGGCCTGGACTGGCGGCACCAGGCCTCCGAACACCTTGGAGCCCCTGCTCCACAGGCCCACCTCGCCCGTCTGCTCGGCGATGCTGCGGGCGCGCTCCCAGGCCTGGGCCTCCGTGTCGCCGACGATGACGCGGATGGAAATGGAAAAGCCGGGCTGGCGCCCCAGCGCGCGGGCCGCCTGGCCGACACGCCCGATCAGCTCGCGCGCGCCGGCCAGCGTCTCGCCCCAGAGCGCATAGATGTCCGCGTGCTTGGCAGCCACGCGGATCGCCGCCTCGGAGGCGCCGCCGAACGAGATCGGGATGGCGGGCTTTTGCAGCGGCTTGACTTCATGCGCGGCACTCTCCACCTGGTAGTGCTTGCCCTGGTAGTCGACGGGCCTGTCGCCCAGCCACACGGCGCGCAGGATGTCCAGGAACTCGTCGGTGCGTTCGTAGCGGGCGTCGTGTTCCAGGTAGTCGCCGTCCCGCCGCTGCTCCTGGTTGCGGCCGCCCGTGATCACGTGCAGTTGCAGGCGCCCTCCGGTGTAGTGGTCCAGCGTGGCCAGCTTGCGCGCCGCCAGCGAGGGGGCGACGAAGCCGGGCCGGTGGGCCAGCAGGAAGTTCAGCCGCCGTGTCACGCCGGCGGCGCGGGCAGAGGTCAGGAAGTTGTCGGCCCAGCCAGCGTTGTGCGGCAACAGCACGCCATCGAAGCCGGCCTCCTCGTGCGCCACCGCCGTGCGCTCGATGTGCGCAACGTCGAAATGCAGCTCGCCCGGCGGGATGACTTCGGAGAACAGGCGGGGATAAAGCGTGCCGTACAGACGGATGGACATGGAGGCTCCGGAATCGGACGGGGTCAGGCCAGAGGTTTGGCCAGCGGCAGCCGCGCGGCCTCGATCACACGGTTGTTGACGGCGGTCTCGGTCAGCAGCAGGCGGACGATCTCGGCCTGGCTCAAGGGCTTGATCTCCACGCCCAGCGCCTGCAGCTCGGCTTGCACGGCCGGCTCATGCGCAATCTGCAGGAAGGCCCTGTGCAGGGTCTGCACGATCTCGGGCGGCGTGGTCGCGCGCACGACGGCGACAAAGAAATTGGTCGCCTCCCACCGGGGCACACCCGCCTGATCGATCGCGGGCACGCCGGGCAGGTCCGGCGAGCGGCTCGCGCCGGTGAAGGCCAGCCCGCGCAGCGCGCCGGACTTGACGTACGCGGCGGCCAGCGGGTCCAGCACAAACTGCACATGGCCGGCCACCGCGTCCTGCAACGCCAGCGCCGAACCGCGGTACGGCACGTGCACGATGTCAATGCCGGTGCGCAGCTTGAGGTACTCGCCGGCGATGTGGCCGCCGGTGCCGTTGCCTGCCGTGCCGTAGTTGATCTTGCCGGGATGCTGCTTGGCATAGGCGATCAGCTCGGGGAGCGTTCTGACCCCCAGTCCCGGGTGCGCGGCGAGCACGAACCGCACATGACCGAGGAAGCCCACGGGGACGAAATCCTTGAATGGATCGTAGGCGGCACCAATGATCTGCGGCGCCGAAGTCAGATTCCCGCTGGAGGCATTCAGGATCACATGACCGTCCGCCGCGGCCCGGGCGACATGCGTGGCGCCCAGCGTCCCGCCGGCGCCGCCGCGGTTCTCGACCACCACCGTGGCATGCCCCAATCGCTCGGCCAGGCGCTTGCTGACGATGCGGGCCACCAGGTCGTTGGTGCCGCCCGCGGGATAGGGCGAGACATAGTGGAGCGTGCGCGCCGGGTAGCCCTGCGCCTGCGCAGCGGCCCAGGGCCACACGGCGCCGAGGCTGCCGGCGACAGCGCCGGAGAGAACACGTCTGCGGGACGGGAGTGAGGACATGGAGGACTCGCTGATGGCCAGGGAATTCCCATTTTTTTCATTCATTCAATTAAAAAATGGGAACCAACTTCCAATGAATTATTGGAAGATCGCTGGAAAACGAGAACGAAGGCTTGCGCATAACCAAACCGTTTTGCCGCATATCGCGGCCGGCGGTCTGCGCAGACGCCCGGGTCCATGCCCGGAGCGGCAGGAAGTCAGATGTTCAGGAAGCGCGCGACGGCGCGCATGGACAGCGAGGTATCCAGCAGTTGCGCAGACAGCGTGAGCTGCTCGCGCATCGCGGCCATGGCGGTGGCGGAGAAATGCTTGCTCTGCCCGGTCAGGGTGAGCGCGCCTACCGTACGGCCGGAGGGTGTCCGCAGGCGCATGCCCTGGGCCGAGATGCCCGCGAGGTTCTCTTCGAGATTGGTGGCGATGCCGGTGCGGGCGACCACCTTGAGTTCGGCGAACAACTGCGCACGCGTCGTCAGCGTCCGCGGCGTGCGGGCGGCATAGGGTGCCGGTCCCAGCAGCCGGTCACGGTCCGCGTCGGACAGGCCGCTGAGCAGCAGCTTGCCCGAAACCGAGCAATGGTGGGGCGCGGAGATCTGGGTGGCAATGTAGGGCGCGATGTGGTGCGGGCCGCTCACGGCGTCGATGACGACGCGCTGCTCTCCCATGAAAACGCTCAGCAAGGCGGTGGCGGAGAACTGTGCCTGCAGGTTGCGCAGCAGGTCGATGCCGTCGCGGCGCAACAGGTTCAGGGGGTGGTCCAGCGGCAGAGGCAGCGCTGCGCGGGGCGCGATGCCATATCGCCCCGTGCCGTCGCGGTAGAGCCAGCCCAGCGCGGTCAGCGACTGCAGCAGGCGATGCGTGGTGCTGGAGGCGAGTTGCGCGGCGTCGGCCACTTCCGCCAGCGCCAACGGGCGGCCAGCCTCCATGATGAGGGTCAGGAGCTGCAGGCCGCGCGGTAGCGCGCCCGAGTCCGTGGGTCTGCCGTTGCCGGGGCCCGGTGCGTCCCGGGTGTCGTGTCGTGCCATGCTGCCGTCGGTATCGCGGCGTGGCGCCGCGCGCCCCGCCCGGCGAAGGCGCGGATTCTAGTCGGCCCTGTGCGGACCAGGGGTCCCCGCGGCCGCTAGCGCAGCCCGCCGATGTAGCGCGCCAGGGTGCGCTGCGGCCCGGTGGCGGTGCCGGCCTCGATGCGCCGCTGCGTGGCCTGGCGCACCTGCTGCTCGGCCGCCAGCGGGGCCATGCACTCCTCCAGCCGGGCGGCGACGTCCGCCAGTTCGGCATCCTGCTTCTCGGCGGCATGGGCGCGCGCGAAGCGCACCACCTCGGCCGCATACTCGACGTTGACCGCCATCCACTCCGTGTCGGTCACGCGGCCCGTCTTGCGCCGCAGGGCGACGTGCAGGCGAGCGGCGATGGCAACACGTTCGCTCTCGGTCATGGCAGCAGGCTCCTCTCCTCTTCGCTTTCCGCGCGCAGCGACACCCGATGACCCCTGCCGCTCACGGTGCTCAGCAAGATCGGGGCCCGCCTGCCCGGCACATCCGCGCCCACGGCCAGCGCCTGCGTCGCGATGCGGCCCGAGGCGCCGGAGAACGCGCATCGGCCCCGTGGATGCAGGCCTGTGTACTCGGCACAAGATGCGCCAGGAATAACCTCTTGCCGCATCCATGCGTGAGCGCTCGGCCCCCCGCAGTGCGCGATGGGGCGGGGGTTATTCCCGATGCACTGTGCCGGTGCGCCCCTTAAAGTCGCCGGACTCGCCAACGGGCACCATCCCGTTGCATGCGCGAGGGACCGAGGAGACATACCGCCCGACCATCAGAACCACAGTGATCAAGGCGCCCGCCCATGAGGCGCCGGTCGTTTACCCAAGCGCCGCCGGTCGGCGCTTTTTTTCGGCCTGCGCCAGGGCCGTGGCGCAGGCGGTGATAATCCTCCGATGGAAGGATGGTGGCTGGGGCTGGCCTCGCTGTTCGCGGGCTTCGTGGATTCGATCGTGGGCGGCGGCGGCCTGGTACTGGTGCCGGTGCTGTTCGCCGCCTTTCCCGGCGCGCCGGCGGCGGCGCTGCTGGGCACCAACAAGAGCGCCTCCATCTGGGGCACGGCCGCCGCCGGTGTGCAGTTCGCGCGCCGCGTGCGGCTGCGCTGGCCGGCGCTGCTCGCGGGCATCGGCACCGCCTTCGCCGGTGCGCTGGCGGGCGCCTGGGCGGTCTCGCTGGTCTCCCCGGCGGCGCTGCGCAGGCTGCTGCCCTTCATCCTGCTGGCGCTGCTGCTCTACACGCTGGCGCGCAAGGACCTGGGCCGCGAACACGCCCCGCGCCTGGCAGGCCTGGCGGAGGTCTGGGCCACCGGCGCCATCGGCGTGCTGGTGGGCTTCTACGATGGGTTCTTCGGCCCCGGCACCGGCAGTTTCTTCATCTTCCTGTTCGTGCGCTGGCTGGGCTACGACTTCCTGAACGCCTCGGCCGCGGCCAAACTGCTGAACACCACCACCAACGCCGGCGCGCTGCTGCTGTTCGCCCTGAAGGGGCACGTCTGGTGGCGCTACGGCCTGCTGATGGCCGTGGCGAACGTGGCGGGCAGCCTGCTGGGCGCCCGGGTGGCGCTGCGCCACGGCGCGGGCTTCGTGCGCAAGGTGTTCATCCTGGTGGTGGGCCTGCTGATCCTGCGCACGGGCTACGACGCTTTCCTGCGGGCGTAGACGCAGGGATGGACAATATGTCACAGCCAAACCACCTGTCACAGATCCATCGACACGCCAGCGGCCGGGCCGTGTTAATCTTCAAAGCCTTCTTTTCCTGTCCTTCGGAGAGGTGCACACCATGAAGCTCAGTCATCTGATTTCTGGCTTGGCGATTGCCGCCGCGGTCAGCGCCCCTGCGCTGGCCCAGACCCCCCCGCCCCAAGGGCTGGGCAGCCTCACCAGGGAGCAGACCGTCGGCCTGGCCGCCGGCGGCGGCCTGCTGCTGGCAGCCAGCCTGGGCGGCGGCAGCGGCAGCAAAGGCAGTTCCACCACCGGGACGACGGGCACCACGGGTACCACGGGCACCACCCGCTGATGAGGCGAACCCTCCTTCACGGAGGGGCCCCATTCCTCGCCGGTCGCCTCTGGCGATTGGCACGCCTCCTGGGATGTTGCACTGCAGCAACATCCTTTTTCGCTTTCAGCGGGTGCAATTCGGGTGGCTCCGCCTTGCTGGTCACGGCAAGGGGCATGTTCAGCGGCCCGCCGGTCGTCTCTGCGCCACCGCAGAATTCGCAATTCAACTATTTACGCGTCCATCTGGGCGGGGGTGAGGCCTATCTCGCACTCGGCTATGTCGATCCGCTGCCGGAAGGCCCCACCGAGGTCTGGTACAGCGGCTCCGGCGAGGTGGTTCGCACGCGACAGGGAAGGATCGTGGGCACCACCGGCCTCAGCACCGACTGGCGTTCCGTGCGCTTTTCAGCCGAACCCCCATGGGCCGCGCCGGCCGGCGGCGCGGAGGCATCCGCACACTTCACGCGCGAGCGCGACCTCATGCCCGGCTACCGCGCCGGCATCCGAGACGAAATTCAGCGGGTCGCCATCGCGCGCCCCGCCCACAGCCGCATGACGCAGCAGTACGCGACGCCCGTGCAGTGGTTCGAGGAACGCAGCACCACCCTCCCCGCCAGCGCCGCGCTTCCGCCCGCGCGCTTCGCCGTGACACGCATCGACGACCAGCCCCAGGTGGTGTATTCCGAGCAATGCCTCACCCAGGAGTTGTGCCTGAGCCTGGAGCGCTGGAAGCCCGCCGGCGGCGCAGCGGCAGCCGCCGGTTCATGACACGCGCCCGCCCGCCGTCCGCCTCTGCGCTCCTGCGTCTTGGTGCCGCGGCCCTGCTCGCACTCGCCGGCCCCGCATTGGCCGCCGACGCCAGCGGCGCGGCCGACGTCCGTCCGGGCGAGCGGCTGAGCCAATGGCTGCTGCGGCAGCCCGGCGGCCAGCAGATCGCCAACCCCGGCCTGGCCTGGCAGATCACGGACGAGGAATTCGCCCAGCGGCACCTGAAGAACACCCTGCTGGTGCAACTCGAAACCTGGGCGCGGGAGGCACCCGCCGAGCCCGAGCGCAGCGACCGCGCCCGGCTGCTGGCCTGGGTCGCCGGCCTGCCCGTCACCGGCCGCGTGGCCCTGGGCATCGTCGATCCGCGCTGGCTCGAAGCCAATCCCACGGAAGACCCCGTCCTCGGCACCGGCCAGCGGCTCGTGCCCTCGGCGTGGCCCCTGCACACCGTGGCGGTGGTCCTGCCCGACGGCCGCCTGTGCCGCGTGCCACACGTGCCCGGCCGCAACGTGCTCGACTACCTGACCGCCTGCGGCCTGCAGGGCCAGGCCGACTGGGCGTGGCTGGCCCAGCCCGACGGCCGCACCGCGCACATGGGCGTGGCGCCCTGGAACGCCGGCCCCGTGGACGAGCCGGCCCCCGGCGCCTGGCTGTGGGCCGCGCCGCGCCGCCTGCGGCTGCTGGACGGCCTTTCCGAGGGGATGATCAAGTTCCTGGCCACCCAGGGCCCGTCGCCGCAGGAAGCGCCAGCGGATCCGGCGGCGGCCGCCCCTCCGGCGCCCAGTGAAGCCGCGCGGATGCCCGAGCGCGCCGCCGCACAGCCCCGCCCGCTGCCCATGAGCGCCAACGACTGGGGCGAAGTGGGCCTGCTGCAGACCCCCTCCGCCCGCATGGAGCAGGCCGGCAACGTGCGCGCCACGTACAGCAACGTCTACCCGTACAGCCGCATCACCGTCATGTACCAGCCCTTCGACTGGATGGAAGGCGGCTTCCGGTACTCGTCGATCTCCAACAAGAGCTACGGCATCACGGACACGCAGTCCTACAAGGACAAGAGCATCGACCTGAAGCTGCGCCTGCTGAAAGAGTCTGCCTACCTGCCCCAGGTGGCGCTGGGTTTCCGCGACTTCGGTGGCACCGGCCTGTTCTCCAGCGAATACTTCGTCGCCAGCAAGCGCTGGTACGACCTCGACTTCAGCCTCGGCATCGGCTGGGGCTACCTGGGGCACAGCGGCAACATCACCAACCCGTTCACCACGCTGTTCGGCAGCCGCTTCGCCACCCGTCCATCGTCCACCACCACCGGCGAGGCCAGCCTGAGCTCGCTGTTCCGCGGCCCGGCCGCCCTGTTCGGCGGCGTGCAATGGCAGACCCCCTGGAACCCACTCACCCTCAAGTTCGAATACGACGGCAACGACTACCAGAGCGAGCCGCTGAGCAACAACCAGCGCCGCCGCTCCCCCTTCAACGTAGGGCTGAGCTACCGCGTTTCGTCCAGCCTCGTGCTTTCCGCCGGCTTCGAGCGCGGCGACAAGGTGATGCTCGGCCTGAGCCTGTCCAGCAACCTGGCCCAGTCGTCATCGCCCAAGCTGCTCGACCCGCCGCTGCCGCGCCTCGGCGCCCAGGCGCCGCTGGTCCCGCCCGGCTGGGCCGTCACGGCCGCCGCGCTCGAAGAGCAGACCGAATGGACGGTCACCCACATCGCCCCGAAAGGCGACACGCTGCACGTCTGGGCCACCGACGCCGACGCCCCCTACCGCGAAGCCCGCGTGCAGCGCGCCGTGGCCGTGCTGCACGCCGCCGCGCCGGAGAACATCCGCCGCTTCGTGCTGCACTTCAGCGAGCGCGGACTCCCCGCCGGCGCCCGGGTGGTCGAGCGCGCCGAATGGGTGGCCCCGCACCTCGTGCCCCAGACGCCCAGACAGGCGCGCGTGCCCTCCCAACAGGACTACGCCCCGGCCTCCACCCACGCCACGCCAGCTGAAGAACCGGCGGCGCCGCTCGCCGCTGCGCTCACCCCGCCCCCGCCCGCCGACACCGGCGGCGCCCAGGCCGCAGC
>JASGDG010000269.1:0-3075 GCA_047607325.1 Xenophilus sp. | reverse complement strand
CGCAAGCCCCCGGCAGCGCGCCCTGGGCGATCGCGCTGCCGGCCGGGCGGCGGCCCCCGGCCTCGACCGACGTCCGGCCGCTGATCGAGGAGGCCGCCACGCGCGAGGCGCTGTGCGCACTGCACGGCACGCTGCCCGGCCACGCGCTTCGCGTGCATGCCACGCGGGCGGACCTGCGCGCGCTGCTGGCCCACCTGGCGGCCATCGTGCGTCATGCGCTCGGCACCGAAAGCCTGCCCCGTGCCCTGGTTGCGACGCAGTCCGGCCAGATGCTGCTCCACTGGGCGGCACCGGAGGATGCCACCGCGAACCACGGGGCGGCGTGCCTGGCCTCCCGGTTCATGCGCATGGCCAGCGCCGCCGTGCCACCCGCTTCCGCCGACCGTGCGCTGCACGGCAGCGTCCATGCCGCGCTGGCCATCGTCCATGCCGGCGGCGGACGGCTGGCTGCGGCGCCCTCCACCCTTTCCCCCACGGGCCTGACGGTCCGCCTGCCGCTGGAATGAATCCCTCCCCGGTCCCCGCCGGCCGCGCGCAGCCGCGATGGCTGCGCCTTGCCCGACAATTCCGGCGCATGCCTCCCCCCCTGCTGCGCCTGACCCTCAGCCGCAAGATCTTCCTGGCGCTGGCCACGATGCTCGTGGTGCTGCTGCTGACCTTCGCGGCCTTCTCCATCCTCGGCCTGCAGCGCGGCCTGGGCTCCTATGTGGCCGAGATCGAGATCAGCCGCATGAACAGCCTGGCCCAGCGGCTGGTGAAATACCACGCCGCCCAGGGCAGCTGGAACAGGCTGCGCAGCGAGCCCGAGCTGTGGGAGCGCCTGCTGCTGGGCACGGCCGGCGGCCCGGACCCCGAGTCGGCCGTGCCCGCCGACCCGCGCCTGCCGCCCTGGTATGCGCCGCGCCCCCCCACGCTGGGCACCGGCCCGCGGCCCGACCTGCTGCTGCATCTGTATCCGCCACCGCTGCCGGGCCCGGGCCCCGGAGCGGACGGCCCGCAGGAATTGCGCCGCCTGGCGCTGCTGGACGCCTCCGGCGCACGCATCGCCGGCGCGATGCTGGACGTGGCGGCCGCCGCGCGGCTGCCGCTGCACGAGAAGAAACAGCTGGTGGGCTATCTGGCGCTGGCGCCGATCGAGGCGCTGCACAGCGAGGCCGACCGCGCCTTCCTCGCGCGTCAGCGCGGCCTGGTGGCCACCACCGGCCTGGTCGGCCTGCTGCTCGCGCTGGCGCTCTCGTGGTGGCTGGCGAGCCGCTGGCTCGGCCCCATCGACGAGCTGGCGCAGGCCGCGCAGATGATCGCGCGCGGCCGGCTGCACGCGCGCGTGAAGACGCGGGGCAGCGACGAACTGGCGGCCCTGGGCCGCATCTTCAACGCCATGGCCGCGCGGCTGGACCGCATCGAGTCCCAGCGCCGCGCCTGGCTGGCCGACGTCTCGCACGAACTGCGCACGCCGCTGGCGGCCATGCGCGCGGAGATCGAGGCGCTGCAGGACGGCGTGCGCGACTTCGACGACCGCACCGCCCTGCGGCTGCACCGCCAGGTCATGCGCCTGGGGCAGTTGGTGGACGACCTGCGCAGCAGCATGACGGGCAGCGAGGCGGAGCCGCAGGAGCGCGCGCCCCTGTTTCCGCTGGCCATGCTCAAGGAGGCCACCGCCGCCATGCGCGAGCGCTTCGCGCAGCAGGGTCTGGAGATCGACACGCAGGGGCTCGACGCCCTGGCGCAGCACCACCAGCCGATGCTCGAAGGCGACGGCCGGCGCCTGCACCAGGCCTTCATGAACCTGCTGGAGAACAGCCTGCGCTACACCGACCCGGGCGGCCGCCTGGTCATCGACGCGCAGATCGAGGAGGGCGGCGGCGAGCCGCGCCTCGTGCTCGGCTTCGACGACACCGCGCCCTGCGCCGCCCCCGAGGAGCTGCCGCGCCTGTTCGAGCGGCTCTACCGCGGCGAGGCCTCGCGCAGCCGCGAATCCGGCGGCTCGGGCCTGGGCCTGTCGATCTGCCGCGCCATCGTCGAAGCACACGGCGGCTTCATCGACGCGCAGCCTTCCGCGCTGGGCGGCCTTCGCATCACGCTGGTGCTGCCGCTCACCGCCGCTTGAATTGGAGAATCGACATGAACATACGCGTGCTGATCGTCGAGGACGATCCCGACATCGCCTCGATCCTGGGCGATTACCTGCGCCATGCCGGCTACGAGGTCGAACACGCGGCCGACGGCAGGGCGGCGCTGGAGGGCATCCTGTCCGCCCCGCCCGACCTCACCCTGCTGGACATCATGCTGCCGCACCTGGACGGCCTGGCCGTCCTGCGCGAGATGCGCCGCCACACGCAGCGGCCCGTGATCATGCTGACGGCGCGCATCGAGGAAGTCGACCGGCTCATCGGGCTGGACCTGGGTGCCGACGACTACATCTGCAAGCCTTTCTCGCCGCGCGAAGTCGTGGCGCGCGTGCGCGCGGTGCTGCGGCGCAGCCACCAGGCCCCCGTCGGCACGGGCGCCGGCAGCAGCGCCGGGCTGGTGCTCGACGAATCGCGCTGGCAGGCCTCGCTGCGGGGGGAGCCGCTCGCGCTCACGCGGCGGGAGTTCCGGCTGCTCGACGTGCTGGCGCGCACGCCAAGCCGCATCTACACGCGCGCGCAGCTGCTCGACCTGGCCTACGAAGACGATGCCGACGTGACCGAGCGGGCGGTGGACAGCCACGTAAAGAACCTGCGCCGCAAGCTCGCCGCCGTGGCGCCGGACCACGAATGGATCCGCTCCGTCTACGGCGTGGGCTTCTGCCTGGAACTGCCCCCGTCCGAGGAGTGACGCTCCCGCGCAACGCGCGCCCAGATTCCTCCCACATGCACCGCGACAGTGGCCACCACGCAACTTGGAGGATTTCACCATGACCATCCGATCCGCCGCGATGGGCGCCGCCCTCGTGGCAGCCACCTGCCTGCTGGGCGCCTGCATCGTGCTGCCGCCACCTCCGCCGCCGCCCCCGCATGCCACGGCATGCCGGCCGGACGGGCATGGCGGTCCCCCGTCGGGGCCGCCGCCGGCGCACCCGGGCCCCGGCTGCGG
>JASGDG010000268.1:0-19308 GCA_047607325.1 Xenophilus sp. | reverse complement strand
GTCGTGCTCGCCCGCGGCGAGCGCCTCACGCCGCAGGCGCTGGGCTTGGCCGCCAGCATCGGCTTCGCCCGGCTGCCCGTCGCCCGGCGCCCGCGCGTGGCGCTGCTCTCCACGGGCGACGAACTGGTCATGCCCGGCGACGTGCCGCCGGAGCGCATGCCGCCCGGCGCCATCTACAACTCCAACCGCTTCTTTCTGCGCGCGCTGCTGCAGCGCCTGGGCTGCGAGGTGCAGGACCTCGGCCTGGTGCCCGACCGGCTGGACGCCACGCTGGCCGCGCTGGCCGCCGCCGCCGCGCGCAACGACCTCGTCATCACCACCGGCGGCGTCTCGGTGGGCGAGGAAGACCACGTGCGCGCCGCCGTGCAGGCGCTGGGCACGCTCGAACTCTGGTCCATCGCCATGAAGCCCGGCAAGCCTTTCGCGTACGGGAGGATTCCGCGGCCTGCGGGCGAGGGCCAATGCCACCTTTGCGGCCTGCCCGGCAACCCCGTCTCCAGTTTCATGACCTTCGTGCTGCTGGTGCGGCCTTTCCTGCTCGCGCTGCAGGGTGCTTCGGCGCTGGCTCCGCCGGCCCTGGACATGCGCGCCGACTTCGACCTGCCGCAGCCCGGCCGGCGCCGCGAGTTTCTGCGCGTGCGCCGCAATGCCGAGGGCGGCCTGGAACTGTTCCCCAACCAGAGTTCGGGCGTGCTGACCTCCACTGTGTGGGGCGACGGCGTGATCGACCATCCCGCAGGCGCCGCCATCGCTCGCGGCGACACCGTGCGCTTCATCCCCTTCGCAGGCTGGCTGGCATGAGGCTCACGGTGCGCTACTTCGCCTCGGTGCGCGAGTCCATCGGCCTCGGCCGCGAGGAGCTGCGCACCCAGGCTGCCACGCTCGGTGCGCTGCGCGACGAACTGATCGCCCGCGGCCACCCCTATGCCGCTGCACTGGCGCGTGGCCGGGCCGTTCGCATGGCGCTGAACCAGGTGATGAGCACCGAGGCGGCCTCCCTGTGCGAGGGGGCGGAGGTGGCCTTCTTCCCGCCGGTCACGGGTGGCTGATGCTGCGGCCCGGCGCCGGAATGGCTTGCCGGGCCGCAGGCAAGCGGCCCGCCGGCCTCATTCTCCGCCCGCGGTGTCTTCGATGACCCGGCGCGCGCCATTGAAGCGGCGCTGCCAGTAGCTGACGTTCATGTCTTCGACCCGGACCGACGAACCGCTGCGCGGCGAATGGATGAACTTGCCGTCGCCGATGTAGATGCCGACATGGCTGAAGGCGCGGCGCATGGTGTTGAAGAAGACGAGGTCGCCGGGCTTGAGTTCGCTGCGGTCGATCTTCTCGGTGGCGGCGGCCTGTTCCTCGGCCCGGCGTGGAAGCAGTTTGCCCACCGACTTGTCGTACATCGCGCGCACGAAGCCGCTGCAATCGAAGCCCGTGTCGGCGCTGACGCCGCCGCGGCGGTAGGGCACGCCCAGGAAACCCATGGCGCTGATCACCAGTTCGGACGTGCGGTCGGTGACGGAATGGCGCATGTCATTGATGCGGCTCATCAGGCCCTGGCGGACTGGGCCTTCCTGCGTCTCGTTCGCCGGGTCCGTCAGGGGGGCCGCATGGGCAGAGGCGGCAAGGACGAGGGCGAGAACGGACAGGGGGAATCGACGCATGGGCGCGTAGGATAAGGACGACGCCGAAGAGTGTCAATCTAGAGTTGACTATTCAATGCCATCGTAACCTATTGATGAGAAATGGATTTTCTTGATGCTATCAAAAATGAAGTTGTAACAGTGCCGATCCAAATTGCCTTTGGTCATGCATGGTAAAACCTGTTACCGGTGTGATTTCCGGCACAGGGTGAGCGCTTCGGCAAAAAAGAAGGGGCGGGTGGCTGCCGGGCACCGGCTGCTGGAGGCGGGCCGGGAGCGCGTCTGTGACGTGCGCCAGGAGCCGGACGGCCAACGGATTCGCTTGCAGTCCGGGCGCTGAGACCGGGGCGCAGCGCTTCGCGCAGACAATGGCGCCCATGCTGCTCGATGCTTCCACCTCCCAGCTCGTGCTGGTCGACTACCAGGCCCGCCTGATGCCTGCCATCCACCAGGCTGATGCGGTGCTGGCCAATGCCGTGCGCCTGGCGAAGCTGGCGCAACTGGCCGAAGTGCCCGTGTTCGGCACCGAACAGAACCCCGCCAAGCTGGGCGAGAACGCCGCCGAACTGCGTGCGCTGTGCCGGCGCACGCTGCCCAAGATGCATTTCAGCGCCGTGGCGGACGGCCTGGCCGAGTGGCTGCGGCCGCCGGCGCGTGCGCCGCAGGGCAACGCGCGCAGCCTGCCGCGCCACCTGCAGAAAGAGCGCGTCGCCGCCGCGCCGGCAGCGCGCGAGAGCATCGTGATCGCCGGCTGCGAGGCGCACGTGTGCCTGCTGCAGACGGCGCTGGAACTGCTGGAGGACGAATTCGAGGTCTGGGTCGTCACCGATGCCTGCGGCTCGCGCACCGAGCGCAACCGCGACGCCGCCTTCGACCGGCTGGCCGGGGCGGGCGCCGAACTGGTGACCACGGAGATGGTCGGCTTCGAATGGCTGCGCACGGCCGGGCATCCGGCCTTTGGGGAGCTCCAGGCGCTCATCCGCTGACGACCGCGCGCGCCGGCGCTTCGGCCAGGGGCGGCGGCTCGCCTGCCAGGCCGCGCAGCGCCGCTGGGTCGCGCACGATGACGGTGTAGCCGGCGACCTCGATGCAGCCCAGTTCCACCAGACGGCGGAAGCAGCGCGACAGTGTGGCCTGTGCCATCACCAGCTGCCGGGCGATGGAGCGCTTCTGCACCGGCAGGCGGATGGCCGGCGCATGGTCCGGCCCCGGCTGGCTGGGCTGGCGTAGCAGCCACAGCGCCAGGCGGCTGAGCACGTCCTTGGTGGCCAGTTCGTGGCGGCCCTCGGTCAGTTCGCGCACGCGCTCGGCCAGCGCATGGCCCATGGCATGCAGCAGTGCGGCGTCCAGCTGGGCGCAGGCGACGAGTGTGTCCAGCGGCAGGGCCAGCAGCGTCACCGGCGCCGGGCAGGTGGCCGACTCGATCCAGGCCGAGTCCAGCCAGGCGCCGGCGATGTCGAACCACTGGCCGCGCTCGACGATGCGGTTTTCCACCAGGCCGCCGTCCTCACCCGGCCGGCCGACCACGATGCGGCCTTCCGCCACCAGCCACCATGACGGCGCGAAGCCCAGAGGGGCCTCGCGCACCAGGCCCTGCGGCAGGGTGTGCATCTCCAGCGCGGCGGCCAGCCGCTCCAGGGTGGCGCGCTGCAGCGCTGCCGGCGCGAAGGCGCCGTGCAGCAGTTGCTGGGCGGCGGTGCGGGTCGTCTGGCGGTGCGGCCACGCTGCGGGCCGCGCGGACGGCGGCGGGCGCAGCGCACGGGGCAGGGCCGGTGGCGGCGACATCGTTTCCGGGGTGACGGGGTGCATGAAGGCTGACAATCTGCCAAGAGCCGGCGCACCCGGGTTTGAGGCATCTCAACAGTTGCGCCATCGGCGGCGGGCGTGGTCCCTCCTTCTGCGGCCTGTCAGCCGCGTGCAAGGCCCTTTTCCATAATCGGCCGCAGGATTGCAAGGACAAAAGCGGCCTTCGGCGGCTGCCAGGAGACATCCAGCCATGACCACCCGCTTCGAGGATTTTTACCGCCGCTCCATCGAGGAGCCCGAGGCGTTCTGGGCCGAGCAGGCCCGCCTGATCGACTGGCATGTGCCGCCGGTGCAGATCCTCGACGCCGGCCGGCCGCCCTTCTACCGCTGGTTCGTGGGCGGCCAGACCAACCTGTGCCACAACGCCGTCGACCGGCACCTGACGGAGCGCGGCGACCAGCCGGCGCTGATCGGCGTTTCCACCGAGACGGGCGCCGAGCGCACCTGGACTTTCCGCGAACTGCACCGGGAGGTGCAGCGCATGGCGGCCGCGCTGGCGGAGCTGGGCGCCGGGCGCGGTGACCGCGTGCTGATCTACATGCCCATGATCCCCGAGGCGGTGTTCGCCATGCTGGCCTGTGCGCGCATCGGCGCCGTCCACTGCGTGGTGTTCGGCGGCTTCGCCAGCGCCTCGCTGGCCTCGCGCATCGAGGACGCCCAGCCGAAGGTGGTGGTCAGCGCCGACGCCGGCTCGCGCGGGGGCAGGGTCATCCCCTACAAGCCGCTGCTGGACGAGGCGATCCGCCTGTCGGCCCACAAGCCGCCTGCGGTGCTGCTGGTGGACCGCGCTTTGGCGCCCATGGAGCAGGTGGCCGGGCGCGACCATCTGGCGGCCGAGTTGCTGGCCCGGCATGCGGGGACGCAGGTGCCCTGCACCTGGCTGGAAGCGACCGATATCAGCTACACCATCTACACCAGCGGCACCACCGGCAGGCCCAAGGGCGTGCAGCGCGACGTGGGCGGCTATGCGGTGGCGCTGGCGGCGAGCATGCGCCACATCTTCGACGGGCGCGTGGGCGAGACCTATTTCTCCACCAGCGACATCGGCTGGGTGGTGGGGCACAGCTACATCGTCTATGGGCCGCTGCTGGCCGGCATGGCGACGCTGGTGTACGAGGGCCTGCCGACGCAGGGCCTGGACGGCCAGCCCAACGGCGGCATCTGGTGGCAGCTGGTCGAGAAGTACCGGGTCACCGTCATGTTCAGCGCGCCGACCGCGGTGCGCGTGCTCAAGAAGCAGGATCCGGCGCTGCTGAAGAAACACGATCTCTCCACCCTGCGCTCGCTGTTCCTGGCCGGCGAGCCGCTGGACGAGCCGACAGCTCGCTGGATCAGCGACGGTCTGGGCGTGCCCGTCGTCGACAACTACTGGCAGACCGAGTCCGGCTGGCCCATCCTCACCCTGGCCAATGGGGTGGAGAGGAAGGCGGCCAAGTTCGGCAGCCCGGGCGTGCCCATGTACGGCTACAAGGTGAAGATACTGCACGAGTCCAGCGGCGAGGAACTGACCGCGCCGAATGAGAAGGGCGTGGTCGCGATCGAGGGGCCGACGCCTCCGGGCTTCATGCAGACCGTGTGGCGCGACGACGAGCGTTTCGTCAACACCTACTGGAAGAGCATCCCGGGCAGGCTGGTGTATTCCACCTTCGACTGGGGCATCCGCGACGCGGACGGCTATTACTACATCCTGGGCCGCACCGACGACGTGATCAACGTGGCCGGTCACCGCCTGGGCACGCGCGAGATCGAGGAGGCCATCTCCAGCCACGGCAACGTGGCCGAGGTGGCGGTGGTCGGCGTGGCCGACGCGCTCAAGGGCCAGGTGGCGATGGCTTTCGTCGTGCCCAAAGCCGGGGCGGCCACCGGCGATCCGGCCGAGGCGCTGAAGCTGGAGGGCGAGATCATGAAGACCGTGGCCGACCAGCTGGGCACCCTGGCCCGCCCGGCGCGGGTGCGCTTCGTCGCCGGCCTGCCCAAGACCCGCAGCGGCAAGCTGCTGCGCCGCGCCATCCAGGCCGTGTGCGAGCAGCGCGACCCGGGCGACCTGACCACCATCGACGATCCGGACACGCTGCAAGCCATCCGCGCGCTGCTGACCACGCCCTGAATCCGCCGCCCCGCGGTCGGGCTGTGCCCGCCTGCCTTGCATTGCATGGGGAGTGGGCGAAGAATGGCTGTCCTTCCCGGCGGACGGCGGCGTCCGCGGCATGCCCAACAGTATCCGCGGCCGTCACAGCCTTGACGTGGCACAATGCGAAGGTACTCGGGCCCTTCCCAGCCACAGTCGCATCCGCCAACCGGTTCAGCCGTGTCGCGGAAGGTTTATCCAACCAGCTAATGCTTCCTGAAGGGAAGCGGAGGTCAGCGGAACATGAGTGATTCCCCGTCCATCTACAGCGCCTACCAAGGCAATTCGTACCTCTTCGGCGGCAATGCGCCCTATGTCGAGGAAATGTACGAGAACTACCTCGCCAATCCGGGCAGCGTGCCCGACAACTGGCGCTCCTACTTCGACGCCCTGCAGCACGTGCCTGCCACCGACGGCAGCGACACCCGGGACGTCCCCCACCTGCCGGTCATCAACGCCTTCGCCGAGCGCGCCAAGCAGGGCACCACGCGCGTGGTGCAGGCCAGCGGCGCCGGCTCCGAGCTGGGCCGCCAGCGCACCGCCGTCCAGCAGCTGATCGCCGCCTACCGCAACGTCGGCGCCCGCTGGGCCGACCTGGATCCGCTCAAGCGCACCGAGCGGCCGGCCATCCCGGAACTGGAACCCTCGTTCTACGGCTTCACCGACGCCGACCTCGAAACCGTCTTCAACACCAGCAACACCTTCTTCGGCAAGGACACGATGTCCCTGCGCGATCTGCTGAACGCGCTGCGCGAGACCTACTGCGGCACCATCGGCGTCGAGTACATGTACATCACCGACCAGGTGCAGAAGCGCTGGTGGCAGCAGAAGCTCGAAAGCGTCCGCGCCAACCCCAAGCTGGGCACCGAGCAGAAGAAGCACGTGCTGGAGCGCCTGACGGCGGCCGAAGGCCTGGAGCGCTTCCTGCACACCAAGTACGTCGGCCAGAAGCGCTTCTCGCTCGAAGGCGGCGAAAGCTTCATCGTCTCGATGGACGAACTGGTCAACCGCGCCGGCGAGAAGGGCGTGCAGGAAATCGTGATCGGCATGGCCCACCGGGGCCGCCTGAACGTGCTGGTCAATACCCTGGGCAAGGCGCCCAAGGACCTGTTCGCCGAGTTCGACCACACCGCCCCCGAAGACCTGCCCAGCGGCGACGTGAAGTACCACCAGGGCTTCAGCTCCGACGTCACCACCCCTGGCGGCCCGGTGCACCTGTCGCTGGCCTTCAACCCCTCGCACCTGGAGATCGTGAATCCGGTCGTGGAAGGCTCGGTGCGCGCCCGCATGGACCGGCGCGGCGACAAGGAAGGTGATCAGGTGCTGCCGGTGCTGGTGCACGGCGACGCCGCCTTCGCCGGCCAGGGCGTGGTGATGGAAACCCTGGCGCTGGCCGAGACGCGCGGCTACTACACCGGCGGCACGGTGCACATCGTCATCAACAACCAGATCGGCTTCACCACCAGCGACCCGCGCGACAGCCGCTCCACCCTGTACTGCACCGACATCGTCAAGATGATCGACGCCCCGGTGCTGCACGTGAACGGCGACGACCCCGAGGCCGTGGTGCTGTGCACGCAACTGGCGCTCGAATACCGCCAGGAGTTCAACAAGGACGTGGTGGTCGACATCGTCTGCTTCCGCAAGCTGGGCCACAACGAGCAGGACACGCCGGCGCTGACCCAGCCGCTGATGTACAAGAAGATCGCCAAGCACCCCGGCACGCGCAAGCTGTACGCCGACAAGCTGGCCGCCCAGGGCCTGGGCGAGACGCTGGGCGACGACATGGTCAAGGCGCAGCGCGCGGCCTTCGACGCCGGCAAGAACACCAGCGACCCGGTGCTGACCAACTTCAAGAGCAAGTACGCGGTCGACTGGAGCCCCTTCCTCAACAAGAAGTGGACCGACGCCGCCGACACGGCGATCCCGCTGGCCGAGTGGAAGCGCCTGGCCGAGCGGATCACCACGGTGCCCGAGGGCTTCACCGTGCATCCGCTGGTCAAGAAGGTGCTGGACGACCGCGCCGCCATGGGCCGCGGCGACGTGAACGTCGACTGGGGCATGGGTGAGCACATGGCCTTCGCCTCGCTGGTGGCCAGCGGCTTCCCGGTGCGCCTGTCGGGCGAGGACAGCGGCCGCGGCACCTTCACGCACCGCCACGCCGTGCTGCACGACCAGAACCGCGAGAAGTTCGATGAGGGCACCTACGTGCCGCTGCAGAACATCGCCGAGACGCAGGCCCCCTTCGTGGTGATCGACTCCATCCTGTCCGAAGAGGCGGTGCTGGCCTTCGAATACGGCTACGCCTCCAACGATCCCAACACGCTGGTCATCTGGGAAGCCCAGTTCGGCGACTTCGTCAACGGCGCGCAGGTGGTGATCGACCAGTTCATCGCCTCGGGCGAGGTGAAGTGGGGCCGCGTCAACGGCATCACGCTGATGCTGCCGCATGGCTACGAAGGGCAGGGGCCGGAGCACAGCTCGGCCCGCCTGGAGCGCTTCATGCAGCTGGCCGCCGACACCAACATCCAGATCGTGCAGCCGACCACGGCCAGCCAGATCTTCCACGTGCTGCGCCGCCAGCAGGTGCGCCACCTGCGCAAGCCGCTGGTGATCATGACGCCCAAGTCGCTGCTGCGCAACAAGGACGCCACCTCGCCGCTGTCTGAGTTCACCAGGGGCGGCTTCCAGACCGTCATTCCCGACCACAAGGAACTGAAGGCCGAGAAGGTCAAGCGCCTGATCGCCTGCTCGGGCAAGGTCTACTACGACCTGGTCAAGAAGCGCGAGGAAAAGGGCGCCGACGACGTCGCGATCATTCGCGTGGAGCAGCTGTATCCCTTCCCGCACAAGGCCTTCGGCGCCGAGCTGAAGAAGTACCCCAACGTGACGGACGTGGTGTGGTCTCAGGATGAGCCGCAGAACCAGGGCGCCTGGTTCTTCGTGCAGCACTACATCCACGAGAACATGCTCGAAGGCCAGAAGCTGGGGTACTCCGGCCGCGCGGCCTCCGCCTCGCCGGCGGTGGGCTACTCGCACCTGCACCAGGAGCAGCAGAAGGCGCTGGTCGACGGCGCCTTCGGCAAGCTGAAGGGTTTCGTGCTCACCAAGTAAGGAAGACAGACCGGAGGCCGGCCCCAGCGCCGGCCTCCGCGCATGCGCGCCCACGGTGCACGTGCAGTTCCCCAGAACAAACAATCAGAGAACAGAAATGTCCATCGTTGAAGTCAAGGTTCCCCAGTTGTCCGAATCCGTGGCCGAGGCCACGATGCTCCAGTGGAAGAAGAAGGCAGGCGAAGCCGTCGCGGTCGACGAAATCCTGATCGAGATCGAGACCGACAAGGTCGTGCTCGAAGTGCCGGCGCCGGCCGCCGGCGTGCTGGCCGAGATCGTGGCTGGCGACGGCGCCACCGTGGTGGCCGACCAGGTCATCGCCAGGATCGACACCGAAGGCAAGGCCGGCGCCGCGG
The DNA here is from genome assembly GCA_047607325.1 of Xenophilus sp. GTDB lineage: Bacteria > Pseudomonadota > Gammaproteobacteria > Burkholderiales > Burkholderiaceae_C > Xenophilus. Next base: position 10,273 of record JASGDG010000268.1, on the reverse strand, counting down.
CGCCTGCCCCTGTGGCGGCTGCGCCTGCAGCCGGCAGTTCGCCCGCGCCGGCCCCGACCGCCGGCGGCAAGGGCGACGTGGCCATGCCTTCTGCCGCCAAGCTGCTGGCCGAGAACAATCTCACCGCCGCCGACGTGGCCGGCACCGGCAAGGACGGCCGCGTGACCAAGGGCGACGTGCTCTCGGCCGTGGCCCGCGGCGCCGGCGCGCCCTCGGCCAGCCCGGCCGTGCAGATCCCCACCGGCGCGCCGAAGACCGCGCTGCCGCAGGTCGGCGCCCCTTCGGCCAAACAGGACCTGGGCGAGCGCCCCGAGGAGCGCGTGCCGATGAGCCGCCTGCGCGCCCGCATCGCCGAGCGCCTGCTGCAGTCGCAGGCCACCAACGCCATCCTCACCACCTTCAACGAGGTGAACATGGCGCCGGTGATGGAACTGCGCAAGAAGTTCCAGGACGCCTTCACCAAGGAGCACGGCGTCAAGCTCGGCTTCATGAGCTTCTTCGTCAAGGCGGCGGTGCACGCCCTCAAGAAGTACCCGGTGATCAACGCCAGCGTGGACGGCACCGACATCGTCTACCACGGCTACTTCGACATCGGCATCGCCGTCGGTTCGCCGCGCGGCCTGGTGGTGCCGATCCTGCGCAACGCCGACCAGATGAGCTTCGCCGACATCGAGAAGAAGATCGCCGAGTTCGGCAAGAAGGCGCAGGAAGGCAAGCTGGGCATCGAGGAGATGACCGGCGGCACCTTCTCCATCTCCAACGGCGGCACCTTCGGCTCGATGCTCTCCACGCCGATCATCAACCCGCCGCAGTCGGCCATCCTGGGCGTGCACGCCACCAAGGACCGCGCCGTGGTCGAGAACGGCCAGATCGTGGTGCGCCCGATGAACTACCTGGCGATGAGCTACGACCACCGCATCATCGATGGCCGCGAGGCCGTGCTGGGCCTGGTGGCCATGAAGGAGGCGCTGGAAGACCCGTCGCGCCTGCTGTTCGACCTGTAAGGAGCGGCGAATGGCAGACAGCAAGCAATTCGACGTCGTCGTCATCGGCGGCGGCCCCGGCGGCTACATCGCCGCCATCCGCGCGGCGCAGCTGGGCTTCAACGTGGCCTGCATCGACGAGTGGAAGAACCAGGACGGCAAGCCCGCGCCGGGCGGCACCTGCACCAACGTGGGCTGCATTCCCTCCAAGGCGCTGTTGCAAAGCTCGGAGCACTACGAGCACGCGGGCAAGCACTTCGCCGAGCACGGGATCAACGTCAAGGGCCTGGAACTGGACCTGGCGAAGCTCATCGGCCGCAAGGACGCGGTCGTCAAGCAGAACAACGATGGCATCCTGTACCTGTTCAAGAAGAACAAGGTCGCGTTCTTCCACGGCCGCGGCTCCTTCGTGAAGGCAACGGACGGCAGCTACGAGATCAAGGTCGCCGGTGCGGGCGAGGAAAGCATCGTCGGCAAGCACGTCATCGTGGCCACGGGCTCCAACGCCCGCGCGCTGCCGGGCGTGCCCTTCGACGAGGAAAACATCCTCAGCAACGACGGCGCGCTGCGCATCCCCGCCGTGCCGAAGAAGCTGGCGCTGATCGGCTCCGGCGTGATCGGCCTGGAGATGGGCTCCGTCTGGCGTCGCCTCGGCGCCGAGGTGACGGTGCTCGAAGCCCTGCCTACCTTCCTGGGCGCGGTGGACGAGCAGATCGCCAGGGAAGCCAAGAAGGCCTTCGACAAGCAGGGGCTGAAGATCGAGCTGGGCGTCAAGGTCGGCGAGGTCAAGACCTCCAAGAAGGGCGTGGCCATCGCCTGGACCAGCGCCAAGGGCGAGGCGCAGACGCTGGAGGTCGACAAGCTGATCGTCTCCATCGGCCGCGTGCCCAACACCATCGGCCTGAACGCGGAGGGCGTGGGCCTGAAGCTGGACGAGCGCGGCGCCATCGTGGTGGACGGCGAATGCCGCACCAGCCTGCCGAACGTGTGGGCCATCGGCGACGTGGTGCGCGGCCCGATGCTGGCGCACAAGGCGGAGGAGGAGGGCGTGGCGGTGGCCGAGCGCATCGCTGGCCAGCACGGGCACGTCAACTTCAACACCATCCCGTGGGTCATCTACACCAGCCCCGAGATCGCCTGGGTCGGCAAGACCGAGCAGCAGCTCAAGGCCGAGGGCGTCAAGTACAAGGCCGGCACCTTCCCCTTCCTGGCCAACGGCCGGGCGCGGGCGCTGGGTGACACGACCGGCCTGGTCAAGTTCCTGGCTGACGCGGCCACGGACGAGATTCTCGGCGTGCATATCGTCGGCCCGCAGGCCAGCGAGCTGATCGCCGAGGCCGTGGTGGCGATGGAGTTCCGGGCCAGCAGCGAGGACATCGCGCGCATCTGCCATGCGCATCCCTCGCTGTCGGAGGCGACCAAGGAGGCGGCCCTGGCCGTCGACAAGCGCACCCTGAACTTCTGATCCGCTCTTGCAGACCGTCAAGCAAGCCTACGAAGCGGAGCTGAAGGCGCGCGGCTTCACCGCCGACCCGGCGCAACTGCGCGCCGTGGAGGCGCTGGACCGCTGCGCCAGCGAATGGGCCGAGTACAAGGCCCAGCGTTCCAACGCCTTCAAGAAGCTGATCAACCGTCCCGAGATCCCGCGCGGCGTCTACATGTACGGCGGCGTGGGCCGGGGCAAGAGCTTCCTGATGGACTGCTTCTTCAACGCGGTGCCGCTCGCCCGCAAGACGCGCCTGCACTTCCACGAGTTCATGCGTGAGGTGCACCGCGAGCTGGCCGAGCTGCAGGGCATCCAGAACCCGCTGGACGAGCTGGGCAGGCGCATCGCCAGGCGCTTCAAGCTGATCTGCTTCGACGAGTTCCACGTCGCGGACATCACCGACGCGATGATCCTGCACCGCCTCCTGGTGGCGCTGTTCGACAACGGCGTGGGCTTCGTCACCACCTCCAACTTCAGGCCCGACGACCTGTACCCCGGCGGCCTGCACCGCGACCGCATCCTGCCCGCCATCGAGCTGCTCAACCGCAAGCTGGAGGTCATCAACGTCGACAACGGCACCGATTACCGCCGGCGTACGCTGGAGCAGGTGCGCCTGTACCTCACACCCAACGACGCGGCGGCCGACAAGGAGATGCGCAAGACCTTCGAGAAGCTGGCGGAGAAGGGCGACGACAACCCGGTGCTGCACATCGAGCAGCGCGAGATCCGCGCGCGCCGTCGCGCCGGCGGCGTCGTGTGGTTCGACTTCAAGACGCTGTGCGGCGGCCCGCGCTCCATGAACGACTACCTGGAGATCGCCAGCCAGTTCCACACGGTGCTGCTTTCGGACGTGCCCCACATGCCGGTGCGCATGGCCTCGGAAGCGCGCCGTTTCACCTGGCTGGTGGATGTGTTCTACGATCGGCGCGTCAAGCTGATCGTGTCCGCCGAGGTGCCGCCCGAAGAGCTGTACACCGAGGGGCCGCTGGCGCACGAGTTCCCGCGCACGGTCTCGCGCCTGACCGAAATGCAATCCAGGGAGTTCCTTTCGCAGGAGCGCCGCGTCGTCGATACCCGCCTCACATGAAACTGCCGCGCGCCGTCCTTCTGTTTCTGCCGTTCCTGTTGGGCGCCGCGCTGGCAGCCGCGCAGGCGCCCGGCGATGCGGGCGCGGGGCAGGACTTCCAGGCCGAGCGCGAGCGCATCGGGGCCGAACGCCGGGCCATCGAGGAGCGCTTCCAGCAGCAGCAGGCCGCCTGCTACCAGCGCTTCGCGGTCAACGACTGCCTGGCGGGGGCGCGCAGCACCCGGCGTGCCGCCAACGACGACCTCAAGCGGCAGGAAGCCGTCATCAACGACATCGAACGCAAGCGCCGCAGCGCGGAGCAGTTGCGTCAGATCGACGAGCGACAGGCCAACCCCCGCCCGCAGGACCGCCCCGAGGAGCAGGAAAAGGCCCGCCAGGCTCAGCAGGCGCGCGAGCAGCAGGCCGCCAGCCGTGCTTCCAGCCGTGCTTCCATGGCCGCCGATGAAGAGAAGAAGCGCCAGGCGTTCGCCGACAAGCAGCACAGGTTCTCGGAGAGCCGGGCGCGCGCCGCGCGCAAGCGCGCCCAGGAGCCGACCGAGCGGAGGCAGTTCGAGGCCAAGCAGCGCAGCGTGCAGGAGCGCCGCGCGGCGCTCGAGCGCAAGAACGCACAGCGCACCAAGCCGCCCGCGGCTCCGCTGCCGGCCCGCTGAGGGCCGGGACGCGCGCTGCTCAATCCGTCGTGCGTGGCAAGGGATCGAGCCGGACGATGACCAGCGACAGGTTGTCGCCGGTGCCGCGCGCGCGCCGGCGCGCCTCGCCCACCAGCAGTTCCACCGCCGCGCGCGGCGGTTGTTCGGCCACCACCGCGCCAAGCTCTTCCGGGGTGAAGTAGTGCCACAGGCCGTCGCTGCAGGCCAGCAGCGCGTCGCCGGGCCCCAGGCCTTCCAGCGGATGCAGGTCCAGCGGCGGCGGCGTGCTGTGCATGCCCAGGCAGCCCACCAGGATGTTGGACTGCGGGTGCCGCAGGGCCTCTTCCTCGGACAGCTCGCCGCGCTTGACGAGTACCTCGACATAGGAATGGTCGCGTGTGCGGCGGACCACCCGGCCCCGGTGGAACTGGTAGATGCGCGAGTCGCCGGCATGCACCGACGCGCCGCGCCCGTCGGGATGCATCAGGAAGGCGGCGACCGTGCTGTGCGGCTCCTGCTCGCTGACCACGGCCGTGAGCTTGATGACGGTGTGAGCCTCGTCGACCAGCCGGCGCAGCAACTCGTCCGGCGAGTCGGTGCCCGGTGCGTAGCGGGCGAACAGCTGCTGCGCGGTCAGCAGCACCTGATCGGAGGCCTTGCGTCCGCCACTGCGCCCGCCCATGCCGTCGGCCAACACCGCCAGCACGCAGCCCGGCACGCGCGGGTGGCTCAGCAGAGCGACCTGATCCTGCTGGTAGGGGCGGTCGCCCTGGTGCAGGCCGGTGGCAGCGGCAAGTCGGAAGCCTTGGGGCATATGAACGAGGATGGCGACCGACGGGCGCCCGGCCCGGCGAGTGCGTGAGTGAACCGCTTATTATCGGCCGATCACCCTCCCGCCTGCTGATCGCCGCGCATTGGACTCCAACCTTCACTCCGTCACGCGCCGGCTCATCGAGCTGCGCATGGAGCATGCCGATCTGGATGCCAGCATCGATCGCCTGGCTGCGTCCGCGCCGGAAGACGAACTGCTGCTGCGCCGGCTCAAGAAGCGGCGGCTCGCCCTGCGCGACGAGATTGAGCGGCTGGAACTGCTGCTCGATCCGCGCGAACCCGCTTGAGTCCGGGCCTTTCGATGCGCCTGCACGATCAGGTCGAGGGCGTCTTTGCCGCGCAGGGCGCGCTGGCTCATGCGGCCGAGGCCTTCCGGGTGCGGCCCGGGCAAACCCACATGGCGCTGGCGGTGGCCGACACCATCGAGCAGGGCGGCGTGCTGGTGGCCGAGGCCGGCACCGGCGTCGGCAAGACCTTCTCCTACTTGGTGCCGGCGCTGCTCAGCGGAGAGCGCGTGCTGCTGTCCACCGCCACGAAGGCGCTGCAGGACCAGCTCTTCGGCCGCGACCTGCCGCGGCTGCTCGATGTCCTGGGCCTGCCGCTGCGCAGCGCGCTGCTCAAGGGGCGTGGCAGCTACCTGTGCCTGCACCGGCTGGGACAGGCGCGGCACGACGCCTCGGTGGAGCGCGGCGCGGCGCGCGCGCTGGCGAAGATCGAGCAGTGGGCGCAGGCCACGCGCACGGGCGACCTGGCCGAGCTGCCGGGGCTGGACGAGCGCTCGCCCGTCATTGCGCTCGTGACCTCCACCCGCGACAACTGCCTGGGCGCGCAGTGCCCGGAGTTCAAGGGCTGCCACGTCAACCTGGCGCGGCGCGAGGCGATGGCGGCGGATGTGGTGGTGATCAACCACCATCTCTTCTTCGCTGACCTGGCGGTGCGCGAGTCCGGCATGGCGGAGCTGCTGCCGAGTGTGCGTGTGGTGGTGTTCGACGAGGCCCATCAGCTCAACGAGACCGGGGTGCAGTTCCTCGGCCTGCAACTGGGCACAGGCCAGGTGCTGGACTTCGCGCGCGACCTGCTGGCGGCCGGGCTGCAGCGGGCCCGCGGACTGGCCGACTGGATGCCGCTGGCCGCTGCGGTGGAGCGCGCCGCGCGGGAGCTGCGCCTGGCCGCCGGCAAGTCCTGGCAGGGCGCCCGGCTGAGATGGTCCGCGGCGGCGCCCGAGGGCGTGGAGGAAGGCCCCTGGCTCGACGCGCTGGAGGCGCTGCGGCGCGCGGCCGAGGAAGCGGCCGCTGCGCTCGACACCGTCAGCGAGATCGCGCCCGACTTCGTGCGCCTGCACGAGCGCGCCGCGCAGTTGGCCGCGCGCGCGGCGCACTTCGCGCAGGGGTGCGAGGCAGAGGCCGTGCGCTGGCTGGACGTCGGCACGCAGCTGCGGCTGGTGGAGTCGCCGCTGGACATCGCCGACACCGTGCGCAAGCGCCTGCTCCAGGCCGATGCAGCAGGCGACGCAGCCAGCCGGCCGCGCGCCTGGATCTTTACCTCGGCCACGCTGGGCGACGATCCGGCGCTGCGCTGGTTCACCGAGCCCTGCGGCCTGCAGGAGGCGCAGATCCTGCGCGTGGCCAGCCCCTTCGACTATGCCCGGCAGGCAGCGGTGTTCGTGCCGCGCGGCCTCCCGAAGCCGAGCGAGCCCGGTCATCCTGCAGCCGTGGCGCGGCTGGCGACGCACGGCGCCGCACGCCTGGGCGGCCGCACCCTCGTCCTGACCACCACGCTGCGGGCGCTGCGCGCCGTCGGCGAGCAGATGCGCCGCGATGCCGAGGCGGTGGATGCGCCCTACGAGGTCATGGTCCAGGGCGAACTGCCCAAGCGCGTGCTGATGGAACGCTTCCGCGAGGGCGGCCAGGATGGGCGGCCCGGCTGCGTGCTGGTGGCCTCGGCCTCTTTCTGGGAAGGCTTCGACGCCCCGGGCGATGCGCTGCAGCTGGTGGTCATCGACAAGCTGCCATTCCCGCCTCCCGGCGATCCGCTGGTCGAGGCCCGCGTGCGCCGGCTGCAGCAGCAGGGGCGCAGCGGCTTCAACGACTACTTCGTGCCCGAGGCGGCCGTGGCCCTCAAGCAGGGCGCCGGCCGCCTGATCCGCCGCGAGAGCGACCGGGGCCTGCTCGTGGTGTGCGATACGCGGCTGCTGAGCATGGGCTACGGGCGCCGCCTGCTCGCCGCGCTGCCGCCGATGCGCCGCCTGGACGATCGTGCGCAGTTCGATGCCGAGCTCGAGGCGCTCGCCGCGACGGCCGGGTAGCCCTTTCCTGCTGCCGGATGCGCAAACGGCCGCGCGAGGCGGTCGTTGCGGGGCAGGTCAGAACGGCCGCGCCGTCACCAGAGTTTCCACCACGGATCGTCCTTGGGGCGGAAGCCGTTGGTGAGGTAGCTGCTGTTCGGGTAGTTGGCGGTCAGCACGCGCTTGGCGTCGTCGCGCAGGTCTGTCATGCCCAGCGCGTCGTAGGACTTGACCATGATGTACAGCGCCTCTTCCAGAATCGGCACTTCGCGGTAGTCGGCCAGCGCGATCTGCGCGCGGTTGATGGCCGCCAGGTAGGCGCCGCGCGAGTAGTAGTAGCGGGCGACGTGCACCTCGTACTGCGCCAGCGCGTTGACGATGTAGTTCATGCGCTGGCGCGCATCCTGCGCGTAGCGCGAGTCGGGGAAGCGGGTCACCAGCTCCTTGAAGGACTCGAAGGAATCCCTGGCCGCCTTCTGGTCACGTTCCGACAGGTCCTGGCGCGTCAGCCACGCGAACATGCCCAGGTCGTCGTTGAAGTTGATCACGCCCTTGAGGTAGAACGCATAGTCGAGCGCGGGGCTGGCCGGATGCAGCTTGATGAAGCGGTCCACCGTCGCGATGGCCTGGACCCGCTCGCCGCTGCGGTACTGGGCATAGGCCTTTTCCAGCTCGGCCTGCTGCGCCAGCGGGGTGCCGGCGGCGCGGCCTTCCAGCTTCTCGTACAGCGGGATCGCCTTGTCGTAGGATTTGCCGTCGGCTTCTTCCCTGGCTTCCTGATAGATCTGGTTGGGGCTCCAGTTCGCGGTGCGGTCCTCCTGCGTCGAGGAGCATCCGGTGATCAGGGCGGCTGCGCCGCACAGGGCCAGCAGGGCAGGGGCAGCCGATAATTTGGCGCACAACGTCACAGGCAGAGCTTTCGTGAAAGAGACCCCTTCGATTATATCGGCCGCTTCCCCTGCGGAAGATCCTGCCGGGGCCGGGCTGGAGGAGGGGTCGGAGAGCGACGAGGCGGGCGAACTGCGCCCCTTCGTCATCGACGCCGCGCTGCACGGGCTGCGGCTGGACCGCGCGCTGGCGGCGCTGGCGCCCGAGTTCTCGCGCAGCTACCTGCAGCAGCTGGTCGGGGCCGGTGCCGTGCAGTTGCAAGGCCGGGTGGCGCGCAAGCCGGCGGCTGTCGTGCGGGCCGGCGATCGCGGCAGCGTCGAATTGCGGCCCACGCCGCAGAGCCAGGCCTTCCTGCCCGAGCCGATGGCCCTGGACGTGGTGTACGAGGACAGCCACCTGCGGGTGGTCGACAAGCCCGCCGGCCTGGTGGTGCACCCGGCGCCCGGGCACTGGAGCGGCACCCTGCTCAACGGCCTGCTGGCGCGCGACGGCGCCGCCGCCCAATTGCCGCGGGCCGGCATCGTGCACCGGCTGGACCGTGACACCAGCGGACTGATGGTGGTGGCCCGGACGCGCCAGGCGATGGAGGCGCTGGTGCGCATGATCGCGGCGCGCGAGGTGACGCGGCAGTATCTCGCGGTCGCACACGGCCGCTGGAGCGGCCCCGCGCAGAGGTGGATCGATAGGCCCATCGGCCGCGACCCCCGCAACCGCCTGCGCATGGCCGCGGTGGACCTGCGGCAGCACGCCGGCAAACCCGCCCGCACCCTGGTCGAGGTTCTGGGGCGCACCGACACGCTGTGTCTGGTGCGCTGCACGCTGGAGACCGGGCGCACGCACCAGATCCGCGTGCACATGGCTGCCATCGGCCATCCGCTGGTGGGCGATGAGGTCTACGGCGGCCGTCCCGCGGAGGGCATGGCGCGGCAGGCGCTGCATGCCTGGCAGCTGGCTTTCGTGCATCCCGTCACCGGCGAGGCGATGCGGTGGCGTCGCCCGCCGCCGGCCGACCTGGCCGCGCTGCTGCGCTCCTGGGGGCTGGACTACAATCCCGGCTGACGGCTTCCCTGCTGCCGGCGACGGCCGCCGGCCCGTGCCGCATCCGCCGCCAGACGCGGCGCCGCCCGCTGTCCCACCGCTTCTCTTTCTGAGTTCTGAACGCGCGCCCTTGCCGGCGCCTCTTCCCGGACGACGCGAACCATGAATACGGCGGATGCCAAGCGCATTCTCGAAACCGCCTTGCTCTGTTCGGCGCAACCGCTGCCGCTGCGGGAACTGCGCACGCTGTTCAACGACGAGCTGGGCGCCGACACCCTCAAGACGCTGCTGGCGGAGGTGCAGGAGGACTGGACGCAGCGCGGCCTGGAACTGGTGGGCGTGGCCTCGGGCTGGCGCTTCCAGAGCCGCCCGGAGATGCGCGATCACCTGCAGCGCCTGCACCCGGAGCGGCCGCCGCGCTACACCCGCGCGGCGCTGGAGACGCTGGCCATCATCGCCTATCGCCAGCCCGTCACGCGCGGCGACATGGAGGACATCCGCGGCGTGACCATCAACTCGCTGATCCTCAAGCAGCTGGAAGACCGCAACTGGATCGAGGTCATCGGCCATCGCGAGACGGTCGGCCGGCCGGCGCTGTACGCCACCACGCGCCAGTTCCTCGATGACCTGGGCCTGGCCTCGCTGGACCAGCTGCCGATGATCGAGCCGCCCAGCCGGGCCGATCCGGCGGGCGGCAGCAGCCAGTCCGCCCTGCCGATCGACGATCCCTCGCCGGCGCAGCCGATCGAGGCGGCCGTGCAGCCGCCGCTTGCCGAAGAAGCGGCGCCGCTCGCCGCCTCGTCCGCCCGGCAAGCCGATCCATCCGCCGGGCCCGGCGATCTCCGGGTGCCGGAGCTTTCCATCCCCCCTCCCGAATCCTCTCCCGAGAACCCGCCATGAGTGCTCCCGACCCTGACAGCCTGACCGACGAGCCGATGGATTCCAGAGACAAGGCGGCCGCACCGCCCGTCGCGGCGGCCGATGCGGCCGTGGATCAGCAGGCCTGCGGTGCGCCGGTGCCGCGGCGCCGCGGCCAGCGCGCACCCG
>JASGDG010000267.1:0-4628 GCA_047607325.1 Xenophilus sp. | reverse complement strand
CCCGTGTGGCGCTGCTCGCTGGCGGCGACGCGCTGGCCCAGGCGCGCCAGCGCGTCGTCCGGCAGCGCGCGGCGCACGGCGGCCCGGTCGATCAGCCGGTTGCGCAGCAGCCGCTGCAGGCGCCCGGCCCAGGTGGGCGGATAGGTCTTGTGTCCAGGCATCACCAGTCTCCCGAGGCGCCGCCGCCGCCGAAGTCGCCGCCGCCGCCGGAACTGAAGCCGCCCCCGCCGCCCCAGTCGCCGGAGGAAGGGGAGGACGAGCCGCCGCTCCAGCCGTCCGCGCCGTGGCCCGGGCCGCCGCTGCCGCTGAAGCTGGCCGGCCGGGCGAGCAGCGTGTAGCCCAGCGCCAGCAGGCCCGCGATGCCCGACACGACCAGGCTGCCCGTGAACCCGAAGGCCAGCAGCCCGCCCAGGCCGCCGGCGGCGAGCGGGCCGAGGATCGCGCCCATCAGCTGGCGCAGGACGGGGCCGCCGATGAACACGCCGAAGAACAGGAACAGGATCAGGTGCTCCCAGTCCACGTCGAGCAGGCCGCGGTCCTTGTGACTCGCCGAGGGCGCCTCCGGCAGCGCCTCGCCGCTGATGCGGGCGATGAGCTGGTCGGCCGCCGCCGTCAGGCCGCCGGCGAAGTCGCCGCTGCGGAAGGCCGGCTTCATCTGCTGGTCGATGATGCGCGCCGCCGCCAGGTCGGGCACCGCGCCTTCGAGCGTCTTGGCGACCTCGATGCGCATGCGCCGGTCGTTCTTGGCGACGATCACCAGCACGCCGTCGCCCACGTCGCGGCGGCCGATCTTCCAGGCGTTGGCCACGCGGTTGGCATACGCGGCGATGTCCTCCGGCGCCGTGGTCGGCACCATCAGCACCACGATCTGGGTGCCCTTGCGCCGCTCGAAGGCGGCGAGCTTGGCGTTCAGCGCCTGCCGGTCGCCGGCCGGGAGCGTGCCGGTCTGGTCGATCACCCGGCCGACGAGGGCCGGCACCGCCTGCTGCGCCCGGGCCGGCGCCACGAGGGCGGCGGCGCACAGCAGCAGGGCGGCGAGCGCGCGCCAGGGGCGCATCGCGGTCACGGCCTCACTTCTTCTCGAAGTCGACCACCGGCGGCTTGGAAATCTCGGCCTCGTTCTGCACGCTGAAGCTCGGCTTCGGGTCGTAGCCGAAGACCTTGGCCGTCAGGTTGGTCGGGAAGCTGCGCGCCAGCACGTTGTACTCCTGCACCGCCTGGATGTAGCGGTTGCGCGCCACGGTGATGCGGTTCTCGGTGCCCTCCAGCGTCACCCGCAGGTCGCGGAAGCCCTGGTTGGCCTGCAGCTGCGGGTAGCGCTCGGCCACCACCATCAGGCGCGACAGCGCGCCGGACAGCTCGCCCTGCGCCTGCTGGAACTTGTTGAAGGCCTCGGGATTGTTCAGCGTCTCGGGCGTGACCTGGATCGAGGTGGCCTTGGCACGCGCCTCGACCACCTTGGTCAGCGTTTCCTGCTCGAAGCTGGCCTCGCCCTTGACCGAGGCCACGATGTTGGGCACCAGGTCGGCGCGGCGCTGGTACTGGTTCAGCACCTCGCTCCAGGCGGACTTGCTGGCCTCGTCCAGGCGCTGGAAGTCGTTGTAGCCGCAGCCGGTGAGCAGGGCGGCGAGCAGGGCCAGCGGCAGCCAGCGCTTGAGGATTCGGATCATGATGCGAGGGGCCTCCTTCTTGGCGGCCCGGCGGGCCGCAGGCGGCAAAGGTAGCATAGGCGCCGTTCACGCCATGTCCACCAAGTCCAGACTCCGCGCCGCCGCCGTCGGCGGCACCGCCGACGACGTCGAGGCCGCCTTCTACGAGGCGCTGCAGCGCGGCGACGCGGACGCGCTGATGGCCTGCTGGGCCGACGAGGACGAGGTCTTCTGCGTTCATCCCGGCGGCCCGCGCCTGGTCGGCGCGGCGGCGATCCGCGCCGCCTTCGAGCAGATGTTCGCCAGTGGCGGCGCCATCCAGGCCCGGCCGGCGCGCGTGCGCAAGGTCGACGCCCTGGCCGCCAGCGTGCACAACGTGCTGGAGCGCATCGAGGTGTTGACGGCCGAGGGGCCGAAGCACGCCTTCGTGCTCGCCACCAACGTCTATCACAAGACCGCCCAGGGCTGGCGCATGGTGGCCCACCATGCCAGCCCCGGCACCGTGCAGGCGCCGGACGAGGGGCTGGACGCGCCCGCGTTCCTGCATTGAACGCGCCGTCCCCCGCTTCCCTGCGCGCCTACCGCGCGCCGCGCTGGCTGCCCGGCGGCAACCTGCAGACCATCTGGCCCGCGCTGTGGTCGCGCCGCCATGCCGGGCCGGCGCCGGTGTACCGCCGCGCGCGCTGGACTACGCCCGACGGCGACTTCGTCGACGTGGACTTCCAGGATGCCGCCGACCCGGCGGCACCGCTGCTGGTGCTGTTCCACGGGCTGGAAGGCTCCTCGCGCAGCCACTACGCCGAGGCCTTCGCCGTCTGGGCGGCAGGGCGGGGCATGCACTTCGCAGTCCCGCACTTCCGCGGCTGCAGCGGCGAGATCAACCTGGCGCCGCGCGCCTACCACTCGGGCGACCATGAGGAGGTGGGCTGGATGCTCGGGCAGTTCGCCTCGCGGCGGCGCGTGCCGATCGTCGCGGTGGGCGTCTCGCTGGGCGGCAACGCGCTGCTGCGCTGGGCCGAGGAGGCCGGCGCCAGCGTCGGCAGCGTGCGCGCCGTGGCCTCGGTGAGCGCGCCGCTGGACCTGGCGGCCGGCGGCGCTGCCATCGGGCGCGGCTTCAACCGGCTGGTCTACACGCGCATGTTCCTCTCGACCATGAAGCCCAAGGCGCTGGCCAAGCTGGCGCAGCACCCGGGCCTGTTCGACGCCGACGCGCTGCGCGCCGCGCGCGACCTCTACGCCTTCGACGACGTGTTCACCGCGCCGCTGCACGGCTTCGCCGGAGCGCGGGACTACTGGACGCGGGCCTCGGCCAAGCCGCGGCTGGCCGACATCCGCGTGCCGGCGCTGGTGGTCAACGCGGCCAACGACCCCTTCGTCCCCGGCGCCAGCCTGCCCGGCCCGCGCGAGGTGGGCGCGCAGGTGACGCTGTGGCAGCCGGCGCATGGCGGCCACGTGGGCTTCGCGCTCGGGCCGCCGCCAGGGCACGTGACCGGCCTGCCCGAGGCCGTGGGCGGCTGGCTGCGCGGCCACCTCTGACGGGCCGCCGGACGGCGCAGAATTCGGCCATGGACGACATCGTCAGACAGGCCATCGCCAAGTGGCCCCACGTGCCCCACTGCCACGGCTGGCTGGGCCTGGACGCGCGCGGCCAGTGGTTCCTGCGCGACGACCAGGTGCAGGCGGCCGGGCCCTTTCCGCAGGCGAAGGGCACCTTGCTCCGGCACGACCAGCTGATCGCCTTCATCCGGCGCAACTACGACCATGACGAGGCCGGCCAGTGGTTCTTCCAGAACGGCCCCCAGCGCGTGTACGTGGAACTGGAATGCACGCCGCTGGTGTGGCGGGTGCACGAGGATCTGTCGGTGCTGGCCCACACCGGCCGGTCGGCGCAGCCGACGGCCTGCCTGCTGGACGAGGCGGGGCGGCTGTACCTGGCGTCGGAGCTCGGCCTGGGGCTGGTCCACACCCAGGACGTCATCCTCGCGGCCGGGGCCATCGAGCAGGGCCGCTGGCAGCCGGAAGAAGTGCGCTCGGCCGAACTGCCGCAGCGCTTCGGCTACGTCATGAGCCCGCAGGCGCAGGCATCGGGCTCATGAGAAGGGCATCCGCGCCCCGCCTCCTCGCCGCGTGGGGCGCTTTCCAGCTCGCGGCGGCCCGGCCATGAAAAAGGCCGCACCGTCTTGAACGTGTGCAGCCTTGGAGATGGTCGCCGCCAGGAATCACATTTCCCAATGAAGCGTGGCCTCCGAGCTACGTAGTTACTCTCAAAGTTACTCACACAAGTGCGTCGCTACCCTGCGGCTTGGCGGGGGGCTGCCGGCCGTGGTGCTGGTGGTCGACGACCAAACCGGGGCGGTCCTGGTTTGGCAAAGCCCCTCGGTACGCACTGACGAAACTGACGAAACCCAGTGGTTTTCAGAAAACCGCCCGACCCCTACCCCCAAAACCCCCAAAACCCGGCACGTCGGCCGGACGATCTCGCGCTGCTCATCCTTGGGAAGCGAGGCGACTTTGGCTGCGGCGCTAACAGACGCGTCGCCGCGTTCGACGGCATGGAACAGCTCTTCATCGCCTTCGTGCAACACCTTCGCTGCCGCGCGCACGCTGCGCTCGGAAACGTTGAGTAGTTCAGCGGCTTGGGCCTGGGAGACTTCCGGCAAATTTGCCGGAGGTTGCAGACCGGCAAATTTGCCGCTCTGGATTGGTCGGCTCGCTGCCCGTGATCGAGGTTCGCCAGCTTCGCCGCCACAGCAGCACGCTGCGATTCCGTCAGGTGGCGGCGATGCAGGTTCAGGCTGATGACGAAGCCTGCCTGCTCGTAGGTCTTGCCGTTGCCGAAGCCGGCGGCCTTGGCGGCGATGTCACGGGTCTTGCCTGCGGTAGGAGGTGGAAAATTTTCCACCTCCTCTTTTGAGTGCTGATTCCGGCCATGTCGCTTACTGAGCTCGTCCTCCAGCGCCTTGCCAATCTCCACGCGCT
>JASGDG010000266.1:0-2527 GCA_047607325.1 Xenophilus sp. | reverse complement strand
TGTCCAGCCAGCCGGGCACCACCGCCCTCTGGAAATGCGGGTAGAGCACGATGCCCCCCGCCGCCCGATAGTGCAGGTGCAGGTGGTAGTCGGTGATGCCGCCGTCCCAGTAGGCGCCGGGCGGCGCGCCGGGGATGTCGTGCACCGCCTGCAGCACGAAGGGGATGGAGCAGGAGGCCTGCAGCGCCGGCTGGAAGTTGGCCGCGTTCAGCGCCACGCGGCGCGTGTGGAAGTCCAGCGTGTCGAAGGGCAGCGCCGCGCCGGACACCGAGAACACGCAGCGCTCCAGCCAGGCGCCCAGGCTGCGCCGGCTCAGGCTGTTGCTGGCGAAGGCGCCCAGGTAGCCGGCGACGGTGCGTGCGCGGCCCTCGCGTCCCAGGATGTGGCGGCCGCGTGCCGTGACGACATGCAGACGGTAGCGCGGGTGCGCCAGCACCTCGCCCACGCGGCCGCCGAAGAAGCCCTGCAGGTTGCGGCTGAAATCGGCGCTGACCTGCGCGGCCGTCATGCGCTTCTGGCCGGGCGGGGTGTCGAAGCGCTGGTGCACGTAGTCGTGCTCGAAGCGGGCGAAGGCCTCGGCCGGGTCGTGCAGGCAGGCCGTCGCCAGCCGCCAGGCGCCGATCGAGGCGCCGACCAGGTCGATGGGCTGCGAGGACTGCGGCAGCCACTCGCCGAAGAGAAAGCGGTCCAGCGGCCCGAGGATCAGCCCCTTGGGCCCGCCCGCGGCGCCGGGGATGACCTTCACGTGCGACGGCGCGAGCCCGTGCTCGGCGATGTGGGCCCGGGCCGCCGGGCCGGCGTGGATGCGAAGCGCTTTCATGGACGGGCGCGATTGTGCAAGAGCGGTGCCGGGCCTGCCCGGCAGGCCGCGTCAGGCCCGCTCGCGCAGGCGGTCCAGCGCCTCGGCATGCGCGGTGCAGGTGGCGCGAAAGGCCGGGCTGATGCGCGTGTCGCCCGCTGCCTCGCGCCAGAAGCCGAGCGCCGCCGCGCAGGCGTCCAGCCACGCGGCGCGCTGCGCGGGCTGCGGCAGGGCGAACTCGGGCGCACGGTCCGGCACTTCACCCCCGGGCAGCGGCGCCAGCCGCATGGGCAGCATGTCGAAGGCCGGAGCCAGCCGCAGGCGCCCCTGCGCCGGCTGGAAGGCCAGGTTGCCCGGATGCATGTCGCTGTTGCCGATCAGCCGGCCGAACCACCACAGGCGTTGCACCGCGGCCTGCGCGGCATCGTCCAGCAGGCCGAGCGCACCCAGCCTGGCCGCGACCCGAGGCCAGTCGATGGCCGTGCTGCCGACGAAGGCGGCGTCGAGCACGTCCAGCGCCGCCAGCGGGCTGCGGCCGGCGTCACCGTGGCGGTCGAAGCGTTCCACTTCCAGGAAGGTGCGTCCTTCCCCCTGCAGCACCCGGCTGCGCGCGGAGCGCAGCCCGGGAAGCGTCGCCGCGTGCAGCAGGGCCAGGTGCTCGCACACCAGCAGGTCGGCCCAGCGGCGCACGGTGGCCGAGTCCTCGGCGCCGGAGAACTTGACGATCACGTGCGGCGTGGCCGCGCCGGCCAGTTGGCGGCGTGCCGTGAACTTGGGGAACTCGCCCGCGGCGCTGGAACCTGCGACACCCGTCGCGACGGCGAGGGTCGCCTGCTCGACATAGTGGCCGACCGTCCGCGCTTCGGGCGTCGGCTCGATGCCCGAGGCGCGTTCGGCCAGCCACAGCTCGCAGGCCGCGTCGCCGACGATCAGGTCGCCGCTCAGGTCACTGCCCGCCTGGCTGATCGCGAAGAGTGCGTCGTCGTCGCTCCACTGCGCCAGGTCGGCGGGGACCTGCAGGCGCCGGTGCTCGGCCCGCGCGAACTGGCGTCCCATGTAGCCCTGGGGACGCATCTGGTGCAGCGGATACGGCAGGCCGGGCCACCAGCCATCACGCGCCTCCTCGGGCACCGGCCAGGCGGTGCCGGCCAGGTCCATCAGGCTGCCTTCCGGACGGGTCAGGGCAAGCGGGCCCAAGGCATGGAGGCGGCCCGCCGCGTCCACCGCATGGACGGGCAGCACCGCCGGGCCGCCGCGCAGCGGGCGCGCCAGCGCGTAGCGGGCACGGCGGGCCTTGCCGGCGCTCAGCAACTCCCCGGCGGGGAGCTTGGCCAGCAGGCGATGGACAGTGGGAACGCTGACGCCGAGCGCCGAGGCCAGATCGGCTGCGCTCGCCGCCGGCTGCCGCGCCAGGTGCTGGCGTAGCGCGTCGGGGTTGGAGGCGGCAGGGGCTGGCATTGATCTGAAAAGATTTTCGATAAGATTTTATCGAATAAATTCTTTTCAAATCAATCGCTTAATTATTTCCTGATTCTCGATTCGAGAAGATTTCAGCGACGTGAACCCTGCAGCTTGGCGAAGGCGGCCGCCATCTGGCCCCCGGGCTGTGGCGCGCTGTCGCGCCGGCCGCCCTGCCCCCGCCCCGCGCCCTCGAAGCGGTTCTCGCGCGGGCCGTCGCGCCGGGCGCCGGTGGGCGCGTCCAGCTTCATGGTCAGGCCGATGCGCTTG
>JASGDG010000265.1:0-2693 GCA_047607325.1 Xenophilus sp. | reverse complement strand
CGGATCCGGATACACCAGCGGCCCCATCAGCCTTCCGTCGAAGGGCTTCCATGCGCCTTCGGGCTGCGCCAGCCGGTCGGCCACGGCGTACAGCACGGCGGGGTGGGCGCCCAGGCCGATGTGGCTGGCCAGCACCTCGATGTTCTCGGCCTGCGGGCCGGCTTCGTTGAGGCTGCACTGCCAGGCCACCACGCCGTCGCTGCGGCTGTAGATGGAGGTGGCGGGCACTTCGGGCAGGGGTGTCACCAGGCGCATGCGTTCCGGGTCGCGCGAACTGCGGCCGCTGACCAGCTCGTAGACGCGCCAGGCGTTGGTGGACTGCGCATGCCCGCGCAGCGGGCTGCCCAGGGTGACGACGTTGCGCACCCGGTCGGGGTGCCTGTGGGCCAGCATCCGGGCGTAGACGCCGCCCAGGCTCCAGCCGACCAGGCTGACCTTGCGGCCGTGGCGCTCGCTCAGCTCCTGCAGCAGGCGCTCCATGCCGGCTTCCACGCCTTCGCGCGGGCCGAAGTTGCGGCCCAGGCCCCAGCCGTGCGCGTCGTAGCCGCGGCCCTTGAGGTAGCGGCGCAGCAGGCGCGTGGAGGCGTCGCTGGCCACCAGGCCGGGCAGCACCAGCACGGGGTGGCCGTCGCCGCGCGGCGCCAACTGCAGCCAGGGCCAGATGGCGAGCGTGGCGCCGAGCTCCCAGAAGGCGCGGCCCTCGGCCAGCATCAGCAGGCGCGCAGGCGGCGGCACCGTGCCGTGATGGTCGTCGGCAGCAGCGGTGGATGCGGGGTTCGACATGCTTCTTTTCTCCGGTAGGTCAGCCGAGGTACTTGGCCCTCAGGTAGTCAAGGTACGCCCTGGATTCGCGGGACACATAGGGGGAAACCAGCGTCAGCGTGTAATACGCCGCCAATCCGGTGTCGCCCTGGGGACGTTGTGCGGGGCCGGGCACCATCTGCTCGAAGCCGAGCCAGCAGGTGGTGGTGAAGACGATCTGCAGCGCCAGGGTCTGCGCCTGCTCGGGCGTGGCGTCGATCACGCCGGCGGCCGCCAGCGATTCGCACAGCGCCTGCGCCGCCACCAGGCTGCGGCCGTTGAGCTCGCGGATGCGCCGGCCCAGCGGCGGGTACTCCAGCGCCAGGTGCCCCATGTCGCGGTAGACGAAGCGCCAGGCCTGGATCGCCTCGAAGCGCAGGTGCAGCGCCAGCCACAGGTCGTCGATGGCGCGGATGCCGCCGGCCGAGGCGTCGAGCGCGTCGATGCGCTCCTCGAAGCGGCGCAGCAGCCATTCGACGAGCTTCTGTTTGGTGCTGAAGTGGTAGTGCAGGTTGCCGGGGCTGATGCCGGTCTCGGCGGCGATGCGGTGCGTCGAGACGGCCGCCAGGCCGTGCTCGTTGAACAGCTGCAGGCTGGCCTGCAGGATGCGTTCGCGGGTGGATTGGCCGGCCACGCGGTGCCCGTCGTGTCCCGGGCGTTCAGCCGGCCGAGGGTGCGCGGCGCGCGGGGGCCTTCTTCTTCGCCGCCGGCTTGGCGGCCGGCGCGGCGTCCAGGCGCTCCAGTTGGGCGAGCACTGCGTCGAGCTGCGCGCGCAGGGCCAGCAGTTCGTCGCGCGTGGGCATGCCCAGCCGTTCCAGGGCCGCGGCCACGCGCTGGTCGAACACGTCCTCGAACTTGCGCAGGCCGAAGGCGTCCAGGCCGGGGAAGACGCCGCGCGGCGTGGCGGCTTCCTCGACCACGCGGCGCACCGGGGCGATGCCCAGCAGCGACTCGATCACGCTGGCGTGGCGGCGCGCGGCGTCCTGCCGCACGGTGTCCAGCGCCTTCAGGCCGGCGCGCCAGAGGCTGGCGCCCGGGTCCTCCTTCGGCTCGGCCGGGTCTTGCTGGCGCGCGGCGGCCCGGCGGGGCCGGGGCGGCGGCGGGGTGTCGGCGGGAGCGCTGGAGCGTCGGGTGGCCATCGCAGTCTTCAGTCGTCAGGGCGCATCGGCCGATTCTGCCGTGCCGGCCACGCGCGCCTCCAGCTGGCCGGCGCCGGTGGCGATGCTGTCGGCCACCTTCAGGGAGATCTGCGCCAGCGGCAGGTGCAGCGCGCGCAGCGTGTTCAGCAGCGACACGCCGGGCTCGCCCTTCACCTTCTGGGCGGCATCGGCCACGGCCTGGATGCCGCCGGTGGTGCGGTCGGCCACGATGTCCATCACCTTGGCGGCCAGGGCGGCGTCCTTCTCCAGCCGGCCAGCCAGGAAGCCGTTGAACTTGGCTTGCGCGTCGGCCAGCTGCTGGCCGATCTTCTCGCCGACGAAGGCCGGCGCCGCGGGCGTGCGGGCGGCCGCGCCGTCCAGCAGGCGCTGCGCGCCGGTGCGCCAGGCGCCCAGCAGGTGCTTGCCGGCGGCGTTGTACTGGCCCACCACGTCGATGGCGATGGCGTGCAGGGAGGTGGCGGTGTCGGTGGTCATGGTCGGTTCCTCGGGTGGAATGGGAATGGCGCGATCTTCCCGCCGAAGCCCTGGGGCGGTGAAGCCAGAAAGCGCGGGAACTTAGGGCAATTGCCCTATTGCCACAGCGGCTCCCTACACTGCCCGCCATGAACACCGTCCGACTCATCGGCGCGCCCACCGACGTGGGCGCCAGCGTGCGCGGCGCCGGCATGGGGCCCGACGCGCTGCGCGTGGCCGGCCTGCCCGAGGTGCTGGCGCGGCAGGGCCTGAAGGTGG
>JASGDG010000264.1:0-21097 GCA_047607325.1 Xenophilus sp. | reverse complement strand
TGGCGCGCGCCGGGCAGATCGGCCATGGCCTGGTAGACCGCACGCGCATGACGGCGGTTGTTGACGATGCACAACACCTGCTCGCGCGAGCGCATGTGTCCGGCCAGCGCCTCGTCGCTCAAGACGCCCAGGTGCCGCACCCGCACCCGCTCCAGCTGCTTGAACAGCCGAGGCGGTTCGGGTGCCAGTTCACGCACGCCAGTCAGGCCACCTTCGAAGGCCGGTGCTTCCAGCGCGGGCTGCGTGGCCGTGCACAGCACCACGCTGCTGCGGTAGTTGCGCGCGAGTTCGTCGATCGCGGCCACGCAGGGGCGCAGCAGTTTCAGCGGCATGGTCTGGGCCTCGTCGAGCACGACCACGCTGCCGGCGATGTTGTGCAATTTGCGGCACTGCGAGGGCTTGGCCGCGAACAGGCTTTCGAAGAACTGCACGGCGGTCGTGACGACGATGGGCGCATCCCAGTTCTCCATGGCCAGCTTCAGCTTCTCCAGGGACTGATAGCGCTCGGGGTCGTCGCGTGGCGGATCGGCCTGGACGAAGGCGCTGTGATGTTCCAGCACCGCCGCCTCGCCCAGCGGCCCCAGGGCCTTGCGGAACACCGCGGCGTTCTGCTCGACGATGCTGGTGAACGGGATCACGAAGATGACGCGCCGCAATCCGTGCACGATGGCGTGGTCCAGCGCGAAGGCCAGCGAGGCGAGGGTTTTGCCACCGCCGGTCGGCACGGTCAACGAGAACAGTCCGGGGTCGAGCGTGGCCTGTCGGCGGACGTGGCGCAGGATGTCGCTGCGCAGGCGGTTCACGCCGCTGTCAGCCCTGAATTGGCCCAGATGACCGTCGAGTTGGTCGCGTAGAGCCTCCAGCGATGGCGCGGCTTGGCCTGAACTGCGGTGGTCGGGCTTCTGATTGGCCTGGAGATAGAAGCGCTCGGTGTCGATGAAATCCGCATCGACCAGGCACGAGAACAGCATGCGCGTGAGGAAGGCGAGCTGGAAGGGCAGCCGGTCCTTGGCCTGCCGCCGATCCTGGCCATAGGGCTTGAAGCCGGCCGGCATCCCGAGCTTGTCCGGCAGGGTGATGTCCTGCCGCCAGGCCGGGTCCAGCACCGGCAGCTCCGCCGTGAGCCGGTCGGCCAGCACCGTGCGTTCGCCTTCGCCCCGACCGTTGGCCAGCCCGGCGTGGTGCCCGGCAATGGCATAAGCCAGCAACTGGCCGGCTGGGCCCAGATGCTGCTGCGCCATGCGTGCGCCATGCGTCGAGTGATCGACGCGCAGGGGGCTGCCGCGAAGCCGTTCCTGGAAGGGCAGGGTGTACTTGCCGAGGTCGTGCAGCCAGCCCAGCACGGTGGCCAGCATCTGGGCATTGAAGACACTGGCGGATTCCCCGGCAGCCGCACCGACGTTCAACAAGTGCGCCGCCAGCGGCTGCCAACGCGATTCGTCCTCGCCGGGCAGCGAGTGCGCGAAGAACGGGGGCATCGATGTTCGGCGGCGGTGGTTTTCTTCGTCCATGGCGCTTGTCCTCCTTTGGCCACGGATGCTAGGCGCGGCGCAAGACGCGCCGACTGGGGGAAACCAGCGGCGGTCAGCCTCGCGAGGGAGCTTGCACGACGGGCGTCAGCGGGATACGGCGCACTTTCTATAATCGGGCCCGACTTCCGAGGAGCGTTGCAGCGTCCCTCCGCCTGGTGCGGAGCGGCCGTGAGGCTCGGAGCCCTTCTTCCCGCAACGACGCTCGCCCACGGCTCTGTGCGGTGAGTTTCCCCAGAACGTGGTCGTCTTCAACCTGCCGTATGGAGCATTGATGAACGCGCCAGCCACTTCCCAACAACTGACCAACGTCGATTGCGCGATCGCCGACCTGGGCCTGGCCGCCTGGGGCCGCAAGGAGATCGCCATCGCCGAGACCGAGATGCCCGGCCTGATGGCGATCCGCGACGAGTACGCCAGGAGCCAGCCGCTCAAGGGGGCGCGCATCGCCGGCTCGCTGCACATGACGATCCAGACCGCGGTGCTGATCGAGACGCTGCAGGCGCTGGGCGCCGAGGTGCGCTGGGCCTCGTGCAACATCTTCTCGACGCAGGACCATGCCGCCGCCGCCATCGCCGCGGCCGGCACGCCGGTGTTCGCCATCAAAGGCGAGTCGCTGAAGGACTACTGGGACTACACGCATCGCATCTTCGACTTCGGTGCCAGGGGCAGCAAGGCCGAAGGCCCGAACATGATCCTGGACGACGGCGGCGACGCGACGCTGCTGATGCACCTGGGCGCGCGCGCCGAGCAGGACATCAAGGCGCTGGGCCGCGCGAAGAGCGAGGAAGAGAAGATCCTGCACGCCGCCATCAAGGCCCGCCTGAAGGACGACCCGACGTGGTACAGCCGCCGCCTGAAGAACATCATCGGCGTGACCGAGGAGACCACCACCGGCGTGCACCGCCTGCAGGAGATGTCGGCCAAGGGCACGCTGGCGCTGCGCGCGATCAACGTCAACGACTCGGTGACCAAGAGCAAGTTCGACAACCTGTACGGCTGCCGCGAGTCGCTGGTGGACGGCATCAAGCGCGCCACCGACGTGATGGTGGCCGGCAAGGTGGCCGTGGTATGCGGCTACGGCGACGTGGGCAAGGGCTCGGCCCAGGCGCTGCGCGCGCTGTCGGCCCAGGTCTGGGTGACCGAGATCGACCCGATCAACGCCCTGCAGGCCGCGATGGAGGGCTACAAGGTCGTGACGATGGAGGAGGCCGCCGACAAGGCCGACATCTTCGTCACCTGCACCGGCAACCGTGACGTCATCACCTACGCGCACATGGCGGCGATGAAGGACCAGGCCATCGTCTGCAACATCGGCCACTTCGACAACGAGATCGACGTCGCCTCGCTGGAGAAGCACTGCCAGTGGGAAGAGATCAAGCCGCAGGTGGACCACGTGATCTTCCCGAAGCAGGGCAGGAAGCCCGCCAAGCGCATCATCCTGCTGGCCAAGGGGCGCCTGGTGAACCTGGGCTGTGCCACGGGCCACCCCAGCTACGTGATGTCGTCCAGCTTCGCCAACCAGACCATCGCGCAGATCGAGCTGTTCACCAAGTCCAAGGAATACGAGGCCGGCAAGGTGTACGTGCTGCCCAAGCATCTGGACGAGAAGGTCGCGCGGCTGCAGCTGTCGAAGCTGGGCGCGCAGCTCACGAAGCTGACCAGGGAGCAGGCCGCCTACATCGGCGTGCCGGTGCAGGGGCCGTACAAGCCCGACACCTATCGGTACTGAGCGCGCCGCCCTGCGCCGGCCGTTCACGCCTGCCATGCGTGCCGACCAGCTCCTCGTCGAACGCGGCCTGGCCGCCTCGCGCTCGCAGGCGGCGCGGCTGATCGCCAGCGGCCTGCGCTGGCGGGTGCAGGCCTCGGCGCCCTGGCGCCGCGTGGGCAAGAGCGGCGACGAGATCCCCGACACTGCGGAGCTGGAACTTGCGGACGCCGCCGAGGCTCGATATGTCTCGCGCGGCGGCCTGAAGCTGGAAGGCGCGCTGGCGGCCTGCGGCCTGAAGGTTGATGGCTGGCGCTGCCTGGACGTGGGCCAGTCCACCGGCGGCTTCACCGACTGCCTGCTGCAGCACGGTGCGGCACGGGTGGTCGGCGTGGATGTCGGGCACGGCCAGCTGCATCCGCGCCTGCGCGGCGACGCGCGCGTGAAGGCCTTCGAGAAGGTCAACGCCCGCACGCTGAGTGCGGCCGATCTGACGAAAGCGGGTGCTCCGCCGCCCTTCGACCTAGCGGTCGGCGACCTGTCCTTCATCTCGCTGACGCTGGTGCTGCCCGCGCTGGTGCCGCTGGTGCGGCCGGGCGGGCACCTGCTGATGCTGGTCAAGCCGCAGTTCGAACTGCAGCCGGCGCAGGTGGGCAAGGGCGGCATCGTGCGCGACCCGGCGCTGTACGCGCTGGTCGAGCAGCGGCTGCGCGAGGCCTGCGCCACACTGGGCCTGCCGGTGCGGCACTGGCTGCCCAGTCCCATCGCGGGCGGCGACGGCAACCGCGAGTTCTTCGTCCACGCGGTCCGTCCTGGTGGCGCGTGAACGCCCGGCAGCAACGACGAGACAGACAACAGACAGAGAGGTCACCGCCCATGCCCCTGCCCCTGAGCTTCGAGTTCTTCCCTCCCAAGACGCCCGAGGGCGTGGCCAGGCTGCGCGCCGTGCGCCGGCAGCTCTACGCGATGAAGCCGCAGTTCTGCTCCGTCACCTACGGCGCGGGCGGCTCCACCCAGGCCGGTACCTTCGGTACGGTGCGCGAGATCCTGGAGGAGGGCGTGGATGCCGCCAGCCATTTCTCCTGCATCGGCGCCACGCGCGAGACGGCGCGCGCGCATCTGGCCGAGCTGAAGGCGATGGGCGTCAAGCGGCTGGTGGCGCTGCGCGGCGACCTGCCCAGCGGCTACGGCATCGGCGGCGAGTTCCAGTACGCCAGCGACCTGGTGCGCTTCATCCGCGAAGAAACGGGGCGCGACTTCCACCTCGAGGTGGCCTGCTACCCCGAGATGCATCCGCAGGCGCGCAGTCCCGAGGCCGACCTGCGCGCCTTCGCCGCCAAGGTGCAGGCCGGGGCCGACTCGGCCATCACCCAGTACTTCTTCAGCCCCGAGGCCTATTTCCGCTTCGTCGACGACGTGCGGGCGCTGGGGCTCGACGTGCCCGTGGTGCCCGGCATCATGCCCATCACCAGCTCGACGCAGCTGATGCGCTTCTCGGATGCTTGCGGGGCCGAGATCCCGCGCTGGATCCGGCTTCGACTGCAGGCCTTCGGCGACGACAGTGCTTCCATCCGCGCCTTCGGCCTGGACGTGGTCAGCCTCCTGTGCGAGCGCCTGCAAGCCGGCGGCGCGCCCGCGATCCACTTCTACACGATGAACCAGTCGCAGGCCACGCTGGGCGTGCTGCAGCGGCTGGGCTGGGGGGCATGAGGGCGGCATCCGTGGCGCGGCGGGCGCGCCTGCTGGGCGCCGCCGGGCTGTTGAGCCTGCTGGGTGCCTGCGCCACGCCGCCGCCCGGCGAGCCTGCGCAGGCAAACGTGCCCACGCAGCCGCTCAAGCCGCTGGCCCGGCAGGCCAGCATCCCGGCCGATGCGCCGCGGTCGCTGGTGCCGCCCGTGCGCTACGACCTGGCCATGGGCCGCGCCGAGGGCGATCCGCCGCCCGACGACGGGGGGCCGTCCCGCGATCAGCCGCCCGGCGAGGTGTACGAGCGCGGCGGCGCCTCCTGGTATGGCATGGAGTTCCACCAGCGCAGGACGGCCAACGGCGAGCGCTTCGACATGGGGGCCTTCACGGCGGCGCACAAGACGCTGCCTTTCGGCACGCGCGTGTGCGTGCGCAGCCTGATCAACGGCAAGGAGGTGCTGGTGCGCGTCAATGACCGCGGCCCCTATGCGGCGGGCCGGATCATCGACCTCAGCCGCGCCGCGGCCGAGCAGATCGACATGATCGGGCTGGGCATCAAGCAGGTGACGCTGACCCTGATCGGCCAGGAGGGCGGCCGCTGCAACGGCGAGCCCGTCGCCGCGGCGGATGGCCTGTCCGCGCCAGCGGCGGACTTCGAGGCCGGCCCGGCGCAGAAAAACCCCGCGGCCCACGCCTGGCGCCGGCGCAGGAAGTAGCGCCGCCCGGCCCTGAGACGCGCCTTGCCGTGCGTCTCAGGGACCGCCGCCGTCCAGCGTGAAGGCCGCGTGCCGGTCCTGCGCCAGCCGCTGCGCCAGCTGCGCCAGCGCGGGCCGCAGATGTTCCGCCAGCGTCCAGGGCGGGTTGACGATGAACATGCCGCTGGCCGGCAGGCCGGGCCGGCGCGTCTGGCCGTCGGGCGCCACCGCCAGCCTGCTCGACTTGACCGTCAGCGTCGCGTGCAGCCAGGGCTTGCCGGCGCGGGCGGCCAGCGTGCGCAGGCGGCGCGGCAGCTCGTGTGCTTCCGGCCTCGGAATGATCGGGTGCCACACGGCGTACACGCCGGTGGCGAAGCGCTTCAGGCCTTCGGCCACGAAGCCGCTTGTGCGGGCGTAGTCGGTCTTGAGCTCGTAGCTGGGATCGACCAGCACCAGGGCGCGGCGCGAGGGCGGCGGCAGGAACTTCGTGGCCGTGCCGAAGCCGTCCTCGCGCAGCACCGCCACCTGGCGGCCGGCCTCCAACTGGGCGATGTTGGCCGCCAGCGTGCGTGAATCGGTCGGATGGAGTTCGCACAGCTTGAGCCGGTCCTGCGGGCGCAGCAGGTGCTGGGCGATGAAGGGCGAGCCCGGGTACACGCGGTGGCCGCCGCCCGGGTTGAAGGCGCGCAGCACCTCCAGGTAGCGCGCCAGCGCCGGCGCCGGGGGCTCGGCGGCTGTATCGGCCGCCAGCAGGCGCAAGACGCCTTCCGCCGCCTCCCCGCTGGTGCCGGCGTAGTCGCCGTCCAGCCGGTACAGGCCGGCGCCGGCGTGCGTGTCCACCACGGTCAGTGGCGTGTCCTTGCGCAGCAGGTGCTCCAGCACGGCGGCCAGCACCGTGTGTTTGAGCACGTCGGCATGGTTGCCGGCATGGAAGGCGTGGCGGTAGCTGAACATGGCGCGGATTGTCGTTCCTGCCGGGAGGTTCTGGGCAAACCGGCCGCAGCGCATTACAATAGCCGACTTTGCAGCGATTTCCGGGCCCCGCGGCAAAGCGACACATCTCCCACCTAAGAGCTTCCCTTCAGAGGAAGGCCGACCGTGGAAAAGGGCCCGCCAAACCATTTCCGCACAAGGAAAATCTCATGTCTACGTTCAGCGCCAAGCCCGCTGACGTGAAGCACGAGTGGTTTGTGATTGACGCAACCGACAAGGTTCTCGGACGGGTCGCCAGCGAAGTGGCCCTCCGTCTGCGCGGCAAGCACAAGGCCATCTACACGCCTCACGTCGATACCGGCGATTTCATCGTCGTCGTCAACGCCTCCAAGCTCAAGGTCACCGGCACCAAGTCGCTCGACAAGGTGTACTACCGTCACTCGGGCTATCCCGGCGGCATCACGGCCACCAACTTCCGCGATCTGCAGGCCAAGCACCCCGGCCGTGCGCTGGAGAAGGCCGTCAAGGGCATGCTGCCCAAGGGCCCGCTGGGCTATGCCATGATCAAGAAGCTGAAGGTCTACGGCGGCGCGGAGCATCCGCACAGCGCGCAGCAGCCCCAGGCCCTGGAAATCTGAGGAGTCTTGAGATGATTGGTGATTGGAACAATGGCACCGGCCGTCGCAAGTCCAGCGTCGCCCGCGTGTTTCTCAAGAAGGGCACCGGCAAGATCACGGTCAACGGCAAGCCGATCGAAGAGTTCTTCGGCCGCCAGACCTCGATCATGATCGCCAAGCAGCCGCTGGCGCTGACCGAGAACCTTGAGAGCTTCGACATCCAGGTCAACGTCCACGGCGGCGGCGAATCGGGCCAGGCCGGCGCCACGCGCCACGGCATCACCCGCGCGCTGATCGACTACGACGCGAACCTCAAGCCGGTGCTGAGCCAGGCCGGCTTCGTGACCCGCGACGCGCGCGAGGTGGAGCGGAAGAAGGTCGGCCTGCACTCCGCACGCCGCCGCAAGCAGTTCAGCAAGCGCTGATCTGCGTGCCGGCAGCCAGAAAAACCGCCCTCCGGGCGGTTTTTCTTTGTCTGCGTTAGCATTTCCAACTTGGCCGCTCAGCTTTCGCCAACGCGGCCGCCACGGCTCCACGGAGCATCGGAGTACCTGCCATGAGCGCTGTTGCCGAAGAAACCCTCGCCTCGCCCGAGGCGATGCCAGAACCGATCATCTTCACGGACAGTGCGGCCGCCAAGGTGGCCGACCTGATCGCCGAAGAGGGCAATCCCGACCTGAAGCTGCGCGTGTTCGTGCAGGGCGGCGGCTGCTCGGGCTTCCAGTACGGCTTCACCTTCGACGAGATCGCCAACGAGGACGACACGACCATGACCAAGAACGGCGTGTCGCTCTTGATCGATGCCATGAGCTACCAGTACCTGGTCGGCGCCGAGATCGACTACAAGGAAGACCTGCAGGGCGCGCAGTTCGTCATCAAGAACCCCAACGCCACCAGCACCTGCGGCTGCGGCTCCAGCTTCTCGGCGTGAGCCGGGTGGTCCTCTCCTCCCTCTGCAAGAAGCCGCCTCCGGGCGGCTTTTTCATCGCCGGGCCGCCCCAAGATGAAAAAGCATCCCCTCGGGGGATCGGGCAGACGCGAAGCGTTTGGCCGAAGGGGCCATTTTTCATCGTCGGACCGCCCCGGGATGACACTGTCCCCGTGCGGGGTGGCGCCCCCCGGGGCGGGACGCGTGGAGTCTGCCTTCACGTCCTGAGTGCGTTCCACGATGAGTGATTCCACCGCCGCACCCCTGGCCTCCACCGCCGGCAGCCGCCGCCTGCTGCTGTGGCTGGTCGCGGTCGGCTTCTTCATGCAGACGCTGGACGCGACCATCATCAACACCGCGCTGCCGGCCATGGCCGCCAGCCTGGGCGAGAGCCCGCTGCGCATGCAGTCAGTGGTGGTGGCCTATTCGCTGACGATGGCCATGCTGATCCCGGCCTCGGGCTGGCTGGCGGACCGCTTCGGCACCCGCCGGGTGTTCATGCTGGCGATCACGCTGTTCTCGCTCGGCTCGCTGGCCTGCGCCGCCTCGCACGGCCTGGGCCAGCTGGTGGCCTCGCGGGTGCTGCAGGGGCTGGGCGGGGCGCTGCTGCTGCCGGTGGGGCGGCTGGCGGTGCTGCGCACCTTCCCGCGAGGGGAGTTCCTGCAGGCCATGTCCTTCGTCGCCATTCCCGGCCTGATCGGCCCGCTGCTGGGCCCCACGCTGGGCGGCTGGCTGGTGCAGATCGCCACCTGGCACTGGATTTTCCTGATCAACCTGCCGGTGGGGCTGGTGGGCCTGCTGGCCACCTGGCGCTTCATGCCGGATGCGCGCAACGCCGGCACGCCGCGCTTCGACTTGGGGGGCTATGCGCTGCTGGCCTTCGGCATGGTGTCGATCTCGCTGGCCATCGAGGGCGGCACGGAAATGGGCCTGGGCCGCGGCAACGCGGCGGTGCTGGCGGTCTTCGGATTCGTGGCGGCGGTGGTGTACTGGCTGCATGCGGCGCGCCATCCGCGGCCGTTGTTCTTGCCGGAGCTGTTCCACGTGCGCACGCTGTCGGTCGGGCTGCTGGGCAACCTGTTCTGCCGGCTGGGCAGCGGGGCGATGCCTTTCCTGATCCCGATCTCGCTGCAGGTGTCGCTGGGTTACTCGCCCTTCGATGCCGGCCTGATGATGCTGCCCACCGCGCTGGCCGGCATGGGAATGAAGCGCATGGCCACGCCGCTGATCCTGCGCCTGGGCTACCGCACGGTGCTGGTGGCCAACACGGCGATCATCGGGCTGCTCATGGCCAGCTTCGCGCTGGCGACGCCGGCCATGCCCGCCGTCTTGCACATCGTGCTGCTGGCGCTCTTCGGCGCCTTCAACTCGCTGCAGTTCACGGCGATGAACACCATCACGCTGAAGGATCTGGACGGCGCCAGCGCCAGCAGCGGCAACAGCCTGCTGTCGATGGTGCAGATGCTGGCGATGAGCCTGGGCGTGGCGATCGCGGGGGCGGTGCTGTCGGGCTTCAGCGCGGCCTTCGGCGCGGCGGTGGCGCCGGGCGCGGCACTGCACGCCTTCCAGGCCACGTTCATCACCGTGGGGCTGATCACGCTGGCTTCGGCGGCGGTGTTCTGGCAGCTGCCGTCCGAGGCGCGGGCGCCGCAGCCGGAAGGGCCGGAGGTGTCGGGCCAGGGCTGATCGCGCGGCCGGTCAGGCTGCGTACACCGCCCCCAGGATGCGTGGACCGGCAGCGCCGGTCACGCCGGGCAGGTTGCCCGGCGCGCGGCTGAGCCTGCGCCAGGCCAGCCAGGCGAAGGCGGCCGCCTCCACCTGCTGCGGTGGCAGGCCGTGGGCGGCGGAGGACTCGACCGCCACGCCCGGCAGCAGCGCGGCCAGCCGCTGCATCAGGTGGACGTTGAAGGCGCCGCCGCCGCAGACGATCAGGCGCGGCAGGCCGGCGCCATGGCGCCGCAGGTGATCGGCACAGGTGCGCGCCGTCAGTTCCGCCAGGGTGGCTTGCACGTCCCGCGGATCGGCCGAGGCCGCGTCGCCGAGCCGGGCGGCCAGCCAGCCGGGGTGGAACAGGTCGCGTCCGGTGCTCTTGGGCGCAGGGCGGGCGAAGTAGGGCTCGGCCAGCAGCCGCGCCAGCAGTTCCGGCAGCACCCGACCACCGGCCGCCCAGGCGCCGCCGGCGTCATGGGGCGCGCCGGTGTGGCGCTGGCACCAGTGGTCCATCAGGGCATTGGCCGGCCCGCAGTCGAAGCCCTGCACCGCGTCGCCGCCGGATGGCAGCAGGCTCAGGTTGGCGATGCCGCCCAGGTTGAGCACGGCCACGCCGCCCTCGCTGCCACGCGCGAACAGCGCCGCATGGAAGGCCGGCACCAGCGGTGCGCCCTGGCCGCCGGCGGCCACGTCGCGGCTGCGCAGGTCCGCCACCACGTCGATGCCGGTCAATTCGGCCAGCAGCGCCGGGTTGTTGAGCTGCAGGGTGTAGCCGGTGCCGTCGAACTCGCCGGGGCGGTGACGCACCGTCTGGCCGTGGGCGCCGATGGCGCGTACCGCTGCGGGCGGCAGTCCGGTGGGGTGGAGCAGGGCTGACACGACCTCCGCACAGACACGCACCAGCCCGTTGGCGGCCAGCGCGGCGCGGTGCAGTTCGTCCGGGCCGCCGGGCGTGTTGAGGGCCAGCAGTTCGCCTCGCAGTGCGGGTGCCAGGGGGCGGGCCGCATGTGCGCGCACGGCGATGTGGCCGTCGCCGAGTTCGGCCAGCACCCCGTCCACACCATCGAGCGAGGTGCCCGACATCAGGCCGATGAAGAGCTGGGTCATGGAGTTCATGCCGCGCATTCTGCAGGCCGCGAGCGGCCATGCGGCGCGGCGGGGCGAAGGCCGCGAAGACGGGGGTGGAGGCGCTATTGTGCGCTGGCCTGCATGAACGAGAAGGCCGCGTCCAGTTCGGTGCGGGTGGCTTTCGCCAGCCTGTCGAAGGCTGGCCGCGTGGCGGCGGTGAGGGCGGTGCTGCCGTCGTTCTGCTGGGCGATGGTGCTCGGATCCCGGTACTGGCCGTTGACGCGGAACTCGAAGTGCAGGTGCGGCCCCGTGGCCCAGCCGGTCGCGCCGACGGCACCGATGGTCTGGCCCTGTTCGACCGCCTGGCCTTCCCGCACATCGATGCGCGAGAGGTGGGCATAGGCCGTCTGCTGCCCGTCGTGGTGGCCGATGACGACGATGTTGCCGTAGCCGCTCTGCTGGCCGGCGAAATCCACCCTGCCGTCGCTGACCGCACGCACCGGCGTGCCCATGGGCGCCGCGAAGTCGATGCCGTGGTGCTGGCGCCAGGTGTTCAGGATCGGGTGCATGCGCATCGCGAAGCCGCTGGAGACGCGGCTGAACTCCACCGGCGAGCTGAGGTAGGCCTTGCGCAGGCTGTCGCCGCTGGGCCGGTAGTAGCCGCCCTTGCTGCCGGGCGGCTGGAACCACAGCGCCTGCCAGGTCTTGCCGCTGCTTTCCAGCTCGGCGGCCAGCACGCGGCCGGTGCGCAGGGTCTGGCCGTCGGCCTGGAAGGTCTCGTAGACGACGGCGAAGCGGTCGCCCTTGCGCAGCTGGCGGAAATCCACCTGGTCCGAGAAGATGTCCGCCAGTTGGCCGGCGACGCTGTCCGGGAGTCGGGCGTCGTCGGTGGCGGCGAAGAGCGAACTCTTCACCACGCCACTGGCCAGGCGCGTGCCGGGCTCCAGCGCATCGGCCTCCGTGCGGGCGACGAAGCCGCCGGGCGTCCGCTCGATCACGAAGCGGCGGAAGCTGCCGTCGGCGTCCGGGATCCAGCGCGCGGAAAGCTTGCGCAGCCGGTCGTCCTGGCCGACCTCGGCCGCGATGGTGCGGCCGACGCGGTTGAAGAGTGCCGCGCGGGCCTGCGCATTGCCGCGCACGAAGGCGGCGGCGGCGGCGTCGCTCACGCCCAGTCGGCCGAGCAGGGCCTCGGCCGTGTCGCCGGCGCGCGTCTGCTCGCTGCGGAACAGGGTGAAGTGGTAGCCGTCCAGTTCCATGCCCTGGCGTGCCAGCGGCAGCGGCGTGACGGCTTCGAATATCTGGCGCACCGGCAGGTCGGCCGCGTCGGGGCCCAGGCTGGCAACGGCGAAGGCGCCGCCGCCGGTGCACAGCAGCAGCGCCGCGATGGCGGTGGAGATCTGACGGGGGCAGGCCCTGGCGACGCGAGCCACACGGGAGGCGAAAGCCTCCTCAGCGGCCAGAATGCCGTTGATCAGTTTGGACAAAACTCGAAAAGCCCGGTTCGGATTCGGCGGCCGTCGGCTGCCGCGGCGCGCGGCCGGCGCCCGACGGGGCGAAAAAGCGCTGCCCCTAAAATGCACCGCTTTGGCGAAAACCGGCGAAGTATAGCCGCCACCTGCTGCCTTCCTGCACAAAAAACGAATGACTTCCGAACCTGTCACTGGTCAGCCGCTTTCAGATCGTGTAAAGGAGGCCCTCGAAATCTCACTTCGCGGGGTGAGCGAACTCCTGCCCCGGGACGAATGGGTGCGCAAGCTCCAGCGTTCGGAGGCCGCCGCCCAGCCGCTGCGCATCAAGCTGGGCCTGGACCCGACGGCGCCGGACATCCACCTGGGCCACACGGTGGTGCTCAACAAGCTGCGCCAGCTGCAGGACCTGGGCCACACGGTCATCTTCCTGATCGGCGACTTCACCAGCCTGATCGGCGACCCGTCGGGACGCAACACCACCCGCCCGCCACTGACGGCCGAGCAGATCCGCGCGAATGCCGAAACCTATTTCGCCCAGGCAAAACTGGTGCTGGACGAATCGAAGACCGAGATCCGCTACAACTCGGAGTGGAGTGATCCGCTGGGTGCGCGCGGCATGATCCAGCTGGCCGCCAGATACACGGTGGCGCGCATGATGGAGCGCGACGACTTCCACAAGCGCTTCCACGCCGGCCAGTCGATCTCGGTGCACGAGTTCCTCTACCCGCTGATGCAGGGCTACGACTCGGTGGCGCTGAAGAGCGACCTCGAACTGGGCGGCACCGACCAGAAGTTCAACCTGCTGGTGGGCCGCCACCTGCAGCAGGAATGGGGCCAGGAGCCGCAGTGCATCCTGACCATGCCGCTGCTGGAGGGGCTGGACGGCGTCGAGAAGATGTCCAAGAGCAAGGGCAACTACATTGGCATCGGCGAGGACGCCAACACCATGTTCGCCAAGGTGCTGTCGATCTCGGATGATCTGATGTGGCGCTGGTATCTGCTGCTGAGCTTCCGCTCGCTGGCCGAGATTGAGGCGCTGAAGGCCGAGGTGGCTGCCGGCCGCAACCCCAGGGACGCCAAGGTGCTGCTGGCCAAGGAGATCACCGCGCGTTTCCACAGCGCGCAGGCGGCCGAAGCGGCCGAGCAGGACTTCATCCACCGCAGCCGGGGCGGCGTGCCGGACGAGATCCCGGAGGTGGTGCTCTCGGGCGCGCCGCTGGGCATCGCCCACCTGCTCAAGCAGGCCGGCCTGGCCGCGTCCACGTCGGAGGGCAACCGCTTGATCGACGGCGGCGGCGTGCGGGTGGACTCCAGCGTGGTGAGCGACAAGGGCCTCAGGCTGCCGGCCGGCACCTATGTCGTGCAGGTGGGCAAGCGCAAGTTCGCGCGCGTCACGCTCGGCTGAATCGCGCGCCGTCAGCGCACGTCGATGGTGACGCGGCGGTTGCGCGGCTCGTCGACCTCGTCGGCGGTGGGCACCGCCGGTTCGCGTTCGCCCCGGCCCACGGCCTCGATGCGCTCCGCAGGGAAGCCGCGCTGGACCAGCATCTGCCGCACGCTGTCGGCGCGCTCGTGCGACAGCGCATCGTTGCGCGGGCCCGGGCCGACCGTGTCGGTGTGGCCGGCGACCACGATGTCGGCGCCCGGCCGCGCCAGCGCGGCGGCCAGCATCTCCTGCAGTGTCTGCTGGGAGGCGTCCGTCAGCGTCGTGCCGCCGGTGGTGAAGTACAGCGTGTAGTGCTGGGGCGCGGGGGGGCGCAGCGCGAAGAGCTGCGGGTTGTCCTTGCGCAGCTGCGCCGGGTCGACCGTGTCCACGGTGGGCGCCGCCTGCGTGCCGTGCGCCGCCGTGGCCCGCTGGTAGGGCTGGTCGAGCCGCTGCTCGCCGCTGCCGGTGCGCACCACCACGGCCGAGGGCCTGCCGTCGTCCTGCGGCAACAGCACGACACGGGTGGCGGGTGTGGAGCAGGCCGCCAGCAGGGTGGCGCCGGCCAGCAGGACGACGCCGGACAGGCGGCGCGCGGCAGCCGGGAGGAGCATGGAAATGCTGGCGACTGTCATGGCTGGCCGCGGTCGGTGACAATGAAATCGGTGCCCCGGATGCCGATGGTGGCGGCCTGCGTCTCCACGCGCACCGCGTCGGGCTGGGTCTTGCCGATCAGGCCGGTGATCATGCGCATCGAGCCGCGCAGCAGCGACACCCAGAGGCTGCCTTCCTGCGTCGTGGCGTCGAAGTGGAACTGCTTCAGGTCGACGCGCGAGTCGGGGCCCAGCACGAGCGCGGTGCCGTCGCGCAAGACGACGCTGGCGCCACTGTCCGGGCCGGTGCTGACGCGGTCGATGGGCGAGACGCTGTCGCCCGGCCGGGCGGCGCGGCCGCTGCCATCGGGGCCGAGCACGCGCACGTCGCCCTGCGCCGATTTGATGACGCCGGCATGCATTTCGGATCCGGGTCCGGGGGCGGCCGGCGGCTGCTGCGCGAAGGCCGCGGCTGCGGACAGCAGGCCCGCGCACAGGATCGTCAGACGGGAGGTCATGGTGCTGCGGTGGTGACGCGAGGCCGCAATGGTAAGCGAGCGGGCAGGCCGCGATAATCGCGGCGCTTTTTTGCCGGAAACGCCGGCGTCCTCCCGTGTCCAGTCTTCATCGCGATCGTCCGCCGCCGCGCCGGCGCCGCAGACGCTGCTGCGGCTGTCCGTGGCCGTCGCGCTGCTGACCATCCTGCTCAAGGGGGCGGCGGGATGGATCACCCATTCGATGGGCCTGATCTCGGATGCGATGGAGTCCTTCGTCAACCTGGCCAGCGCCGTGTTCGCGCTGGCCATGATCACCATCGCCAGACGTCCGGCGGACGCGGGGCATCCCTATGGCCATCACAAGGCCGAGTATTTCTCCTCCGGCTTCGAGGGCATCCTGATCATCGCGGCGGCGCTGGCCATCGCCTGCGCGGCGGTTTTCCGGCTGCGGGCACCGCACCCTCTGGAGCAGCTGGGCTGGGGCATGGCGCTGTCGGTCGTGAGCACCGGCCTGAACGCGGCGCTGGCGCGGCAGATGTTCAAGGCGGCGCGCGTGCACCGCTCCATTGCCCTGGAGGCCGACGGCCGGCACCTGATGGCGGACGTGTGGACCTCCGCCGGCGTGCTGGCGGGCGTGGTGGCGGCGCTGCTCACCGGCTGGGCATGGCTCGATCCGCTGCTGGCGCTGGCCGTCGCGGCCAACATCGTGCGCGAGGGCATGCAGCTGGTCTGGCGCTCCAGCCAGGGCCTGATGGACCATGCGCTGGAACCGGGGCAGCAGGCGGCGATCCAGGCCGTGCTGGACCGCTTCGCCGCCGGGGCGCCGGAGGGCGGCGTGCTGCGCTTCGACGACATCGCCACCCGGCGCTCCGGCCAGCGCCTGTTCGCCGACATCCACATGCACGTGCCGGGCCACCGGAGCCTGCAGCGCGCCGCAGGCCTGCGCGACACGCTGGAACAGGCGCTGATGGACGCCGTGCCCGGCCTGCGCGTCACGCTGCAGCTGCTGCCGCTGAACATGAAGGCGCGCGCCGTGCGGGCCGGGGAGCCTCCGGCATGAAAGCCCTCCTGCAGCGCGTGAGCGAGGCGCGCGTCGACGCCGGCGGCCGCATGGTGGGCCGCATTTCCGCTGCAGATGACCGAGCCTCGGCAAGCCCGCTGTCGCCAGCGGGAAGGAGGCCGCCGCCGGTTGGGGCACACTTGCGGCCCCCTACAGAGACAGACACGAGGACGTTCCCATGAACATTCACCGCCGCGCCCTGCTGAGCGCCCTGCCGGCCCTGGCCCTGGGCGCCGCGACGGGCCCCGCCTTCGCCCAGGCGGCCGCCTGGCCCGCCAAGCCCATCCGCCTGATCGTGCCCTTTCCGCCGGGCGGCGGCACCGACATCCTCTCGCGGCTGATCGCCACCCAGCTCAGCGAGACCGCGCATTGGGCGGTGGTTCCCGACAACCGCAGCGGCGCAGGCGGCACCATCGGCGTCGCCGAGGCGGCGCGCGCCCAGCCCACCGGCTACGACATCCTCATGGGGCAGAAGGACAACATGGTCGTCGCCCCCTGGCTGTACAAGAGGCTGAGCTTCGATCCGGTGAAGGACTTCACCGCCGTCGCCCACGTGGCCTACACGCCGGTGGTCATCGTCACCCGCGCCGGGTCGCGCTTCCACTCGCTCAAGGACGTGGTCGAGGCCGCGCGCAAGGCGCCCGACGCCATCACCTTCGGCTCGCCCGGCAACGGCACCACCATCCACCTGGCCGGCGAGATCTTCAAGCGCGCGGCGCAGGTGCAGATCCGCCACGTGCCCTACAAGGGCAGCAACGCCGCCATGATGGACGTGCTGGCCGGCAACGTGGACCTGATGGTGTCCTCGCTGCCCTCGGCCATCGCGCAGCTCAGGTCCGGCAAGCTGCGGCCGCTGGCCGTCACCTCCGCCCGGCGCAGCAGCGTGATGCCCGACATCCCCACCGTGGCTGAACTGGGCTACGGCAGGGACTTCGACGTCAGCACCTGGTATGGCCTGTTCGCGCCCGCCGGCACGCCGAAGGCGGTGGTGGCCAGGCTCAACGCCGAGGTCAACCGGCTGCTCGACCGTGCCGACGTGCAGGCGGCCATTCACGAGCAGGGCGCCGAGTACCAGGCCATGACGCCGGAGCAGTTCGCCGCACTGCTGAAGACCGACTACCTGAAGTGGAAGGACATCGTGCAGGCCTCGGGCGCCACCATCGAGTGAGCGGCCCGGCGCGGTCCGGAACAGGGCGTCCTTCGCGGAGCCAGGCACGCCGGAGGAGATCGAGGTGCTGAAGGTGCCGGCCGCCGTATCCGCTCAGGGCCGGCCGTCCCCGCGGTCCGGCCGGGCCGCCGGCCGCAACGGCCCCAGCAAGGACCGCAGGCCGTTGTGGTCGATCTCGTGCATCAGCGCGAGCAGCCGGCCGATCTCTCCCTTCGGAAAGCCTGTGCGCGCGAACCAGGCAAGGTAGTTTCCGGGCAGGTCGGCCATCAGCGCGCCCTTGTGCTTGCCGAAGGGCATGGGCATCGTGGCGAGGCGCTGCAGGTCGTCGGGGGTCATGGGGTGTTTCGCGCAGAGCGCACGCGCATCAGCCGGGGGCCGGCCAACAGGCTGCGCAGCGCGGTGCTCAGGCGGGATTCGTGCATGGCGGCAGGGCGGGGGATGCGCAGCATGATAGACAGCGCCGCGGCTGCCTTACAGTGCGGCCGTCTGTCTGCACACCCTTTTCCCATGACCCGCATCGGCACCCCCCTCTCCCCCCAGGCCACCCGCGTGATGCTGCTGGGCTCCGGCGAACTCGGCAAGGAAGTGCTCATCGCGCTGCAGCGCCTGGGCGTCGAGACCCTCGCCGTCGACCGCTACGAGAACGCGCCCGGCCAGCAGGTGGCGCACCACGCGCGCACCCTCGCCATGAGCGACCCGGCGCAGCTCAGGGCGCTGATCGAGCAGGAGAAGCCCGACCTCGTCGTGCCCGAGATCGAGGCCATCGCCACGCCGGTGCTGGAGGAACTGGAGGCCGCGGGCGTGGTGACGGTGATCCCCACCGCCCGCGCCGCGCGCCTGACCATGGACCGCGAGGGCATCCGCCGCCTGGCCGCCGAGACGCTGGGCCTGCCGACCAGCCCCTACCGCTTCTGCGACTCGCTGGCCGAACTGCAGGCCGCCATCGACGACGGCATCGGCTACCCCTGCATCGTCAAGCCCGTGATGAGCAGCTCCGGCAAGGGCCAGAGCCGCATCGACGGCCCGCAGGAGGTGCAGAAGGCCTGGGACTACGCCATGGCCGGCGGCCGCGTCAGCAAGGGCCGCGTCATCGTCGAGGGCTTCATCGACTTCGACTACGAGATCACGCTGCTGACGGTGCGCGCCCGCGGCGCGGACGGCAGCGTGCAGACGCAGTTCTGCCAGCCCATCGGCCACCTGCAGGTCAGCGGCGACTACGTGGAAAGCTGGCAGCCGCACCCCATGCACCCCGCCGCGCTGGCAAAGGCGCAGGAGATCGCGCAGAAAGTGACGGCCGACCTGGGCGGGCTCGGCCTCTTCGGTGTGGAGCTGTTCGTGCAGGGCGAGCAGGTCTGGTTCAGCGAGGTGAGCCCGCGCCCGCACGACACCGGCCTGGCGACGCTGGCCACGCAGTGGCAGAGCGAGTTCGAGCTGCATGCGCGCGCCATCCTCGGCCTGCCGGTGGACACCACGCTGAAGAGCCCCGGCGCCAGCGCCGTGATCTACGGTGGCGTCGATGCGGTGGGCATCGTCTTCGACGGGGTGGACGAGGCGCTGGCCGTGCCCGGCACCGACCTGCGTCTGTTCGGCAAGCCGGAGAGCTTCGCCAGGCGCCGCATGGGGGTGGCGCTGGCGCATGCAGACGACGTGGAGGCGGCGCGCCGCCACGCCCGGGAAGCCGCCTCGCGCGTCAGACCGCGGGTAGCTGGCTGAGCCCGCCCGTCAGCGTCTCCGGCGGCAGGCCGGCGGAGAGGTCGACGGGATCGATGAGCGTATGCCGGACCACGATGTCGCGGTCCACCATTCTGGCGCGCATCTCCGGGGCCACTGCGGGCTGGAGGAGGTCCTCGCCTGCGTGGCCGCGGATGCGCTCCATGTTCTCCCACACCGAGGCGACCACCACCTCCACCGTGCCGTCGGGCAGATCGCGGAACAGGGCCGTGGCGTACAGGTTGCCGGGCCGGCCGCGCAGCAGGGGCAGCGTGACCTGGTCCAGGTACTCGCGGCATGGGCCGTGCAGGGGGAGCCGGATCCAGAAGGTCCAGGAACGGAGGATGTGCTTCATGACGGGGCATGTTCTTTAATGCCATTGTCTATGTTTCATGAGGGCGGCCAGCTTTGGAACGCCTGCTTCATCCAGTCGACGAAGGCGCGGGTGCGCGCCGGCAGCAGCCGGGCGTGCGGGTAGACCACGCTCACCGGCCGTGGCGGCGGCTCGAACGCCTCCAGCAGCATCACCAGCCGGCCCTGGGCGACGAAATGCGCCACCTGGTAGGAAAAGAAGATGCCGAAGCCCATGCCGGCCGCGCAGGCTTCGATGGCGGGCGCCAGCTGGCTGAAGGCGAGCCGCCCCGACACCGGCACGCTCAGCGGCCGGCCCTGCTCCTGGAAGCCCCACTGCGCGGGCGCGTCGATGCGCCCGCGCACGATGGGCAGGCGCGAGAGCTCGCGCGGGTGCCGCGGCGTGCCGTGCGCGCGCAGGAAGTCCGGGCTGGCCACCACCACGCGGCGGATGCTGCACAGCTGCTGCGCGACGAGCGTGGAATCCTCCAGCCGGCCGATGCGCACGCCGGCGTCGATGCCTTCCTCCAGCAGGTCGACATTGCGGTCGTTGAGCAGCATGTCGCAGTGGATGCGCGGATGGCGCTGCATGAAGCCCACCAGCACCGGCGCCACGTGCATGTGGCCGAAGAGCACCGGCGCGGTGAGCGTGAGGTGCCCCGCGGGCTCGCGCGCCTCGTCCGTGATGGCGCGGTCGGCCGCGTCGGCCAGGAACAGCACCTCGCGCGCCCGCTCGAGGTAGCGGCGCCCCTCGTCCGTCAGCGCCAGGCGGCGCGTCGTGCGCTGGAACAGGCGCACGCCCAGGTGCGACTCCAGCGCCGCCAGCGAACGCACCACGGCCGGCAGCGAGTGCCCCAGCGCGCCCGCCGCGCGCGTGAGGCTGCCCTGCTCGGCGATCTGCACGAAGGTCTGCATGGCCTTGAGGCGGTCCATGCACCGCATTAGACCGGAAATCGGATAGGTGAAAGACACTGACATGCATTGAGCCGTCACCAGGATGAATGAAGAATGGGCCGAAGCTCACTTCTCCTGCCCATGACTGTCCCGCTCCTGTACTACTCGCCCGGCGCCTGCTCGCTGGCGGTGCACATCACGCTCGAAGAACTCGGCGTGCCCTACGGCCTCGCGCTGGTTTCGGCGCGAGATGGCTCGACGCAGCAGCCCGAGTTCCTGGCGATCAACCCGAAGGGGCGCGTGCCGGTGCTTGCCGTGGACGGGCAGCGGCTGACCGAGCTGCCCGCGATCCAGCAGTACCTGGCGCTCGCCCATCCGCAGGCGGCCCTGCTGCCCGAGGACGCCTGGGGCCGCGCGCGCTGCGCCGAATGGTTCAACTACCTGTCGGGGACGCTGCATGCGGTCGCCTACGGCGGGCTCTGGCGGCCGGCCCGCTTCGTCGAGGACGCGGGGCTGTTCGACGCCATCACGCAGCACGGGCTGCGCAACGTGCGCGCCTGCAATGCCCACGTCGAGCATCTGCTGCAGGGGCGGCGCTGGGCCGTCGGCGAGCGCTTCGGCTGCGTCGATCCCTTCCTGTTCGTGTTCCACCGCTGGGGCGTGGCCATCGGGCTCGACATGGCCCGCGACTGCCCGGCCTGGTTTGCCCATGCGCAGCGGATGCGCGAGCGCCCGGCCGTGCAGCGTGCGCTGGCGCAGGAAGGGCTCGATGCCGCCTGAGCGCGGCGCCTTCCACGCCGGCGAGCGCGCCCTGCAGGCCCGGCTGGGGCTGGCCGAGCGCATGGCCGAGGCCGGCGCGCGCGCCATCCGCGACCACCTGCCGCGGCAGCACCGCGACTTCTTCGCGCAGTTGCCGTTCATCGTCGTCGGCAGCCTGGACGCCCGGGGGCGGCCCTGGGCCAGCGCCCTGGCCGCGCCGCCGGGCTTCGTGCGGGCGCCGGACGAGCGCATCCTGCATATCGGCACGCTGCCGCCGCCGGCCGACCCGCTGGCCGCCG
>JASGDG010000263.1:0-16760 GCA_047607325.1 Xenophilus sp. | reverse complement strand
TGGGCGCGGCTCACTTCGACCGCCAGGACGCCTCCAAGACTGCCAATCGCCTCATCCGACGGCTGCAGCAGATCGGCTATCAGGTCACCGCTGTGCCGGCTTGAACGGGGACGTTTCATTTCAGTGCGGTGCATAGACGTAGCGGCGGGCGATGGCCGTCCCGAGGCTCATCATCAAACGCAAGCCGGCGCCCTTGAGGCTCGGGTTACGCCGGAGCACGGCCTCCATCCCGATCTCGGCCGCCTGCTGCCGGCCGACGACCACGACGGGATCACCGGCGGTGGCATCATCGATGCCGGTGAGGTCGATGCGGGTCACCTCCAACGAGGCAGCGCCCAGGATGGGCGCCGGTCGCCCGCGGACCAGCACGTGCCCGGCATGCGCGGCGTCGAACCCGTCGCGAAAGCCGATGGGAAGAATGCCGATGCGGCGCACGGCCTCGGCGGGAAATGGTGACTGCGACAGGAATTCCCCGCGGCTCACCTCGCGCACCTGCACCAGCGCCGTAGCGATCTGGTCGAGGGCGCTGCGTGTGGGCCAGTGCGTGGTCGCTGCGCTGCCGTTGTCCATGCCGAACAGCGCGCTGCCGGGGTCGATCGCATCGAAAAGTGCGTCCTGGCGTCGCCGAAGCACGGCGGTGCTCGCCGCCATGACCGGCAAGCGTGGGAGTGAGGTGCTGCGCCACCGTGCCTGCAATGCGCGCACGCGCTCGACCTGCCAGTCGAGGTAGGCGTCGAGATCGTCTCCAGCAGGCGCGTGGAAATGGGTGTAGAGGCCGTAGACACGCAGCGGCGTGTTGGCACGCACGCGTTCGACCAGGCCCTCCACCTCCTCGGCAGGAACGCCGAGGCGCTCCAGGCCGCTGTCGAACTTGACGGAGACCCGCGTGGCCGACCCGGCGCGGGCGAGCGCTTCGGCGCTGTGCCAGTCGTGGACAGTGAGGATGAGGTCGTGTTCGAAGCCGAGTCTGGCGAGCACGGGCGTAGGCACGTTGCCGCTGTGTACAAGGATGTCGGTTCGGATGCCATTCGAGCGCAGCGTCAGGGCATCAGCGACGTCGGCGACCGCAATGCCATCGATGCCGGCGCTTTCAAGAAACTGGGCCGTGCGCACCAGGCCGAAGCCGTAGGCGTTGGCCTTGAGCGTGGCAACGATGCGGCCTCCGCCGTTCGACAGTGTGCGCAGGAAGGCAAGGTTGTGGCCGATCGCGTGAAGATTGACGACGATCTCGTTGGGTCGATCCGGGGCGATGTTGGTGGTCATTGGGGGCGGTAGGTTCAGGCGTCGACGCTGGCAATGGCCCACGATCCGCCATTGAGGCGGCGGTTCACGGCGCGCGCCAGCACCGTGATGGAAAAGCAGATGAGGAAATAGACGGCGGCGACGAGCGCGAAGATCAGGAAAGGCTGAAAGATCCGGTTGTTCACGTCGTTTGCGGCACCGAAGAAGTCCCGCACGCCCACCACATACACGATCGACGTGCCCATGATGGCCGCCTTGTATTGCGTCAAGAGGGCCGGCTGCATGGCGTGGAAAGCCAGTGGCAAAGTGATGTGCCGCGCACGCTGCCACGCCGACATCCCTTGGCTGCGGGCAGCGTCGACCACGCCCTTCGGAACGGCCTGAATGCCCGAGCGGATGACTTCGGCCATGTAACTCGACTCGTAGAAGACCAGGGCCGTCGCTGCGGCCACGAGCGGTGGCATGTTGCGACCGAAGAACAGCGGGAGCGCGAAGAACAGCCAGAAGATGACGTCGAGCAGCGGGATGGTCCGCATCACGAACACGTAGGCGGTGGCCACCGCCCGCAAGGGGGCGATCGGTGAGAGGCGGCACAGGGCCAGCAACGTTCCCACGACCAGACTGCCGACGACGGCCACACCGCCGAGCCAGAACGTCGTCAACAGTGCACGAAACAGATACGGAGCGCTGTCGAGCAAAGCGATCATTCGGGCGCTCCTGATCGCCGGCGTCGCAGGCGACGACCGAGCAGCGTGAACACGCCCAGGGTGGCGCCACCCAGCACGACATAGATCACCATGCTGGCGGTGAGTACCTCGACGCCCCGAAAGGTGAGGCTCTCGATCTGGCGGGACTGGAAGGTCAACTCGGCAACGCCAACCGTCATGCCCAGGGACGTGTTCTTCAGGATGTTCACGAAACGCCCGGCAAGGGGCTGGAGCATTTCCTCGATGGCCTGCGGCAGCACGATCCGGGTGATGTAGTGGCGGGGCCGCAGGCCAGAAGACAGGGCCGATTCGATCTGTGCCTTGGGCAGCGTTCGGATGCCGGCGCGCAGCGTCTCGCCGATCTGGCCACCTGCATAGATCGACACCCCCAGCAGCGCCGCCCACAACGAGTCTGTGCCGACGCCGAAATAGACGAAGAAGGCGAGTACGACCGGCGGGATGTTGCAGCAGACGTCGCACAACGCGGCCGCCAGCCAGCGCAATGGGCGCTGCGCAGCGAACGATGCCGTCACGGCCAGCACCAGCCCCAGGGCAGCGCTCAGGAGCCACGCGAGGCTCCCAATGCCCACGGTCGACAGAGTACCTTGGAGCAGTTCCCCCCGATGCTGGTAGATGACCGACCAGTCGAATTGATATGCCACGGTGGTACTTGGACGAAATGCGGGCAAAGCGCAACCCTCGGCGCCAGGGCGCTGGAGTCATGCAATGCGTTGGGGGAGGCGGCGACCCGGTGGGGTCAGAGGTCGAAGGGGTTGATCGAGAAACGCGGGTCGAGCTGGCGTCCGAAATGCTTCTGATAAAGCGTCTTGTAGGTGCCATCGCGCCAAAGGTCCGCCAGCGCGTAGTTCAGGGTGTTGCGCCACTTGGTGTCGTTCTGGCGGATGGCCAGGCCCAGCGGCTTGGGTGCCCATGCATCCCCCGGTGCAAGTTCCACTTGAGGATTGGCCTGCACCAGGCGGTACAGCGGTGTCGCGTCCAGGACCGTGGCGATCGCCTTCTTCTGCAGCACCGCCTGGTAGGCAGCTGGGGGGTCCGGCAGCACGAGCGGCTTGATCGTCGGGTGCGCCTTGATGATGGCGGCGAACGCCGAGAGGCCCTGCGGAAATGCCACCACCTGACCGTCGAGGTCGGCCAGGCTGGCAACCTTTTCGCCCTTGCGGATCAGGATCTTTCCGCTTTCTGTCGCGTACGGCCAGGTGAAGTCCACCGCCTCGCTGCGCTCTCGGGTGATGGTCGTGGCTGCGATGGCCACGTCGATGCTGCCGCCGTTGAGCAGCGGAATGCGCGTGGCCGGCGTGATGGGACGGAACTCGAGGCCAACGCCCAGTTGCTTGGCGACGTACTTGGCGACATCGACGTCGAAGCCCGTGTTGTTGCCGTTGGCGTCGAGGTAGCCATAGGGCACGTTCTGGGTCAGGACACCAACGACAAGGACGCCGCGCTTCTTGACGGTGGCGAGTGTCGATTCAGGCGCCTGGGCCTGAGCGGGCCGAGGTGTCAAGGCGAACAAGGTCGCGGCGAGGAATGTGGAGAGAATGGCAAGTGGAAGGCGGCGCATGAGATGAGCAGGCTGATGGCCTGTGAAAGTTGGCTGAAGCGGTGGGGGTGGGGATTTACTGGTGGGGCAGCCCATCGAGCAGTTGCGCGGCGCACGCGCGGGCGATGTCGACAGGCGTCGGACATCGCTCGATGGCGACGCGCGCCAGCGCGCCGTCATAGAGCAGCGCCAGATAGTCGGCAAGCGAAGGGGCCAAGGACGTGGGCGCAAGCACATCCTTGAAATGGGCCCG
Organism: Xenophilus sp.; assembly: GCA_047607325.1. Taxonomy (GTDB): domain Bacteria; phylum Pseudomonadota; class Gammaproteobacteria; order Burkholderiales; family Burkholderiaceae_C; genus Xenophilus. The sequence continues at coordinate 13,000 of JASGDG010000263.1, read as the reverse complement.
CACGGCCTGCTTGTGCTCGCGCGCCACCTCGCCGATAGACATTGACTCGGGATGCTCGCCCACAGCCATCACGAAGGCGCAACCGCGAAAGGAGGGGTCGCTTGCCTTGTGGCGCAGCGCGTCGAATGCCGCGAGAGCCCGCTCCCGCGGCGTCGCCTGGTCATCGGCACTGGCCCGTAGCGTGCTGATCGCATCCTGATGCCGCTCGCGCAGGTATTCGACCGTGAGGTTTTCCTTGCTCTCGAAGATTCGATACAAGGTCGCCTTGGTCACGTTCGCCTGCTCGGCGATCCGATCCACCCCGACGCCGCGGATGCCCTCGGCATAGAACAGGCGGCTGGCCGCCTGCAGGAGGCGAACCCGCGGCTTCTGGGATTCCGCCTGCGCCTCCTGCTGCGGTAACCTTTGCGCGATAGACATACAGGTCAGTTTAGGAACGGTGCCTCGGCTCGCAAAACAAGAAATTCGCGCATCGTTATGCGGAAAGCGGTAGCGGGTGTAGACGAAATCAACTGGCCTGAACCTTGCGATTCATCTGTCATGTGCGCAGAAGGTGGCGATGACGGAAGAAAGGCATGGCGATGGCGAGTCGCACACGGTCAATCGAGGCGGTAGACCCTCGGCGCTGACATCGCAGCACATCCTCGTGCTGCGCGAGACCGCTTCCCGGATGCCACATGCAACGCTCGATGAACTCGCTTGCGAACTCCACATCTCGGTGGTGTCCAGGTCTGCACCGCGTCCATCCGCAGGACGCTGCGTGCCAAGGGCATCGTGCGCTCGATGTCTGTTCGGCAAGCACGTGATCAGTGGCGCCCGAGGCAAGGGTCGCTGTTCCCAAGCGCTATGGCTACGCCCGTGCTCACCGCAGTGAAGCGAGCATGCACAGCACCGATCTGACGGATGCCGGGTGGCGTCTGGTCGCTGATCTATTTGAGCGTCCTGAAGGTCGCCGTGGTGCACCGGCACGTTATCCGGCTCAGCAGAATCGCCCTCGCCAGTTGATTTCGTCTACACCCTCTGAGCCGCCGCTTCCGCCTCGCGGAAGAACGCCAGGATCCCCTGCACGTACGCAGCGCGGTTCGCCTCGCCCGTCCACTCGAGCACCAACCGTGCCCGCCGCGCCAACGCCGCCAGTTCCCGCGACGTCGCCGCCGGATGGTGCACGTCGTTGCCCGCCAGAATCAGCAGTGGCGTCTCCGTCTCGCGTACGAACTCGCGCGAGACGCTGAACACGAAATCGTCGCCGCCGAAGAGGTTGTGCTCCAGCGCACGCAGATGCGCCTCAGGCACGCCCGGCAGCCACAGCCGCGCGTCACGCGCCCACGCCTCGAAACCCTCCGGCCGCAGCAGCGCGTTCTCGGCGGTCCAGCCGATGGGCTGCTGCAGCACGGCCGAAGCCACGCGCTGCGGCGCCAGTTCCGCCAGCTTCAGCGCGAACGACGAGCCGATGCACGCGCCCACCACGTGGAAGCGCTCGACGCCCAATGCATCCAGAACGCCCAGGTGGTCGGCGGCAAAGCTGTGCCAGCCGTCCTCGGGCGCCACGGGCGCGCGCGACAGGCCGGCGTTGCGCTGGTCCACCGCCACCACACGGTGCGCGCGGGCCAGCTCGACGGTCGGATCCGGCCAGGGCCGTGGGTGGCCATCGTGCGTGTGGCGCCACAGGCCGATGCGCGAGCGCAGGCCACCGGGGGCGAGCAGCAGCACGGGCAGGCCCTGCGGCACGCTCGGCCCCGGTCCGAATGTTTCGTAGTGGATGCTGGCACCCAGCGCAATGGTCGGCATGAACACTTCCTGCTGTCGCGTCACTCGACGCGTGCGCCGATGCTCTTGAGCAAAGGCGGAAAGTAGGCCACGTCGGCGCGCAGCTGCTGTGCGAATGCCTGCGGCGTACTGCCCACAGTCTCGAAGCCCTGGCGCCCGAGTTGTGCACGGAAACCCGCGTCGGCCAGCGCATCGGTCACGGCCTGGTGCACGCGCTCCACGACCTCGGTCGGCGTGCCGCCGGGCGCCAGCAGGCCGAACCAGCCGGTTTCCAGCGTCAGCGCCACACCGGCCTCGGCCAGCGTAGGAACCTCGGGCGCGATGCTGCTGCGCCGCTCCTGCAGCACGGCCAGCGCCCGCAGCTTGCCCGATTGCACCTGCGCCAACGCGGCCGGCAGGGCGACGATGGCCGCGTCGGTCTCGCCGCCCAACAGACCGACCACCGCAGGGCCGGCGCCCTTGTATGGCACGTGCACCCAGTCGCCACCTTGCGCCCGCTGCAGCTTGACCAGGGCCAGATGGTTGCCGTTGCCGAAGCCCGGCGTGCCCACGCTGACACCCGCACCGTGCGCCTGGCGCACCAGCGCCGCGACATCCGCGACCGGCGCATCGCTTCGCACCACGAGCGCGGCGGGCGTGCTGGCGATGATGCTCACAGGTGCAAAGCTGCGGATCGGGTCGTAGCTCACGCGGCCTTCGAACAGCGTGACGTTGGCCACCAGCGCGCTGCTGGTCAGCAGCAGCGTATGGCCGTCGGGTTTCTCGCCGGCCACAAGTTCATGGGCCAGGTTGCCTCCGGCACCGGCGCGGTTTTCCACGACAACGTTGGTACCCAGCCGCTGGCCGAGTTCGGCAGCCAGGCCGCGGCCCAGCACGTCCATGGCACCGCCCGGCGCCAGGGGCAGCACGAGCCGTACGGGGCGGCTGCGGAAATCGACGGCCTGCGCCGTGCCAGCCAGCCAGGGCGCGGCGACGCAGGCGGCCGCACGCGAAAGAGCGGCGCGGCGAGAGAGATGTGCGGTGCGCATCGCTCAGGCCTGCGGCAACAGGCGGATACCCGTCGTGCCCTCGCGCTCCAGCTGCGCCACCAGTCCCAGTTCCCAGTCCAGGTACTGCCGGAAGCCCGCGTCGCGCGCGGCCAGATCGGCATGGTGGTAGGGGCTGTACCAGTGGTCGTCGTCGCCGGTCAGGACGCCATCGGCGCCCTGCGCCACGGGCAAGCCGGCCGCAACCCATGCGGCGGTGCCGCCAGCCAGCGTGCGCACGTCGCGCCCGGTGCGCGCGGCCAGTTCAGCGGCGACGGTGCGGGCCAGCACGCCGTCGGGCGAAGTGATCAGCACGGCCTGCGCGGCCGGCAGGTCCTGCACGAATTCCTGCAGCCGGTCGGGCACGGCGAAGCGCGCACCATCGATGTGGCGCTTCTCGAACGCGGTGCGCCGGTCCACGTCGAACACCACGGCTTGACCAGCGGCCAACAGCGCCTGGGCCTGCGCGGGTGCGATGGCCGCTGCAGCCGCGCGCGAGGCCAGCACGCGCACGGACTCCGGGCCGATGGCCAGCGTGGGCAGGGCGGGCGGCACCAGCACGAAGACCTCGTAGCCTCCCAGCTGCGCCAGCCAAGCGCCGGTGGTCAGCGCGCGCACGCCGTCCCAGTCGGCCAGCACGATGCGCGCGCCGCGCGCGGCGGCGTATTCGTCTGTCGCCTGCACCAGCTGCCCGCCGGGCGCCCAGCGCCAGCCGGGCAAGTGGCCGGCCTCGTATTCCTCGCGCGTGCGTACGTCGAAGCGGTACAGCGTGCGCAACTGCGCCTCGGCTTCGACCTCGAAGCGCGCCAGATCCAGCGCGTCGATGCGCTGCACGCCGGCCCGCGCGGCCACGGCTTCGGCACGCTCGCGCGCCGAAGCCAGCGTCGCAGCCGAGGGCTCGGGAAAGCTGGCCTTGCGGCCATGCGCCAGCGTGCGGCCAGTCAGCAGCCAGTCCATGGCGCCGTTGCGCAGGGAGGCCACTTTGTTCGGAATACCGGCGTCGATCAGCGTCTGCGCGCCCACGATGCTGCGCGTGCGGCCGGCGCAGTTCACCACCACGAAAGTCTCGGGCCGCGGCGCGATCTCGCCGATGCGGTAGACCAGTTCGGCGCCCGGCAGGCTGTGCGCGAACGGCAGACTGAAGTCGGCGAACTCCTCGGGCGTGCGGCTGTCGACCACGACGATGTCGTCGCCGCGCGCCACGCGCTCGGCCAGCTCCCCGGAGGTGATCCAGGGCGTGTGCTTCTCGTGCTCGATCACTTCGCCGAAGGCCTTGCTGGGCACGTTGCTGCCGCTGAAGATCTCGTAGCCCGCGGCCTCCCAGGCGTCGGTGCCACCGGCCAGCACGGAGAGGTTGGTCCAGCCCAGGCGCGTGAGCTTGGCGGCAGCCTCGTGCGCAAGCGTCTCGTCGCCATCGACCAGCACGACGCGCGTGTTGCGGCACGGCACCAGGCGGTCGATCTGCAGTTCCAGCCGCCACAGCGGCGCGGGCGCGGCGAACAGGATGTGGCGGTGCGCGAACACGCCGGCCTCGCGCACGTCGAGCACGGCGATCTCGTCGCCATCGAACAGCGCAGCCTTGAGCGCCTGCGGCGTGGTGAGCGCATGGCGGATCGACTTGGGCGGGCCAAAGGTGCGGTACGTGCCACCCTGCTTGCTCTCGAACACCACGCGGCCGGGCAGGCGGTCCAGCGCCAGGCCATAGAAATGCAGCTGCAGGCCCTGCTCGTCGCCGACGAGTTCGATGGTGTGCACGTCTGTCGGCGACAGCGTGACGGAGGCGCCGGCTACCACGTCCACGGTGCGCACGGCGGTCAGCTGGTCGCGCTGCGCGTCGCCCGTCGCCTCGCGGCGGTAGAACACGTTGCGCTCGCTGCCGTGGACGCCGGCGATGATGGCCCAGGTGGTGTGGTCGTGCGGCGGCTGGACCTTGCCGGGCAGGCCAGCCGAGACGTAGAGCGCGTAGCGGCCGTCCAGGCTCTCGGTGAGGCGGTAGACCTGCGCCGGATTGGCTTCGGACACCGGAAAGTGCGCCAGCGGGAACAGCGTGCGCTGCAGGCCCAGGGCCTCCAGCGCCGAGGCCGTGGCGCGCAGCTGCTCGGGCGTGGCGCAAGTCGGCTCGGGGATCAGGCGGCGCGCGGTGGCGATGAAGGCCGCGACGGCGCGCGCACGCTGGCTGGCGATGTCACTGCCGCCGAAGTCGAGGGGAACGTGGGTCTGGGTCATGAGACGAGCCAGGCGGAAAGCGATTGGAAGCGCCGACCGTAGCCCGCCCCCCCGCTCGGCACAACGAAGCAAAGCGCGCTTGCTTATCTGGCACCGTGAGGTTGCCCCCGAGTTCTGCAGCGCATAGCCCCGGCCCGGAGAATGCCGGGATCGCGTCCCAATCCGCCTGGCTGTAGATCGATAGATCCGCGCCCTCGAGCAAGTACTGGCGCACCAGCCCGTTGGGGTTTTCGTTCGTTCCGCGCTGCCATGGGCTTCGTGGATCGCAGAAGAACACATCGACGTCTGTTGCCATGGAGAACGTTCGATGTTGAGCCAACGCCATGCCGCGATCCCAGGTGAGGGCCTGCACCACACTGACCGTATCCTTGCCATCGACTTGGGCAAGAAGGGCGAAACGCGAGTGACACCCCACCAGCGTGGCAGTGCGGCTGCTCTTTGCGCGATGCCGGGCACACCTCAAGCGCAGGGGCATCAAGGAACGGATAAGCCCGCAGGGGTACCGAGCGCAACGACCGCCTCGGGCGCTACCGCGGGGTTGTCGAACGCACCCTTGCCTGGCTGGCCGCGTTCATGTGCCAGACCCTGCCGGGGTGCCGGCAGCACTCAATCCGGTGACGAAGAGTCGCAATGCGATGGCGATGTCGTCGCGCTCCGAGGGCTGCAGCCTGCCGCTGAGCTCAATGGTCGCCATGCCTTGCACCAGCGAGCGGCAGGCCAGCGTCGCGGCGCTCGCGTGCCCCGGCGCAATCCCGGCCACGCGCTTGGCCAGCACTTCGTAGGTGCTGCGCACCGAATCCGTCACCGCGAGGCCGTACTGATCGCTGTACATCAGCCGGAACAGGGCCGGATGGGTTCGGGCGAACTCGATGAAAGCCATGCCTTGAGCGAACAAGGCTTCGCGAGGATCCGGATCTCGGTCCGCATTGGTGAGTGCTTCCAGCAAGACTTCGAAGCCATGGCTGGAAACCGCCGCCATGAGGCCAGCCTTGTCTGGAAAGTGTCTGTATGGCGCCATGGCGGACACCCCCGCAGCCCGTGCCACCGCACGCAGGCTCGGCTCCTCTTTTTCAGCCTCAAGAATGTCGATGGCTGCCGCCATCAGGATTTCGCGCAAGCCGGTATCTGTATGCACTTGACATGCCTCATGTCTACGGCGTAGATTGACCTTGTTTACAGTGTAAACAAGAATAGCGGTTCTGCCCGCGGCTATCGAGCGTATTCAACGCGAGAACGGTTTCCCATCTCTTACATCAACGCCGGAAAGGGATGTCATCGTGAAGAAGTCAATCCTCCACGCGGTCACCGGCGCCAGTGCCATGCTGATCATCGCCACCTTCTGGACATCGACCATCGTTTCTGAACTGTTCATGGGACACGCCGCGGTCGTGAGCATCAAGCACGCCATCGTGTACTTCGGCCTGGCGCCGCTGGTGATCCTGATGGCATCGACCGGCGCGCTTGGCAATCTGGTGGGAAGGGGGCGCAAAGGCCGATGGGTCGAGGGAAAGAAAAAGCGGATGCTCTTGATCACCCTCAATGGCTTGGCCATCATCATCCCGTGCGCCTTGTTCCTGAACGACAAGGCTGCTTCGGGCCAGTTCGACACCCTGTTTTATGCGATCCAAGTGATCGAACTGATCGCGGGAGCCGCGCAACTCACCTTACTCGGGCTGAATTTCAGAGACGGTTTGAAGCTCGCCGGCCGGTTGCACTCGGCTCGCGGAACCTGCGGCTAATACGCCCCTCACCGGCATAGCCGGCGCCAAAGAAGGAAGAAGATGACTGCTCCGAGATGGAGCAAAGAGCCGGCGATGCGGGAGGGGGCATGACCAGTGGGTGCGCGGCCATGCCCAGGTATCGGTTCGACGGCCTGCGCCTCGGGTTGCGCCGTTAATCGACCAGCCGGACCTCGACCCGCCGCGCCTGCGCGTTGCTGCCGCTGCCCGTGGTGGCGGCAGGCTTTTCCAGCGTGACCCTGTCGGCCGGCACGCCCAGGCCGGTGAGCACGTCGCGCACAGTCTCGGCGCGCTGCTTCGCGAGCCGCTCGTTGATCGCCGGGTCGCCCGTGGTGTCGTGGAAGCCCGAGACCACCGCCTTGCGGCCCGACTCCACGCCCTTGAGCACGATGGCCAGCGCCTCGGCGGCGCCGGGTGCGATGTCGGCGCTGCCGGTGGCGAAGTAGAAGTTCACCGTGTCGCCCTCGACGCGGATGCCCGCGCCCTCGGGAACAACGGCCACCACCGTCTCGGTGACCACGGCGACCCCCGTGGCCGGCGCATCCACCGGCGCCGCCGCACTGCCGTTGCCGGCCGGAGCCGCCGCCGGCGCCAGGCCGTACTTGAAAACGACACCGCCCACCACGCCGAGCACGACGAGGGCAATGATGGCGAAAACCAGGACGAGCGCGGCGCGCTGTTCACTGTCGTCGTCGGAGCGCGTGGACATCGGATGGGCCTCCCGGGGAAATCAATGAAAGTGACCGGTGAATAATCGGTTCTCGTGAACCACGAGCGCGAAATTGTAGGTGCTGCGATGCCGGGCCCGCCGGGGCTGGCCCCGTTGCCCGCCCCCCTGCGCGATCCCCAGCCGATGCTCGAGCGGGTGATCCACGAATGGGGTGGTCACCATGACCTCTGGCTGTTCGGCTACGGCTCGCTGATCTGGAAGCCCGAGTTCGACTTCGCCGAGCGCCGGCCCGCCAAGGTGCACGGCTGGCACCGGGCGCTGAAGATGTGGAGCCGCGTCAACCGCGGCAGCCCGGACAACCCGGGCCTGGTCTTCGGGCTGTTCACCGGCGGCAGCTGCCAGGGGCTGGCGTTCCGCATTCCGTCGGCGCAGGGGCTGGAGACGCTGGGGCGCCTGTGGCTGCGCGAGATGCCCACCGGTGTGTACGACCCGCGCTGGCTGCCCTGCGCCACGCCTGGCGGCCCGGTGCGGGCACTGGCCTTCACGCTCTCGCGCCGCAGCCCGCATTTCACCGGCACGCTGCCCGACGCGCGCTACCGCGAGATCTTCGCCAGCGCCGCCGGGCGCTACGGCACCTCGCTCGAATACGCCCGGCAGACGCTGGAGGAACTGCGCCGCCACGGCATCCGCGACCAGGCACTGGCGCGCCTGCTGCAGTTGGCCGAAGCGCGCAAAGAGACGGCATCGGCTGACGCGGCGGCACCGGCCGACTCGGCTACCCTGCTGGGCTCCAGCCAGCCCGCAGCCGGCCAGCCCGCCCATTCCTCCCAAGGAGAACCCTGAACATGATGCGCAAGAACACCCCCTTCGCGACGGCCGCGGCCGTCATCACCGCCGCCGCGACGCTGGCGGCCTGCGGCAGCCTGGACATGGGCGGCAGCGCGGCCCGCGCCGACCTCCGGCCCACCGCCGCCATCAGCCCCAACCCGACCATCGGCACGGTGACCTTCACCCCGCTGGAGCACGGCGTGCGCGTGGCCGGCGAGGTGCGCGGCCTGCCGCCGGGCACCGAGCACGGCTTCCACATCCACGAGAAAGGCGATTGCGGCGACAACGGCAACGCCTCGGGCGGGCACTTCAACCCGGCCGGCGGCACGCACGGCAAGTTCGGCGCCGCCGGCAGCCATGCGGGTGAGCTGCCCAGCCTGGTGGCGGACTCGACCGGCGCGGCGCGTTTCAGCGTCGACGTGCATGCGATCTCGCTGACCGAGGGCGCGGCCAACAACGTGGTCGGCCGCGCCCTGGTGGTGCACCGCGACCGCGACGACTACACCAGCCAGCCGGCCGGCAACTCCGGTCCGCGCATCGCCTGCGCGGTGATCACGCGCGGCTGACACGCTCGGCGGTGCGTGGCCTGTGCACGCGGCCGGGGCCCGCCTCGGCCTGCTGGAGGCCCTGGCCGTGCTCGGGCTGCCGGCGCTGCATGCGGCAGCGCCCACGCAGGACAGCCGTCCCTTGGTCATCGGCTCCAAACGCTTCACCGAGTCGTACATCCTGGCGGAACTGCGGGCGCAGACCGCCGCGCCGCAGCTGCCGGCACGGCCCGTGGTGCGGCAGGGGCTGGGTGGAGCACTTCGACTGGCTGGAGCCGCTGTTCAACGAACGGCTGGAAATCAAGGACGGCCGCATGCTCGTGCCCCGACGCCTGGGCCTGGTGCTGTTCAACCCCGCGCCCGTGACCTGAGCGCCAGCCCTTGCGCACTACCGAATCCCAACCCCAAGGAGATACCGCTCGCTCCAGGACGTGCTCAAGGCCGGCGGGCTGTCGTCGGCCTCGGCCGGCACCGGCACCTCGCAGCACCTGGCGCTGGAGCTGCTGGCCTTCAAGTCGGGCGTGAAGTTCACCCACGTGCCCTACAAGGGCAGCGGCCCGGCGATCCAGGACGTGATCGGCGGCCAGGTCGACATGATGTTCGACACCACCGTGGTGGCCGGCCCGCACATCCAGAGCGGCAAGCTGCGCGCCATCGCCGTCACCTCGGCGAAGCGGCTGGCGTCGATGCCGGAGGTGCCCACGGTGGCCGAGTCCGGCGTGGCCGGGCTGGAGGACTTCGAGGTCGTCTCGTGGCAGGCGATCTTCATGCCGGCCGGCACGCCGGCGCCGATCGTCGACCGCCTGCATGCGGAGATCCGCGGCATCCTCGCGCAGCCCGAGATGCAGGAGCGCCTCAAGAGTCTGGGCATGGAGCCGGCCGACATGACGGCGGCGCAGATCGCCGCCTTCCAGAAGGCGGAAGTCGACAAGTGGGCGCAGGTGATCAGGGCCGCCGGCATCAAGGCCGAGTAGCCCGGCAGGGGCCGCCGATAGAATCGCCGACCTTTTGCCACCCGACCCGCCCTTGTCCGACCGCCTCGCCGTCCTGCCGCAGTACCTCTATCCGAAGAAGGCGCTGACCTCGTTCGCGGGCTGGGTGGCACGCGGCGAGCGCGGCGCGCTCACCACCGGCATCATCCGCCGCTTCGTCGCCAGGTACGGCGTCGACATGAGCGAGGCGGCGGAACCGGACATCGCGCGCTACGCCAGCTTCAACGATTTCTTCACCCGCGCCCTCAAGCCCGGCGCCCGGCCGATCTCGGACGCGCCGTTGGTGTGCCCGGTGGACGGCGCCATCAGCCAGTTCGGCCGCATCGAGGGCGGCCAGCTCTTCCAGGCCAAGGGCCACCGCTACACCGCCGCCGCGCTGCTGGCCGGCGACGCGGCGCTGGCGGCCCGCTTCGAGGGCGGCGGCTTCGCCACGCTGTACCTGAGTCCGCGCGACTACCACCGCGTCCACATGCCCTGCGCTGGCCGTCTGCTGCGCATGACCCACGTGCCGGGCGAGCTGTTCTCGGTCAACCCGGTCACGGCGCGTGGCGTGCCGGGCCTGTTCGCGCGCAACGAGCGCGTGGTGTGCCTGTTCGAGTCGCCCGGGCGCGGCCCCTTCGTGCTGGTGCTGGTGGGCGCCACCATCGTGGGCAGCATGGCCACCGTGTGGCACGGCGTGGTCAGCCCGCCGCGCAGCGGGCAGGTGCGCGAATGGCGTTACGAGGACCGCGAGATCGTGCTGGCGAAAGGCGAGGAAATGGGCCGCTTCCTGCTGGGCTCGACGGTGGTGATGCTGCTCCCCGCGCCCGCGCCGGCCTTCAGCCCCGACTGGGCGCCGGGCCGCGCCATCCGCCTGGGCGAGCGCATGGCCGGCACAGCGGATGCCGCGTCAAGCGCGGCGCAGCGGCACTGAGGCTTGCGCGCCACACATCGCACGGGCCGCGGAGGGGAAGCTACCAAAGTTGTAGCATCCGGGGCTTCGCGGCGCGGAGGCGCAGAAAGAGGAGGTGCCCTGATGACAAGCAAGGAGAACACGGCAGCCATCAGCCAGCTGCTGGCGCTGCTGGAGGCCCGCTACGCACTGCGCGTGCTGTGGGCCTTGCGCGATGGGCATCCGCAGACCTTCCGTCTCCTCCAGGACAGCGTGGGCGGCGTCACGCCCAACACCCTCAACACCCGGCTCAAGGAACTGCGCGAGGCCGGCCTGATCGGCCACGGCAGCGATGGCTACAGCCTCACGCTGAGCGGCCAGGACCTGCTCAAGCGCCTGTCGGACCTGCAGGCCTTTGCCGGCAAGTGGCAGGCGGGGCAGTTCAGGAAGCAGGCGCCGGCACCCGCGCCGCCGGCGGTGCCGGGCAGGGCGGGCTGAGCAGGGCAATTCCGCCGCATCGCTACACTGCGCGGCCCGTGTCCGGCATGGCGCCGCCGCCCCGTGCAGCGCGCCGCTGCCGGGCGTTCCCACCGTTCCGCCCTTGAGGAGCCCGCCCATGCCCACCACCCCTTCCGGCCTGCAGTACGAGGACACCGCCGTCGGCAGCGGCGCCGAGGCCCAGCCCGGCCACCACGTGCACGTCCACTACACCGGCTGGCTCTACAACGACGGCCAGCAGGGCGCCCAGTTCGACTCCAGCCGCGACCGCGGCCAGCCCTTCTCCTTCCCGCTCGGCGCGGGCCACGTGATCAAGGGCTGGGACGAAGGCGTCGCCGGCATGAAGGTCGGCGGCCGGCGCACCCTGATCATCCCGCCCGGCCTGGGCTACGGCGCGCGCGGCGCCGGCGGCGTCATCCCGCCGAATGCCACGCTCAAGTTCGACGTCGAACTCCTGCGCCTCTGAAGCCAGGGCCGCCGGCCCTGGCCCCTGCCCCATCGCCGGGGCGCTCTTCATTGGAAATTTCAAGCGGGCCGCCCGGTGCGGCGCCCTTGAAACCCCCCGCGCGGGCCCCAGGTGCCTTGGCAATCCCGTTTCCCGACCCTTTTCCCCAGAACCACGCATGACGGAGAACACCCCCCCGCACACCGACCGGCCCGAGACGGCCCCCGGCCCCGAGGCGCAGCAAGCGGCACAGACCGCCAGCGAAGCCGATGCGCAAGCCGGGGCCGCGAGCCGGCAAGCCGAACTGGATGAACTGAAGGCGAAGAATGCCGAACTGGCCGACCAGTACCTGCGCGCCCAGGCCGACGTGCAGAACGCCCGCCGGCGCGCCGAGGAAGAAGTTTCCAAGGCCCGCAAGTTCGCCCTCGAGGGCTTCGCCGAGAGCCTGCTGCCCGTGCTGGACAGCCTGGAGGCCGGCCTGGCCGTGAAGGACGCCACCCACGAGCAGATCCGCGAAGGCGCCGAGGCCACCCTGCGCCAGCTCAAGAGCGCGCTGGAGCGCAACAAGGTGATCGAGGTGGCGCCGGCCGCGGGCACGAAGTTCGACCCGCACATGCACCAGGCCATCTCGATGGTGCCGGCCGAGCAGGAGGCCAACACCGTGGTGAGCGTGCTGCAGAAGGGCTACACCATCGCCGACCGCGTGCTGCGGCCGGCCCTGGTCACCGTGGCGGCACCCCGCTGACCCACAGGCAACCCACAGGAAATTCCCCGCCGGGTCCTTGAATCCCACGGGGTTATCCACACGTTCATCCACAACCCAATTCTTCGCATTCAGGAGCACAGCGACATGGCAAAGATCATCGGCATCGACCTGGGCACGACCAACTCGTGCGTGGCGATCATGGAGGGCAACAACACCCGCGTGATCGAGAACTCCGAGGGCGCGCGCACCACGCCTTCGATCATCGCGTACCAGGAGGACGGCGAAGTCCTCGTCGGCGCGCCGGCCAAACGCCAGGCCGTCACCAACCCGCGCAACACGCTGTACGCGATCAAGCGCCTGATCGGCCGCAAGTTCGGCGAGCCGGAAGTCCAGAAGGACATCCACCTCATGCCCTACCAGATCGTCAAGGCCGACAACAGCGACGCCTGGGTGGAAGTGCGCGGCAAGAAGCTGGCGCCCCCGCAGGTCAGCGCCGAAGTGCTGCGCAAGATGAAGAAGACCGCCGAGGACTACCTGGGCGAGCCGGTCACCGAGGCCGTGATCACCGTGCCGGCCTACTTCAACGACAGCCAGCGCCAGGCCACCAAGGACGCCGGCCGCATCGCCGGCCTGGAGGTCAAGCGCATCATCAACGAACCCACCGCCGCGGCGCTGGCCTTCGGCCTGG
>JASGDG010000262.1:0-5733 GCA_047607325.1 Xenophilus sp. | reverse complement strand
CCGGCCGTCCACCTTGCCCGCCACCGTGTTCTTGGCCAGGCCGGCGCCGATGGCCTGGGCCACTTCGGCCACCGTCACGGGGCCGGGGAATTCGCGGCGCGAGTTGTCGGGGAGCGTGATCTGGATCATTGGGAAGACTCTTTCGCAAGAAGGCAAACAAAAAGCGCGGCCAAGGGGCCGCGCTTTGCTGTGGGGTTCCGGCGGCTGGACGCGTCCAGCCCACCTGCGCTACCGGCCTGTGGGGTTCTCGACGACTCCAGTGGTAGTTCGCGGTGTCATAACCAGGATGCCTTTCTCGCCCTTGTTGGAAGTGAGGGGCGAATTCTAACGACCTGGCGACAAAAAAGCCCGGCGCGAAGCCGGGCTCAAGGTGACAGCAAGTGATGAGGCTCAGTGGAACTGCTCTTCCTCGGTCGAGCCGGCCAGCGCCTTGACGCTGGACGAGCCGCCCTGGATGACGGTGGTCACGTCGTCGAAGTAGCCGGCGCCGACTTCCTGCTGGTGCGACACGAAGGTGTAGCCCTGCTCGCGGGCGGCGAATTCGGGCTCCTGGATCATCTCCACGTAGTGCTTCATGCCTTCGCCGCGGGCGTACGCATGGGCGAACTTGAAGGTGTTGTACCAGTTGCTGTGGATGCCGGCCAGGGTGATGAACTGGTACTTGTAGCCCAGCGCGGACAGCTCTTCCTGGAACTTGGCGATGGTCGCGTCGTCCAGGTTCTTCTTCCAGTTGAACGAGGGCGAGCAGTTGTACGACAGCAGCTTGCCGGGCGAGGCGGCATGCACGGCCTGGGCGAACTCGCGGGCGAAGCCCAGGTCGGGCGTGCCGGTCTCGCACCACACCAGGTCGGCGTAGGGCGCGTAGGCCACGCCGCGGCTGATGGCCTGCTCCAGGCCGTTCTTCACGCGGTAGAAGCCTTCCTGCGTGCGCTCGCCGGTCAGGAAGGGCTGGTCGTTGGCATCGTGGTCGCTGGTGATCAGGTTGGCGGCTTCGGCGTCGGTGCGGGCCAGCACGATGGTGGACACGCCCATCACGTCGGCGGCGAAGCGCGCGGCGATCAGCTTCTCGACGGCTTCCTGCGTGGGCACCAGCACCTTGCCGCCCATGTGGCCGCACTTCTTCACGGCGGCCAGCTGGTCCTCGAAGTGCACCCCGGCGGCGCCGGCGGCGATCATGTTCTTCATCAGCTCGAAGGCATTGAGCACGCCGCCGAAGCCGGCTTCGGCATCCGCCACGATGGGCAGGAAGTAGTCGATGAACTCCTTGTCGCCCGGGTTCACGCCGCGGCCCCACTGGATCTCGTCGGCGCGCTTGAAGGTGTTGTTGATGCGGCGGACCATGGTCGGCACCGAATCGTAGGCGTAGAGCGACTGGTCGGGGTACATGGTCTCGGAGGTGTTGCCGTCCGCGGCCACCTGCCAGCCCGACAGGTACACGGCCTCCAGGCCCGCCTTGGCCTGCTGCATGGCCTGGCCGGCGGTGATGGCGCCGAAGGCGTTGACGTAGCCCTTCCTGGCGCCGCCGTTGATCTTCTCCCACAGCTTCTCGGCACCGCGCTTGGCCAGCGTGTACTCGATCGGCAGCGAGCCGCGCAGGCGCACGACGTCGGCGGCGCTGTAGCCGCGCTTGAGACCCTTCCAGCGCGGGTTGCTCGCCCAATCCTTTTCAAGGGCGGCGATCTGCTGTTCGCGGCTGAGCTGTTCGGTGATGGTCTGGGGCATGGTCACTCCTGAAGTGGTGGTTCTGGGAAACGGTTCCGGCCGTGTGCCGTTGGCCAGACTGTAGCGCAGGGCTCGACTCTTATGTCTTATAGAAGACATAAATTTAATCGAGCAACAACAACCACTTATGCCAACAATTTCTCAATGAGAAATCACTTTTCTTGCATTGAGAAAATATGCGGCGACGCAACATCGTGATTTTTCACGATGAGAAAAGAAATTCTTTGTCGTGAGAGACACGCGCCTCGTGCCCGGAACTCATCTCACCGCCCGCGTGCGAGCCAGTCCCCGTGCGGCAGCACCGGCGCCCCTGCGATGCGCGAGGGATGGATCTCGTAGACCAGGCACGCCACCACGCCCACGCCCTGCACCGCCACGGCGCACTCGCGCTTGAGGTATTCGCCCGTGCCGTCCTCGCGCACCTCTTCCAGCCGGTCCAGGGCCTGTTCCAGGGCGGGCTCGATGCGGTAGACCTCGCCCACCAGTTCGCCCTCGCCGGCCAGCACGGCGCCGGGATACGCACCCAGGTCGTACAGCGTGCCGCGCAGGCGGCCCCGGCCGACGAACGCCGGCCGCGGCGAGAAGCGCCGGATGTCGTTGCTGCCGCCGGCGCGCAGCGTGCCGTAGACGAACACGTGGCGGGGCGCGGCAGAGGAAGGCTCAGGCATGATCGCGGTCCATCGCTGAAGAGAGCACGCAGTCTATTGAGCGCCGCTCACCCCCCTCCCCGCCTCGTCGCCTACGGCTGCCTGGCCCTGAGCATGTCGCTGGTCGGCAGCTATGTCGCGCTGTCCAAGCCGCTGGCGGCGGCCTTCCCGGTGATGCTGCTGGCCTGGCTGCGCTTCGGCATCGCGGCGCTGGCAATGCCGCACTGGCTGCGCCGCCCGCCGGACGAGGCGCCCATGACCGGCCGCACCCGCACGCTGGTCTTCCTCGAGTCCTTCCTCGGCAACTTCCTGTTCTCGGTGTGCATGCTCTTCGGCGTGAGCATGACCAGCGCGGTCTCGGCCGGGGTCATCATGGCGTCGATCCCCGCCGTCGTGGCCATCGGAAGCTGGCTCTTCCTCGGCGAGCGCATCACCGCGCGCATCGCGGCGGCCATCGCGTGTGCCGCGCTGGGCATCGGCCTGCTGGCCCTGTCGCCGGCCCACCCTCTCGCGCCGGCCGGCACCGCGTCGGCACCGGCGCTGCCCTGGCTCGGCAACCTGCTGGTGTTCTGCGCCGTCGTGTGCGAGGCCTCCTATGCCGTGATCGGCAAGTCGCTCACGGGGCGCCTGGGGCCCAAGCGCATCTCCTCGCTCATCAACCTCTGGGGCTTCGCCCTGTCCACGCCGTTCGGCCTGTGGCTGGCGCTGCGCTTCGACTTCGGCGGCGTCGGCGCGGGCCTCTGGGCCCTGCTGGTGGCCTATGCGCTGGCCGCCAGCATCTGGACCGTGTGGCTATGGATGACGGGCCTGAACGGCGTGCCCGCGGCGCAGGCCGGCGTCTTCACCGTCATGCTGCCCGTCAGTGCCGCGCTGGTGGGTGTGCTGGTGCTCGGCGAGCCTCTGACGCCGCTGCAGGCGGGCGCCTTCGCGCTGGCTCTGGCGGGCGTGCTGCTCGCCACCTGGCCGGGCCGGCGCGGCGCGGTACCGCCGGCACCCTGACGCGGGTGCGGTCCGCGGCCTGTTTTCAGAGGGAAAACACACCCCTCAAAAAACAACAGCGCCCAATGAAAAAGGCACTTTCTCCCTTGGAAACGCGTTTTTTCTCCTTTAGCATCCGCAATGCCGGTGGAGACACTGTTTTCATTGGCAGAACGCTCTGTCCAAACCACAAGGAATCAACCATGGCAACTGCAAAGAAAGCACCGGCGAAGAAAGCGCCAGCGAAGAAGGCGGCTCCGGCCAAGAAGGCCGCGCCGGCAAAGAAGGCCGCGCCCGCCAAGAAGGTCGCCGCGGAGAAGGCCCCTGCCAAGAAGCGCACCCCCAACGCCGCCTTCATGAAGGCCCTGACCCCCAGCCCCGCACTGGCCGCCGTGGTGGGTTCGGCCCCGCTGCCGCGCACCGCCATCGTCTCCAAGCTGTGGGACTACATCAAGAAGAACGGCCTGCAGGACAAGGCGAACAAGCGCAACATCAACGCCGACGCCAAGCTGAAGGAAATCTTCGGCAAGGCCCAGGTCTCGATGTTCGAACTGGCCTCGCTGATCGGCAAGCACGTCAAGTAAGCGGCCTCGGCCCCATGAAAACAGCCGGCGCGAGCCGGCTTTTTCTTTGCCCGTGCGGCCGCAGGCTCAGCCGCGCGCCTGCGCCGCCCGGGTGATGGCGCTGAGGGTGCCGCGGGTGGTGATGACCTCCGGGTCCAGCGGGATCTCGATCAGCGTGCCGGTCTCGCAGGCCAGCGCGCGCAGCAGTGCCGGCTCGAACTGCGCCGTCTCGGTCACGCGCTCGGCCGCATAGCCGTAGGCGCGCGCCAGCGCGCAGAAGTCCGGGTTGGCCAGCACGGTGCCGCTGACGCGCTGCGGGTACTCGCGCTCCTGGTGCATGCGGATGGTGCCGTACATGCCGTTGTTGAGCAGCACGACGATGCTCCTGCCGCCGTGCTGGACGGCCGTGGCCAGTTCCTGCCCGTTCATCAGGAAGTCGCCGTCGCCGGCGATGGTGAAGGCGACCCGGCCGGTGGCGATGCTGGCCGCGATGCCGGCCGGCACGCCGTAGCCCATCGCGCCGCTGGTGGGCGCGAGCTGGGTCTTGTAGCCCTTGGCCAGGCCGTGGTGGCGGAAGAAGCGGTGGATCCAGCTCGCGAAGTTGCCGGCGCCGTTGGTCAGCACCGCGTCGGCGGGCAGGTGCGCCTGCAGGCTGCGCACGATGGCCGGCATGTCGATGGGCCCGGGCAGCGGCTGCGGCACCAGGTTGGCCTCGTAGTCGGCGTGCACGGCCTCGGCCCAGCCGCTCCAGGACAGCTCGGGCGGCGCGGTCAGCACCTCCAGCGCGCGGGCGGCGGCGTTCATGGTCGTGTTGAACGCGAGGTCGGCCTGGTAGACGCGGCCCAGCTCCTCGGCGCCGGCGTGGAAGTGCACCAGCTTCTGTTGCGGGCGCGGCGCCTCCAGCAGCGCGTAGCCGCCGGTGGTCATCTCGCCCAGGCGCGGGCCGATGGCGATGACCAGGTCGGCCTCGCGCACGCGCGCCGCCAGCTTCGGGTTGACGGCGATGCCGACGTCGCCCGCGTAGAGCGGATGGTGGTTGTCGAAGGTGTCCTGGAAGCGGAAGGCGTTGGCCACAGGCAGCTGCCAGTTCTCGGCGAAGCGCTGCAGCGCCTCGGCCGCGCGCTGCGTCCAGCCGCCGCCGCCGGCGATCACCAGCGGGCGCTGCGAAGCCAGCAGCATCTCGCGCAGGGTGCGCAGGCCGCCCGGGTCGGCCCAGGCCAGTGCCGGCTCGACGCGCGGCAGCGGGCTCGCCTCCACGGGCGTGCGCAGCATGTCCTCGGGCAGCGCCAGCACGACCGGGCCGGGCCGCCCGTTCATCGCCGTGGTGAAGGCGCGCGCGACGTACTCGGGCAGCCGCGCCGCCTCGTCCACGCGCTCCACGCGCTTGGCGAAGCCCTTGGTGCTGGGGCCGAAGAAGCTGGCGTAGTCCACTTCCTGGAAGGCCTCGCGGTCGCGGAAGTCGCTGCCGACGTCGCCGACCAGCAGCACCATCGGGGTGGAATCCTGGAAGGCGGTGTGCACGCCGATGGAGGCGTTGGTCGCGCCCGGGCCGCGGGTGACGAAGCACACGCCCGGCCGGCCGGTGAGCTTGCCGTGCGCCTCGGCCATGAAGGCTGCCCCGCCCTCCTGCCGACAGGTGACGAAGCGGATGCGGCCGGCGTGGTCGTGGAAGCCGTCGAGCGCGGCGAGGTAGCTTTCGCCCGGCACCCCGAACACATGGGTCACGCCCTGGGCGACAAGGCATTCGACGAGAAGATGGCCAGCGATCCGGGACGTCATGATGCAGGGAGGTCGAGGAGTCGCCGATTATCGGCAGCCTCGGT
>JASGDG010000261.1:0-10644 GCA_047607325.1 Xenophilus sp. | reverse complement strand
GCGCCGCGCCGCCGCTCGCGCTGCCGGCGCTGGAGGCGCGGCAGCGGCCGCTGGCGGGGGTGCGCGTGCTCGATCTGACCCGCATCCTGGCCGGCCCGGTGGGCGGCAAGGTGCTGGCCGCCTACGGGGCGGACGTGCTGCTGGTCAACGCCCCGCACCTGCCCAACATCGGGGCCATCGCCGACACCAGCCGGGGCAAGCGCTCGGCGCTCGTGGATCTGGAGACGGACGCGGGCCGCCAGGCGCTGCGCCATCTCGCCGGCGGCGCGCACGTCTTCGTGCAGGGCTATCGGCCGGGCGCGCTGGCGGCGCGGGGCTTCTCGCCCGAGGCGCTGGCCGCGCTGCGGCCGGGCATCGTCTGCGTCTCGCTCACGGCCTACGGCACGCAGGGGCCGTGGTCCGCGCGGCGCGGCTTCGACTCGCTGGTCCAGACGGCCATGGGCTTCAACCATGCCGAGGGCGAGGCGGCCGGCGACGGCCGGCCGCGCGCGCTGCCGATGCAGATCCTGGACGAGGCGACCGGCTTCCTCATCGCCTTCGGCGCGGCCGCCGCGCTGGCGCGGCAGCAGCGAGAAGGCGGCAGCTGGCACGTGCAGGTGTCGCTGGCGCAAACGGGCCACTGGCTGCGCGGGCTGGGCCGGGTGCCCGGCGGGCTGGCGGCGCCGAGGCCGGAGGCCGCGCCTTTCGTGGAGCGGTCGGCCAGCGGCTTCGGCACGCTGGATGCGATCCGCCACGCCGCGCAGCTGGCGCGCACCCCTGCCGGCTGGGTGGCGCCGTCGATGCCGCCGGGCGCCCATTCGCCTGCCTGGTGGTGAGCGGGGGCCAGTCCGCCCGCCACGGCGCGGCGCCCTGGCCGCAACGCGCGAGCAGGCGCCGTTCAGCGCCGCAGCCTCAGGGCCGCGACCACCAGCGCCGCGCCGACGGCCAGCGCGATCAGCCCGTGCTCGTAGGGGTGCAGGCGCACGCCGAGGACATGGATCCACGCTGTGGCGCGCTCGCCGGCGATGGCGACCACACTGGCCCAGAGGACGGCCGCCAGCGCGTTGAGCAGCGCATAGCGCAGGGCCGGCACACGGCCCATGCCCAACGCCAGCGGCAGCACGGTGCGCAGCCCCCAGGCGAAGCGCATCAGGAGGATGGCGAGCGCCGGGTGGCGCTCGATCAGGGCGTTGGCGCGGCCCAGGCGCGCCTGCCAGCGCGGGCGCCTGCCGAGCAGGGCGCGGCCCGTGCGGCGGCCGAGGAAGAACCAGAACTGGTCGCCGATGAAGGCCGCCACCGCCGCCGTGGCGATGAGCGGCGCCATGTGCAGGTAGCCCCGGTGCGCGGCGTAGGCGCCCAGCAGCAGGATGCTTTCGCCCTCCAGCAGGCCGCCGGCGAAGACGGCTGCGTAGCCATAGTGGGTCAGCAGGTCGGCGGGGGACATGGGCGCAGTGTCGCTCAGGCCGGCGCGGGCGCGCCGTCCATGAGCAGCGCCTGCCGCGCCTGCGCCGCCTGGCGCACGAACTCCCACACCGCCTGCATGCGGGGCAACTGCCGCGCCTCCGCTGGCATCGACATCCAGAAGCTGCGGGTGAAGCAGGCCTCCTGCGGCAGCAGGCGCTGCAGCGCGGCGTCGCGCCCCGCCAGGAAGGCCGGCAGCACGGCGACGCCGGCGCCGGCGCGTGCCGCCTGGTGCTGCGCCAGCACGCTGGTGCTGCGCAGCGCGAAGGCGTCGGGGCGGTACAGCTCGTCCAGGTACTGCAGTTCCCTGGAAAAGAGCAGGTCGTCCACGTAGCTGATGAAGCTGTGGCCCTTGAGGTCGTCGCGGCGCCGGATCGGCCCGTGCGCGCGCAGGTAGCTTTTGCTGGCGTACAGGTGCAGCCGGTAGTCGGTCAGGCGAGTGGCGATCACCGGGCCGCGCGCCGGCCGCTCCAGCGAGACGACGATGTCCGCCTCGCGCCGCGACAGGTGCACCAGCCGCGGCATGGCCAGCAGGTCGATCACCAGCCTGGGATGCTGCCGCGCGAAGCCGGCCAGCGCCGGCGCCAGCACCACGGTGCCGAAGCCCTCGGTGGCGCCGATGCGCACCAGCCCCGACAGGCCCTCGTCCGGCGGCGGGGCGGTGCTTTTCTCCACGGTGCGGAAGGCCTGCTCCATGGCCTGCACCTGCGGCTGCAGGCGGCGGCCGGCCTCGGTGAGCCTGTGGCCGCCGGCCTCGCGGGCGAAGAGGGGCGTGCCCGTCTCCTTCTCCAGCGCCTGGATGCGGCGCGCCACGGTGGTGTGGTCCACGCCCAGACGGCGCGCGGCGGCGACCAGCGTGCCGGCGCGCGAGAGTTCGAGGAAGAAGCGCAGGTTGTTCCAGTCCATGTCTGCATTTTTGCAAAAGGGGCGCGCATTCCTGTCTCTTGTCCCGGCAAATCTGCAAAGCTAGGATGCTGTGGATTCGCTGCAAAGGAGACACTTCTCATGGACGCCACCACCACGCCGGCCGCGCAGGTCGCCACCGTCAAGCTGCTGATCGGCGGCCAGCTCGTCGAATCGAAGACCACCGAATGGCGCGACGTCGTCAACCCGGCCACGCAGGAGGTGCTGGCACGCGTGCCTTTCGCCACGCTGGCCGAGGTGGACGCGGCGGTGGCCAGCGCCAGAGAGGCCTTCAAGACCTGGAGGAAGACGCCCATCGGCACCCGCGCCCGCATCTTCCTCAAGCTGCAGCAGCTGATCCGCGAGCACATGGGCGAGCTGGCCGCCATCCTCACCGCCGAGCAGGGCAAGACGCTGCCGGACGCCGAGGGCGACGTGTTCCGCGGCCTGGAGGTGGTGGAGCACGCCGCCGGCATCGGCACGCTGCAGCTGGGCGAGCTGGCCAACAACGTGGCCGGCGGCGTCGACACCTACACGCTGCTGCAGCCGCTGGGCGTGTGCGCCGGCATCACGCCCTTCAACTTCCCGGCCATGATCCCGCTGTGGATGTTCCCGATGGCGATCGCCACCGGCAACACCTTCGTGCTCAAGCCCAGCGAGCAGGACCCGCTGGTGACGATGCGCCTCGCCGAACTGGCGCTGGAGGCCGGCATCCCGCCCGGCGTGCTGAACGTGGTGCACGGCGGCGAGCAGGTGGTCAACGCGATCTGCGACCACCGCGACATCAAGGCGATCAGCTTCGTGGGCTCCACCAAGGTGGGCACGCACGTCTACCACCGCGGCATCGCCAGCGGCAAGCGGGTGCAGTGCATGATGGGCGCGAAGAACCACGCCATCGTGATGCCCGACGCCCACAAGGCGCAGACGCTCAACGCGCTGGCCGGCGCGGCCTTCGGCGCGGCGGGGCAGCGCTGCATGGCGGTGTCGGTGGCGGTGCTGGTGGGCGAGGCGCGGAAGTGGATTCCCGAGCTGGTCGAGAAGGCGAAGACGCTCAAGGTCGGCGCCGGCACCGAGAAGGGCGTGGACGTGGGGCCGCTGGTGTCGTGCGCCGCGTACGAGCGCGTCACCGGCCTGATCGAGCGCGGCGTGGCCGACGGCGCGACGCTGGAACTGGACGGCCGCAACCCGGAGGTGCCGGGCTACGAGAAGGGCAACTTCGTCGGGCCGACCATCTTCTCGGGCGTGAAGCCGGGCATGGCGATCTACGACCAGGAGGTCTTCGGGCCGGTGCTGTGCATCGCGGGCGCGGCCGACATCGACGAGGCGATCGCGCTGATCAACGGCAACCCCAACGGCAACGGCACGGCGATCTTCACGCAGTCGGGCGCGGCGGCGCGCAAGTTCCAGGAAGAGATCGACGTCGGCCAGGTGGGCATCAACGTGCCGATCCCGGTGCCGGTGCCGCTGTTCTCCTTCACCGGCTCGCGCGCCTCCAAGCTGGGCGACCTGGGGCCCTACGGCAAGCAGGTGGTGCTGTTCTACACGCAGACCAAGACCATCACGGCGCGCTGGTTCGACGACAGCACGGTGTCGCAGGGCGTCAACACCACCATCTCCCTGAAATAAGCCCGGGCCCATGGATTTCGAGCTTTCCGGGGAACAGCGCGCCTTCGCGGAGTCCGCGCGCGATTTCGCGCAGGCCGAGTTCGCGCCCCACGCGGCGCAGTGGGACAGGGAGGCGATCTTCCCGCGCGAGGCCATCGCCAAGGCCGGCGAGCTGGGCTTCTGCGGCCTGTATGCGCCCGAGCGCATCGGCGGCCTGGGCCTGCCGCGGCTGGACTCGGCGCTGGTGTTCGAGGAGATGGCGGCGGTCGATCCCTCGACCACGGCCTTCATCACCATCCACAACATGGCGACCTGGATGCTCGGCACCTGGGGCACCGATGCCGTGTGCGCGAAGTGGGGCGAAGACCTGACCAGCGGCCGCAAGCTCGCGTCGTACTGCCTCACCGAACCCGGCGCCGGCTCGGACGCCGGATCGCTGAAGACCAAGGCCGAACTGCAGGGCGCCGACTACGTCGTCAACGGCGGCAAGGCCTTCATCTCCGGCGCCGGCGCCACCGACGTGCTGGTGCTGATGGCGCGCACCGGCGGCAACGGGCCGGGCGGCGTCTCGGCCTTCGCCGTGCCGGCCGACGCGCCCGGCATCAGCTACGGCAAGAAGGAGCACAAGATGGGCTGGAACAGCCAGCCCACCCGCACCATCGCCTTCGACAACGTGCGCGTGCCGGCCGACCACCTGCTCGGCCAGGAGGGCGAGGGCTTCCGCATCGCCATGAAGGGGCTGGACGGCGGGCGCATCAACATCGCCGCCTGCTCGGTGGGGGCGGCGCAGGGCGCGCTGGATGCCGCGCGCCGCTACCTGCACGAGCGCCAGCAGTTCGGCCAGCCGCTGGCGAGCTTCCAGGCGCTGCAGTTCCGGCTGGCCGACATGGCGACCGAACTGGTGGCCGCGCGCCAGATGGTGCGGCTGGCCGCCAGCAAGCTCGACGCCGGGCACTCCGACGCCAGCACCTACTGCGCGATGGCCAAGCGCTTCGCCACCGACGCCGGCTTCAAGGTCTGCAACGAGGCGCTGCAACTGCACGGCGGCTATGGCTACCTGGGCGAATTCCCGCTCGAACGGCTGGTGCGCGACGCGCGCGTGCACCAGATCCTGGAAGGCACCAACGAGATCATGCGCGTGATCGTCTCGCGCAAGCTGCTCGAAGGCGACGCGGATATCCGCTGACTTGCGGTTCAATCGCACCCATGACTGATCCCGTCGTTCTCTTCGATTCCCTCCCCACGGCCAACGGCAGGCGCTTCGGCGTCGCCACGCTCAACGCGCCGGCCGCGCTCAATGCCCTCTCGGTCGACATGGTGCGGCTGCTCACGCCGAAGCTGCGCGAATGGGCGGCCGACCCGCAGGTGGTCGGCGTGCTGCTGCAGGCCGCGGGCGAGAAGGCCTTCTGCGCCGGCGGCGACCTGCGCCGGCTCCACCAGACGCTGCTGGACTGCGGCGAGGCCCGCAACGAATACGCCGAGCGCTTCTTCGGCGAGGAATACGAGCTGGACCACCTGATCCACACTTTCCCCAAGCCCTTCCTGTGCTGGGGCCACGGCATCGTGATGGGCGGCGGCGTGGGCCTGCTGGTGGGCGCCTCGCACCGCGTCGTCACCGAGGGCAGCCGGGTCGCCATGCCCGAGATCAACATCGGCCTGTACCCGGACGTGGGCGGCAGCTGGTTCCTGCGCCGCGCGCCGGGGCGCACCGGCCTGTTCCTGGCCTTCACGGCCGCGCAGGCCAACGGCAGCGACGCCATCTTCGCGGGCCTGGCCGATGTGCTGGTGCCGCACGCGCACAAGGCGCAGGTGCTGGAGGCCATCGGCGCGACGGCGTGGAGCGGCGAAGGCCGCGCCGACCGCGCGCTGCTCTCGCGCATCCTCGCCACGGCGGCCGAGGGGGCGCAGCGGCCGGCCTCCAGGCTGCGCGAGCACTACGACGCGATCGAATCGCTGATGGCCGGCGAGGACCTGCTGGACATCGCGCAGCGCCTGCGTGCGCTGCAGAGCGACGACCCGTGGCTGCAGGGCGCGGCCCAGGCCTTCGCCAAGGGCGCGCCCAGTTCCATCGCGCTGACCTGGGCGCTGTGGCAGCGCGTGCCGCGCATGTCGCTGGCGGACGTGTTCCGGCTCGAATACCGGGCCTCGCTGGGCTGCTGCGCGCACAAGGACTTCGCCGAGGGCATCCGCGCCGTGCTGGTGGACAAGGACCGCAACCCGAAGTGGCGGCCCGCGACGCTGGAGGAGATCACGCCCGCCTTCGTCGAGGACCACCTCCGGCCGCGCGGCGGGATGGCGCCGGAGCTGGTGCCGCTGCGCTGAATTCCAGACAAATCCAAGGACCGAGGAGACAAGCACGTCATGAAGATCGCATTCATCGGCCTGGGCCACATGGGCGGCCCGATGGCGCTGAACCTGCACAAGGCGGGCCACGCGGTCGCCGCCTTCGACCTCTCCGCCCCCGCCTGCGAGGCGGTGCGCGCGCAGGGCTTGGCCGTCGCGCCTTCCGCCGCCGAGGCGGTGCAGGGCGCGGAGGTGGTCGTCAGCATGCTGCCGGCGAGCCAGCACGTCGAATCGCTCTACCTCGGCGAGGCGGGGCTGCTCTCGAAGATCGCGCCCGGCACGCTGGTCATCGACTCCAGCACCATCGCCGCCGCCAGCTCGCGCAAGGTGGCCGAGGCAGGCGCCGCGCGCGGCATCGCGGTCATCGACGCGCCGGTGTCCGGCGGCACCGGCGGCGCCATCGCCGGCACGCTGACCTTCATGGTCGGCGGCAGCGCGGCCGACCTGGAACGCGCCCGGCCGGTGCTGGAGAAGATGGGCGCCAGCATCTTCCACGCCGGCGGCGCCGGCGCCGGGCAGACCGCCAAGATCTGCAACAACATGCTCCTGGGCATCCTGATGATCGGCACCTCCGAGGCCATCGCCCTGGGCGTGGCCAACGGGCTCGACCCCGGGGTGCTGTCGGAGATCATGCGCCGCAGCTCCGGCGGCAACTGGGCGCTGGAGAAGTACAACCCGCTGCCGGGCGTGATGGAGAACGCGCCCGCTTCCAAGGGCTATGCCGGCGGCTTCGGCACCGACCTGATGCTCAAGGACCTGGGCCTGGCGCAGGAGAACGCGACGGCGGTGAAGGCCGCCACGCCGCTGGGCGGCCTGGCGCGCAGCCTGTATGCCGCCCACAGCCTGGCGGGGTACGGAGCGCTGGACTTCTCCAGCATCATCAAGCTGGTGGACAAGGGCTGAGGGCGAGGTGGGGCCGGCGCGTTTCGTGGTGAAATTTTAAAACAAATGTAATCAAATCGAGGTTGCGGCAGGGTGCATCTGCGGCGCCCGCGCTTGCCTTCCTTCTTTCTCGCCAGCGGTGGCCTGACTGACGCGCTGCTCCCGCTGAAGCGCGTCAGGCGGTGCCTGGGGTGCTTTTTTACAAATCGCCACATACCGTCAAATGAATGTGAAATACTGGCAACTGCCTCGCTTTGGTCGAGGATGTCCAGGGTTGAAGCGATTCAGGAACGGAGGACCCGGCGCACCATGAGTGCGCGACAGGGGCCGCACGGACGAGGTGATTCTGGGATGGAAGCATCATTTGCCCAATGGGCTGAACTGACGGACGCCTATGCGCGCCAGCTGACGGCAATGCAGCTGGGCGTGGCAGGCGCACGCGCCGAGGCGGCGCGGCTGGCCCGCGAGATCCAGCGACTGGCGGGCGGGCCGGTCCCGTCCGGCGCCTGGCTGGACCCGCTGGCGGCGTCACGGCTGCCCTGACGCGCCGCGCGCCGGCGCGGACCGCAGGCCCGTGCCGAAGAGCCTAGGCACCCAGCCTGTGCGCGCGCAACAGGCTCTTGAGCCGGCGTACCTCGTGCTGCAGGTCCAGGATCAGCGCCGCGGCGTCCAGCCCCACCTCGAAATCGCGCTGCAGGCGGCGCGTCTCCAGCGCGCGCCGCAGTTCGGCGCTGCCGAAGCGCCACTCCTGCACCGGGCGGTCGGCTGGCGCGTCGAGGATGCCGGTGGCGGCCAGTTCGGCCACCCAGTCCAGCGTGGCGCCGCAGGCGCGGGCCAGTTCGGCGGCGGCCAGCGGGTCGCCGGTGCCGACGACGGTGCACTGGGCCACGGTGACGGAGGTGCTTCGCTTGGGATGGCTCATGGTGTTCTCGCTCCGGCCGGTCTTCACGCCTTGCCCTGGGGCCTGAACTGCCGGCGCGGGTCGAAGCCCGCGGTGGCCTGGGCCAGTTGTTCGTAGGCGGCGCGGGCGGCCTCGCTGTCGGCCGGAGGCAGGGCCAGTTCCAGCACCAGGTAGAGGTGGCCGCCCAGGCCACGGTCCTTCAGGCGCAGCTTGAGGCCGGGCCGCGCGTTGGGCGGCACGCGCACGGCGCCGGTGCCGCCGCCGGGCAGCGGTACCTCGACCTCGGCGCCCAGGGCCGCTTCGGAGGGTGTGACGGGCAGCGGCATCAGCAGGTCGCGCCCGTCCACCGCGTAGAGCGGATGGGGGGCGATGCGCACTTCCAGGTACAGGTCGCCGGCCGGCTCGCCGCCGTGGCCGGGCAGGCCCTGGCCGGCCAGGCGGATGTACTGGCCGGGGTGCACGCCGCGCGGGATGCCGACGCGCAGCGTGCGCGTCACCCAGCCCGGCCGGCCGTGTTCGCCCGGTTCCAGGGCGCGCAGCTGGATTTCGCGCTCGCCGCCCGCGAGGGCGAATTCCAGCGGCACCTCGATGGCCGCGTGATGGTCTTCCCCGCGCGCCTTGAAGCGCTGCCGCGCCGCGCCGCGCCGTTCGGCCGCGCCGAAGAGCGAGGAAAAGAATTCGCTGAAGTCGGCAGGGTCGGCCGGGCCGCCGCTGCCGCCGGCGCGGTGGAACTCGAAGCCCTCGTCCCAGCCAGGCGGCGGCTGGAAGTCCCCGGCCGCGCTGCCCGTGCCGGCACCGCGCTTCACGCGCTCGGCCAGGGCGTCGTAGGCGGCGCGCTTGTCCTTGTCGCCCAGCACCTCCCAGGCCTCGTTGACCTCGCGCATGCGGGCCTCGGCGTCGGCCTCCTGGCTGACGTCGGGGTGGTACTTGCGGGCCAGGCGCCGGTAGGCCTTGCGGATCTCTTCTTCACTGGCCGCGGGCGGCACGCCCAGGGCGCTGTAGTAGTCCTTGAATTCCATGGCGCGCGTCGTGTTCAGGCCAGTGCGGCGCCCGCCGGATCGGCCGGCGGGCGCAGGGCCGTCACCCGCCATGTGGAGCCGCTGCGTCTGAACCCAAGGGGCTGGGCGTTGCCGAGCACGGCGGCATCCACCGGCACGCCCAGCAGGGCGGCCAGCACGTACAGCGTGCCGCCGTGCGCCACCACCAGCACGGGGGCGGGCTCGGCCAGGGCGGCGGCCAGCGCGGCGCGCTTGCGCTGCACGAACTGCGGCAGGGTCTCGCCGCCCTCGGGCTCGCAGGCCCAGTCGATGTCGGCCGACGAGCTGCCGATCAGCGCGCCAAAGTGGCGCTCGCGCAGGGCGGCGCGCGCATCGGGCACCAGCCGGTGGGGCGCGGCCACGGCCAGGGCGGTGTCCAGCGCGCGCCGGGCGTCGCTGCAGACGATGCTGCGCAGGCGCTCGCCGGCCAGCGCGGCGGCGGCCTGTGCCGCCTGCCGGAGGCCCAGCTCCGACAGCGGCTCGTCGTAGCTCTGGAAGATGCGAAGCGCATTGCAGGGCGTCTGGCCGTGGCGCAGGAAGTAGAAGTGCTCGCACGCGGGCGCCAGCGGCCTGGCGGCCGCCAGTTCGATCAGCTGGGCCATGCCGCGCGGGGCGGCGGACGGAGGGGTGAGGGGCTGGGACATGGTGTGTCAGGCGGGCCCGGGAGAGGCCGCGGCAGCGGCCAGCGCGGCTTCCCGCCGGACGACGATGCCGGCAAAGCGGGCCAGCAGTCCGGCTGCCTCCGGCGTGGGGCGCACGGCGGCGCGGCGCCGGGGCGCCTCTGCGGCCAGTTCGCCGGCCAGCGCGTCGACGTAGCCGCGCATCGCGTCGGCATCGAACTCCGGATGGAACTGCACGCCCCAGGCGGTCTCGCCGAAGCGGAAGGCCTGGTGCGGCTCCCAGTCGTTGCGGGCCAGCGCCACGGCGCCCGGCGGCAGGGCCAGCACGCTCTGGCGGTGCACCACCTGGGCGGCGAAGCGCGGCGGCAGGCCGGCCAGCAGGGCGTCGCTCCCGGCGGCGGGCAGCCGTTCGACTTCCACCGTGCCCACCTCGCGGCCGAGCGGATGGTCGTCGGCGCGGCCGCCCAGGGCGTGGGCCAGCAGCTGGTGGCCGTAGCAGATGCCAAGCACCGGCACGCCGGCGCGCGCGGCGTTCGCCAGCCAGCGGCCGGCGGCCTCGCTCCAGGGTTCGCGGTGCGAAACCATGGCGTGCGAGCCGGTCACGACCACCCCGGCGGTGTGGTGGGCCGCCGGCAGCGTGTCGCCGCGGCGCGGGTCCAGCACCGCCAGGGGAAGGCCGGGGGCGTCCAGGCCGCGGGCGATCCAGTGCTCGAAGTCGCCCTGGCGCTCCCGCAGCGCGGGCAGCGTGTCGCCCAGCTTGAGGATGATGAGCGGGCGGGGCAGGGCGGATGTGTCGGCGGGCATGGGCCTGATGATGCCGCAGAAGGGGCTGCGGGTGCCTGTAGGACGGGCCGGCCCGCTGTGCCGCGGCGGCGTCAGCCGGGCCCGCCGCCGCGCTCGGCCAGCGCCGCGG
>JASGDG010000260.1:0-2921 GCA_047607325.1 Xenophilus sp. | reverse complement strand
CGCGGCCGCGGGGGCCCCCGGCGCCGGGGCCGGCGCCGCGTTCCAGGTGATGCTCATGCGGTCGCCTCCTCGTCGGTGGTCTGGCTGGCAGTCCGCAGGCTGCGCTGCAGGTGCTTGGCATGGTGCTGGAAGGCGGTGGACACCATGAACTCCTCGCTGCGCGGATAGGGCTCGTCGATGCGCACCTCCTCCACGATGCGCCCCGGGCGCGCGGCCATCATCACCACGCGGCTGGACAGGAACACCGCCTCGTGGATCGAGTGCGTGACGAAGACGACGGTGAGCTTCTTCTTGCGCCACAGCGCCAGCAGGTCGGCATCGAGCTTGTGGCGCGTGATCTCGTCCAGCGCGCCGAAAGGCTCGTCCATCAGCAGCAGGTTGGGCTGCACCACCAGGCCGCGCGCGATGGACACGCGCATCTGCATCCCGCCTGACAAGGCGCGCGGCAGCGCCCTGGCGAACTTCGAGAGGCCCACCAGATCCAGCGCCTCGGCCACGCGCGCATCGGCCTCGGCGCGCGGCACCTTCGCCAGGTCCAGCGGCAGGCGCACGTTGGCCTGCACGCTGGACCAGGGCATGAGCGTGGGCGACTGGAAGACGAAGGCCATCTTGTTCGTGCATTCCTGCAGCTGGGAGACGGGGCGGCGCCACAGCAGCAGGCGGCCGTCGGTGGGCTCCAGCAGGCCGGCGATCATCTTCAGCAGCGTGCTCTTGCCGCAGCCCGAGGGGCCCAGCAGGGTGACGAACTCGCCCTCCTGGATGCTCAGGTCGACCGGCTGCAGCGCCAGCGTGCCGTTGGGGTAGGTCTTCTGCGCCGAGAGGACCTCGATGGCCGGCACGGCGCCGGCCGGCGCTGCGCTGGGCGCGACCGTCACGGCAGCACCTTCGCGTCCCTGGCGAAGTCCAGCCGGTAGGCCTTGGCGATGTCGACCTTGGCCGGGTCGATGAATTTCTGGCCCACGAGGAAGTCGTAGTTGGCCTTCATGCGCGCCTCGGTCATGACGCCGATGCCGCCGGTGGCCGCGTCGCCGGAGCCGACGATGCCCATCCTCTTCATCTCGACCACGCTGTGGGCCAGCTGGTCGTCGGTCATGTTGGGGTTGTCCTTCTTGATCAGCGCGTTGGCCGGCGCCGGGTCGGCCAGGTAGCTCTTCCAGCCCTCGGCCGAGGCCTTCACGAAGTCCGCCACCGCCTTGCTGCGCTCGTTCACCGTCTTCTCCAGGCAGGAGATGGTGGTGGCGTAGGAGGGATAGCCATGGTCGGCCAGCAGGAACACGTTGGCCTTGGCGCCGGCCTTCTGGATGGCGTAGGGCTCGGAGGTGAGGTAGCCTTGCTGCACCGCGTTCCTGTCGGCCAGGAAGGGCTGGATGTTGAAGGTGTAGGGCTTGGTCTGCGCGTCGGTCAGGCCGTACTTGGCCTTGACCCAGGCCCAGTAGCCCTGCTGCGCGCTGGCGGCGATGAGGATGGTCTTGCCCTTCATGTCCTCCATCGTCTTGACGTCCTCGTGCGCGATCAGCACCTGCGGGTCTTTCTGGAACAGGGCGGCCACGGTGACGACGGGCAGGCCGTTGTCGCGGGCGCGCAGCATCTGCAGGTCGCTCGACCCCATGACGCAGTCGGCCTGGCCGGCGCCCATGATCTGCAGGATGTTGACCTGCGGGCCGCCCATCTTGACGGTCACGTCCAGCCCGTACTTCTTGTAGATGCCGGTGGCCACCGCCTGGTAGAAGCCGCCGTGCTCGGCCTGCGCGTACCAGTTGGTCATGTAGACGAATTTCTCCTGGGCCTGGGCGCCGAGGGACGCGGCGGCCAGGGCGGCGGTGGCGAGCAGGGGAACGCAGCGGTGGCGCATGGCAGGGTTCTCCGGGGACTGGAAGGAGGGAAGACGTCGGGACAAGGGGGGATTGCAAGGACCGGGCCGCCTTCAGGCGGAGGCCGGCTCGAAGGAGGGCTGGACGAAGCCGGTCTGGTGGCCGCGCTCCCAGGTCGGCTCCTCGCGCACCACCCAGCGCAGCCGGTACAGCTCGGTCAGGGCCTGCACCCAGCTGGCGGCCAGCGTGTCCAGGATCTCCTGGCCCTGCTCGCGCGTGGCCGAGGTCGGGTCGCCGATCACGCCGCTGGGGCCGAAGTCGCGCGCCGTCCAGGCGCAGGCCGGGCGGCCGTCGCCCGAGAGCAGCTTGATCGGGAAGGCCGGCGGGTAGTTGGCGACGGCGCGCTCCATGTGCACCGTTTCGGGGGCCAGCGCCAGCATCAGCGCGGTTTCGGAATGGCCGGCATGCATGGCGAGCCTCCTCTCCTGCTCGCTGACCTGCCGGCCGGCCGCGCTGGGCAGGCGCGTGACGCCGTGCGGCACCACCACGAAGTCGCCGTGGCGCAGGCGCAGCTCGCGCGCCGCCATCTCCAGCACCTGCGGCTGGCCGCCGTGGCCGTTGGCGAACAGCAGCTTGCGGAAGCCCGCGCGGTAGACCGACTCGCCGACCTCGACGACGGTGGCCAGCAGCGTGGTGCCGGTCAGCGTCATGGTGCCCGGGAAGTGCAGATGCTCCTCCGACTTGCCGTAGGTGATGGCGGGCAGCGCGAAGGCGCGCACCTCGGGCGGCAGGCGGCGCAGCGCCTCGCCCATCACGCCGGAGGCGATGACGCTGTCCACCGAGCAGGGCAGGTGCGGCCCGTGCTGCTCGATGGCGCCGCAGGGCAGCACGATCACGGTGTTCTCGCGGTCGGGCAGCTGGCCGATCTCGGTCCAGCTCAGGTAGGGCAGGAAGCGGTGGGGCGGGATGTAGCCGTGGAGCATGGGAACCTCGCGGGGTCAGGAAAGGGCATGGGCCGGCGATGCCTGCGCGTGCGGCGCGGCCGCGCGCCAGTGCGCGGGCGGCGCGCCGTGCGCCACACACCCGTCGCGCAGCACCACGCGGCGCGCG
>JASGDG010000259.1:0-5334 GCA_047607325.1 Xenophilus sp. | reverse complement strand
GCGCGGCGCTGGGCGGCGCCAGCGCCTCGCTGCCGGCGCCGGGGCCGCGCGCGTACCACTCCAGCGCGCCCACCAGCAGGGCCGGGAACGCCAGCGCCTGCAGCCATCGAACGAGGCGGCTCATTTCAATGGTGCCCCAGGAACCGGTAGAGCTCGCGCCGCAGCCGCAGGAAGTCCGGGTGCTCCTTGGTCGAGAGCTGATCGCGCGGGCGCGGGACCGGCACGTCGATCATCGCCGCCAGGCTGGGCCGCGCGGGCGTGGGGTTGGCGCGCAGCGCCACCACGCGGTCGCCCAGGTAGATGGCTTCCTCCAGGTCGTGGGTGACGAACAGCACCGTCAGGCCGCTGTCCTGCACCAGGCGCGAGAGCTCGTCCTGCAGGCTCTCGCGCGTCATGGCGTCCAGCGCGCCGAAGGGCTCGTCCATCATCAAGAGCTGCGGCTCCTGCGCCAGGCAGCGGGCGATCTGCGCGCGCTGCTGCATGCCGCCGGACAGCTGCGCGGGGAACTTCTGCGCGTGGGCGGCCAGGCCCACGGTGCGCAGCACCCGCTCGATGCGCGCCGGCCGCTCGGCCGGCGGCACGCGCGCGGCCTCCAGGGCCAGGCTCACGTTGCCCTCGACGGTGCGCCAGGGCAGCAGGGCGCGCCCGTAGTCCTGGAACACGAAGGCCGCCTCGCGCGAGGGGCCGTCCACCGGCTTGCCGTGGCGCAGCACGGCACCGGCGGAGGGCCGCACGAAGCCGGCGGCGGCGCGCAGCAGCGTGGTCTTGCCGCAGCCCGAGGGGCCGATGATGCAGACGAACTCGCCGCGCCGGACCTCGAAGCGGGTGGGCGAGAGGATCTCGCGCCCGCCCAGGCGGATGGCGACGTCGTCGAAGCGCAGCAGGCTCATGGCTCGGCGCTCTTCAACGGACGATCAGCCGGGGCGCGCCGACCGCGCCCCTGGGCATGCCACGGCGGCGAAGCGGGGTGGATGGCGTCATGGGTGTCTCCTTTTCCTGGGGGGCTCGCCGTTGTCGCGGGGGGGCGGATGCAGCCGGTGCACCGCGCCGCGGATGCCGTGGACGATGAAGTCCTCCAGCAGCGGCGCCGCCTGCGGATCATTGGCGCGGTTGGCGCCGTGCGACAGGCGCTGCACCCGCGTGTCGGCGATGTGGTGCAGCAGTGCGCCCAGCGCGAACTGGTAGCACCACGCCACGGTGGCGCGCGTGATGCCGGGCGCCTCCCGCGCCAGGGTGCCGTGCAGCACGCCGATGAAGGCGTCGGCCATCGGATCGAAGAAGTCGCGCAGCACCGGGTCCGCCTCGTCGTGCTGGGTGGACAGGCCCTGCGTCAGCAGCAGGGCGTAGTACCCGCCCTCCGGGCTGGCGCGCATGCGGATCACCGGGCCGATGAAGGCCTGCACGATGCGCGCCAGCCGCTGCGCGTCCCAGGGCTGGCGCTCGGCCTCGCGCAGCAGCGCCAGCCGCTGCGCGATGGCCGGCGACCAGCGCTCGAAGATGGCGTGGAACAGCGCCTGCTTGGGACCGAAGTAGTAGCCCACCAGCGCCAGCGGCACGCCCGCCGCCTCGGCGATCTGCCGGATCGACACGCCGTGGTAGCCGCGCCGGGCGAACAGCCGCTCGGCGGCCAGCAGGATGGCCAGCCGCCGGTCGGGCCGCGCATCGGTGGCGCGGCGCGGCGCGCGTTTCGTCTCCATGGCAGCGATTGGGCGGCCGTGCAAAGGCCTTGAACATTCGTACAAACTCGGATGCGAAGGGCTGCGGAGCAGGCCATGCCAGGCCGCTGAGTGCGTCCCCCTGAGGGGGCATGGGCCGGCCAAACGGGGCTGGTTGCATCTCATCCCGTGTGCCCGCCCAGCCGCTCGGCCACCCAGTCGGCGATGTAGGCGCCGGCGTTGGCCATGTTGTCCAGGCTCACGTGGTGCACGCCGCCCTCGCGATCGGTGAAGATCTTCAGCTCGCGGTCGGGGCTGTTGACCATCTGCCCGTAGCTGCGGCGGGCGTATTCGAGCGGGATCTGCTTGTCCTGCTCGCCGTGCGTGACGAGGAAGGGCACGCGGATGCGGTCCAGCACGCCGTCCAGGTGCATGCGCCCGGCGATGGCCATGAACGCGTCCATGTCCTGGGCGCCGAACACCCAGCGCACGTGCTCCCAGTAGTGCGGCACCGGGTTCTCGCCCTCGCGCTGCAGGCGCCGCTTCTGCACCTCGCGCCAGTCGTGGTTGGCGCCCCACACCACACCCAGCGCGAAGCGCGGCTCGAAGGCCACCGCGCGCGGGCAGTAGTAGCCGCCCAGCGAGACGCCGCCCAGGCCGATGCGCCGCGGGTCGATGTCTTCGCGCTGCTGCAGCCAGTCCATCACGGGCGTGGCCCACTGCTCGGTCTCGGGCACCGCCGTGAGGCCGTGCAGCCGCAGCGCCTCGCCGCTGCCGGGCTGGTCCAGGTACAGCACCGAGATGCCGCGCTGCGTGAGCTGCTGCGTCAGCGCGTTGGGGTAGATCATCTCCTTGGTGCTGTCCAGCCCGTTGAGCATCACCAGCAGCGGCGTGCGCGCCGGCGCGCCGGGCGCGCGCACCAGCAGGCCGGCCAGGTGGGCGTGGGCGTAGGGGATCTCGACGCGCGTGCAGTTCGAGCGCAGCAGCGCCTGCGCGCGCTGGAAGCAGTCCAGCAGCCGGCGGTACATCGCCATGCGCGGCGCGAAGCCGTGCGCCTGCAGCCGCTCGGCGGTCTGCAGGTACAGGGCGGCGCGCTGCAGTTTCTCCCCCGCGGAGAAACGCCGGCCGCGGGCCTCGTCCTCCTCGGCCAGCGCGATCAGCTTCTCCGCCATCGCCTGCCAGGCGTGGAAGAAGGCCTCGGTGCCCGGGTCGTCGCCCTGGCGGGCGATCTCCAGCAGCGGGCGGCAGGCTTCGTCGATCTCGCCGATCCTGGCGCCGGCCTCCAGCGCTCCGCACACGGCGAGGCTCCAGACGTAGTTGGTGGGGAAGTACTGGAACATGGACATGGTGTGGTTTTCCGGTTGGTCTTACGCGGCCGCGTCGGGGTCGCCGAAGATGGCGACGGCGCGCGTCCAGCCGGCCGAGGCGGCGCGGATCTTGTGCGGGAAGCAGCAGACGATGAAGCCGTCGCCGGGCAGCGCTTCGAGGTTGTGCAGCTTCTCCAGGTGGCAGTAGCCGATGTCGCGGCCGGCCTTGTGGCCTTCCCACAGCAGCGTCCTGTCGCCGGTCTCGGCGAACTTCTGCGCGGTGTAGCTGAAGGGCGCGTCCCAGCTCCAGGCGTCGGTGCCGGTGACGCGCACGCCGCGCTCCAGCAGGTACATGGTCGCCTCATAGCCCATGCCGCAGCCGGCGCTCACGTAGTCGCCGTGGCCGTAGCGCGAGCCGGCGCGGGTGTTGACCACCACGATCTCCAGCGGCTTGAGCGGGTGGCCGATGCGCGCCAGTTCCGCCTCGACGTCGGCGGCGGTGGCCACGTAGCCGTCGGGGAAGCGGCGGAAGTCCAGCTTCACGCCGGGGCGGAAGCACCAGTCCAGCGGCACCTGGTCGATGGTCATCGCGGGCTTGCGCCCGTCCTCGGCCTTGTCGTCCATGGTGGCGTGGAAGTGCCAGGGCGCGTCCAGGTGCGTGCCGTTGTGGGTGGTCAGCGTCACGCGCTCGGCGGCGGCGGCCTGGCCCTCGGGGAAGTCCTCCGGCCGGGTGCCGGGCAGCAGCTGCACGAACTCGTGCAGCGTGTCGGCGTGCGTCTGGTATTCGATGCGCGGCGCCAGCGGCGGCGGATCGGAGAGCACGTCGTTCTCCAGGTAGATCGACAGGTCGACGAAGCGGCGGGGCATGGCGGGGCGTCCTGCGGCGTTCAGGCGCCCGCGCGCAGCGCGGCCACGCGCTCGCGGGTGTACAGGTCGGTCCAGCGCAGCGTGTTGAAGTCCGACACCCGGTTCGGGTCGTAGCCGCGCACGGCCGTCTCCATGCGCCGCCCGCCGAGGTAGACGGCGCGGATCGCCTCGCGCCGCTGCAGCAGCGCCACGTCCTGCAGCGGATTGCCGTCCACGACGATGAAGTCGGCCATGCGGCCGGGCGCCAGCGCGCCGAGCTGATGGCCGCGCGGCAGCATGCGGGCCGACACCGAGGTGGCCGCGCGCAGCGCCTGCGCCGGCGTGAAGCCCAGCCAGTCGACCAGGATCTCGATCTCGCGCGCGTGCCACTCGCCGTAGGGCGTGACGGCGAAGCCGCTGTCGCTGCCGGTCATGAAAGGCACGCCGGCCTCGCGCGCGCGGCGCAGGTTGCGGCAGCCGGCCTCGATCACGCGGCGCTGCATGGCGGCGAAGCCGGAGGTCACCGAGGGGTCGCGCGGCTGGCTGAACTCGGTGTTGTTGCGCAGAAAGGTCAGCGTCGGCGCCAGGTGGCTGCCCGAGGCCAGCAGGGCCTCGATGCAGGCGTCGTCCAGGAAGAAGGCGTGGAAGATCACGTCCACGCCGGCGCGTGCGGCGTAGAGCACGGCCTCGCGCCCGTAGGCGTGCGTGGCCACCTTCTTGCCCAGCCGGTGCGCCTCGTCCACCATGGCGCGCGTCTCGTCCTGGGTGAAGGCCGCGATGTGCTCGCGCGAGCCGTCCGGCAGCTCGCGCAAGTGCGTGCCGTCCATCGCGATCTTGACCACGTCCACGCCCTGCTTGGCCTGGCGGCGGATCTCGGCGATGCCCTCCTGCGCGCTGGTGCACAGCCGGCCGGTGAAGTACTCGGGCGTGCCGACCCAGCTGGGGAAGAAGTCGTTCAGGCTCTGCCGGTTGGCGATCACGTTGCTGCTGGCGCCCACGCGCGGGCCGTCGAAGAGGCCCGCCTCGATGGCGTTGCGGATCGAGATGCTGACCTCGCCCCCGTCGCCGGGCACCAGCACCGAGGTGTAGCCCGCCGCCAGCACGTGCTGCACGAAGAACAGGCCGCGCAGCGCGCGGAATTCCGGCGAGGCATGCAGGTCGATGTCCTCCTCGCTTTTCGCGTTGCCGAAGATCAGGTGGGTGTGCACGTCCACCAGGCCGGGCATCACGAACTGCGCGCCGGCGTCGACCAGCGTCTCGCCCGGCGCGGGCGGCGCGACCTGGGCCGTGGGCAGCACGGCGGCGACGCGGCCGTCCTCGACCAGCAGTGTGTGCCCGGTCAGCGGCGCGTCGTCCAGGCCGGTGAACAGCGTGCCGCAGCGGACCTGGAGCCGGGCCATGCTTGTATCTTCAGAACCGACCATTGCGGTAGAGTCTGGCGGCCGTTGAGGCGGCCAGACCGGCCCGTGCAGTTTGGTAGGCGCTGGGGTGCTCGAGCCCGTGACTGAGTACAAAACGCACGGCCG
>JASGDG010000258.1:0-3922 GCA_047607325.1 Xenophilus sp. | reverse complement strand
CTGGGCGTGCGCGTCGGCTCGCTGGTGCGCGCGGACAGCCCCGAGGCGCAGGCGCCGGCCGCCCGCACCCAGGCGGCGCGCGATGCCGACGCGCTCACCGGCTCGCTCTTCTGACACGGCGGCGCTCGGCGCGCGCACCCGCGGGGGGCGCGGCGGACACCGCGGCCGGGGCCGCCTGCAGCGCCTCCAGCCCCATCAGCGCTTCCACGTGGCGCGTGAATTGCGCCAGGTAGCCGGGCGCCTGCGCCTGCATCAGCGTGAGCGAGCGGTGCACCAGCTGGTGCGAGTTGAGCGGGCCGGCGTTGGCGGGCGCCTGCGCCAGCGCCTTGCTCAGGCGGCGCTGCGCGTTCACGCGGGTGAAGATGCGGCGGAAGGCACGCACCGCCTTGAGTTCCGCCGGGGCGGCCCCGGCCGGCGCCAGGCGCGCCGCCAGTTCCGCCAGCGGGCCCGGCGCCGGACCGGGTGCAGTGCGGTCCGGCTCCTGCGGCAGGCCGTCCAGCCGCCGGCCGAAGTCCGCCATCAGCGCCGCCAGCCGTGCATCGATGCGGCGGCGCGCCTCGCCCTGGTAGGCCGCGCCGCGCCGGGCCATGGCCTCGATCAGCCGCAGGCGCACCGGGTCCAGCCGCTGTGCGCCCTGCGCGCGCCAGGCCGCCAGCGTGGCCTGCACGTCCGGCGGCGCCGCGTCGTCGCTCACCGCCTCACTCCTTCGCCGGCTTCGGGGCGGCGGCCGGCTCGTTGACCGGCCGCGCCGTGGGCGCGATCTCGACCCGGCGGTTCTTCGCACGTCCCTCGGCGTCGGCGTTGGAGGCCACGGCCTGCTCGGCGCCGAAGGCGGCGGCGAAGACGGAGGACGACGGGACGCCCGCCTCGATGAGCGCGCGCGTCACCGTGAGCGCGCGCTGCGCCGACAGCTCCCAGTTGTCCGCGAAGCGCCTGGCGTCGCTGCGCATCGGGCGGTCGTCGGTGAAGCCGCTGACCATCAGGATCTCGTCGCGCGACTTCAGGTACGCCGACAGCGGGCCAGACAGGCTGGCGAGCAGTTGCCGGCCCTCGGGCTGCAGCTCGTCGGAGTTGAAGGCGAACAGCACGCTGCCGCTGATGCCGATGCGGCCGCCCGTCAGCGTCACGCGCCCCGCAGCCAGCGGGCCGGCCAGAGCCTGCTCCAGCGCCTGGCGGCGCTGCGACTCGGCCTCGCGCCGGTGCACCTCGGCGTCCAGCTTCGTCGCCAGGTCGAGCTGCACGCCCAGGGCGTAGACGAGGATGAGCACGAAGGCGCCCAGCAGCCCCGCCATCAGGTCGCCGAAGACGGCCCAGACCGTGGCGTCGCTGGCGCCGGCCGGCGCCCCGCCGTCGAACTGCTCGTCGCCGGCCAGCATCACGCGGCGGCGGCCTGGCGGGCCGCGATCTGCTGCAAGTCCTCGACGATCTGCTTCTGCGACATGACGCTCAGGTCGATGACCTCGCGCGCCTGCGCCACGTAGTAGGCGAGCTGCTCGTCGCTGCGGGCCAGCGACTTGTCCAGGGCCTGCTCGATGCGTTCGAGCTGCGCGCCCAGGCGCTCGCTGGTCTCGCTGAACTGCTGCATGGCAGCGCCGAAGGCCTCGCCCAGGCTGGCGACCTCGACGGCGCCGGCGCTGATCTGCGCGGCGCTGTCGCCCATGCGTTCGGCCTGGGCCTGCACCTCGGCGCCGAAGCGGCTGCCCACGCGCTCCATCAGCTCGGCCGAGGTGCCGACCAGCGCGTCGATGGCGCTGCGCTGCTCGGTGCTGGCGTGGTTCACTGCGTCCAGCAGGGTGGACAGGGTCCCGAGGATGCGCGCGCGCTCCTCCAGCATGGTGTTGTCGCGGGCCAGGCTGTCGTCGAGCTTGCCGCGCAGTTCGGCCACCACCTCGGCGGCGGCGCGCGGCGCCTCGGCGGCCGCCTCCACCAGCCGGCCGATCTCGGCCAGCGTGTACCTCGCCTGCGCCTCGGTCTGGGCGGCGACGGCGCGCGTGCCCTCGGCCAGCGCGTCGACGATGGCCTGCTGGCGCTGCGCCTGCGCCTCGGTGGCCTGCTGCCATTGCTCGCGCAGGCCGCCGGCCATGGCGTCGAGCGTCCGCGTCCACGCGGCCAGACGGACCTCGTCGCCCTGCGCGGCCCGAGCCAGCGTGTCCATCACGGCCTGCTGCTGCGCCGCGGCCTGCTCGCCGGCCTGCCGCCACTCGCCGCGCAGCGAGGCGGCCATCGCATCGAGCGACTGCGTCCAGGCCGCCAGGCGCTGCGCGTCCTCGTCCGCCCGCTGCGCGAGGGCCTCGACGATGGCCTGCTGCCCGCGGCCGGCCTGCGCGCCGGCCTCGGCCCATTGCGTGCGCAGCCCTTCGGCGAGACTGCCGAGGCCGGCCTGCCAGGTGGCGAGCCGCGCATCGTCGGCCTGGGCGATGCGTTCGTGCAGGCGGGCATGGGCTTCGTCCACCGTGCGCGCGAGGTCGGCGCCGTGGCGCTCGAAGCCCGACGCCGTCTCGGCCAGGTGCTGGCGCAGCTCGGCCGCCTGCTGCGCGCCTGCGCGGCGGTGCTCGTCGAGCGTGGCGCGCCACTGCCCGGCGATCTGCGCGGCCGTGGCCTGCAGTTGCGTGCCGATGCCGTCCACCAGCGCCGCGCTGCGCTGCTCCAGCACGCCGGCCGCGCTGTCCAGCGCCGCCTTCATCTGCCGCGCCAGCGCGTCGTTCAGCGCGGCGGACTCCCGGGCGATGCCGGCCATCGCGCCCTCCACCACCGGCTGCAGGCCGGCGCCGGCGAGGCGGGCGCTCTCGGCCAGGCTGGTGCGCAGCGATTCGCCCACCGAGGCGGCGAGTTGCCGGTAGGCCGACCCGGCCTGGTCGTGGAAGGCCTCCTGGCTGGCGAGCAGGCGCTCCTGCAGCGACTGGTTCTGCCGCGCCAGGTTCCCCATCAGCGCCTGCAGCGATTCGGCCAGCGCCGGCAGCGCGTCGGCCTGGCGGCGCATCAGCTCGAAGGCGGCCTCGCGCTGGTGGGCGCGCGAGAAGGGCCGCAGCTGCGTGGCGATGCGCGCGTCCAGCCGCTGGCCGACGCGCAGGCGCTCGCGCCGCAGCAGTGCGGTGAGCAGGCCCAGCATGGCCGAGGCCGCCACGCCGGCCACGGAGGTGCCGAAGGCCAGCCCCAGGCCCCGGACCGGCGCGGAGAGGGAATCGCGGATGGCCGACAGCTCGGTCGCGCTGTCCAGCGCGACGCCGGTGCCGCGCAGCGTGAGCACCATGCCCATGAAAGTGCCCAGCATGCCCAGCAGCACCAGCAGGCCGGCCAGGTAGGGCGACAGCGCGGGGCCGGGCAGCGCCGCGCGCTCGCCCTCGACGCGCTGGCGCACGGCGCCTTGCAGCGGGGCAGGCACCTGCTCCAGCCAGGCGGCCAGCGTGGCCGGGGTCTCGCCGGTCGCATCGACGGCGCGCCGGAGCGCCTGCGTGGCCCGGTCGAAGCGGCGCAGTTCCAGCGCGCCGGCCAGGTAGACGATGGCGATGAGCACGATGGTCGCCAGCGCCAGCGCGTGGTGGCCGACGTAGCCGGCGCCGACCCAGCCCACGGCCGCGAGGCCGGCGAGGAAGACGACGGGGGGAAGCGATCGGTTCATGGGTTCACGGGGTCCTCAAGGCTTGCATCAGCCCTTCGAGGGGCTGCAGTCGGAAGTCGAGTTCGGCCAGCAGCAGCGCCTGCAGGTCGCGGCGGAAGGCCGGCAGCCAGGCCGAGGGCGGCGCCTCGGGGCCGGCCTCGCGGCGCAGGCGCTCGAAGTGCTTCTGCAGCCGCGCCGGCAGCGCGCCCAGCAGCGCCTGCTCGCGCGCGGCCAGGGCCCGCTCCATCACCGCATCCACCGCCGCCAGCCGCGCCAGCGCGGGCGAGCGCGCCGCCAGGGCGTCGCGCAGGCCACCGCGCGAGG
>JASGDG010000257.1:0-3619 GCA_047607325.1 Xenophilus sp. | reverse complement strand
GGCGGCGGCAGCGCCCTCGGGCGGCAGGCCGCGCGCGGCGCGCAGTTCGTCGGCCCACACCGGCACCGGCGGCAGCGGCGCCTCGGCGCTCTCGGAAGCGGCCACGGTCTGGGCGAGGGCGGCGTGGAAAGCCTCCGACACCACGTGCAATTGCGAACGCGAGGTCTCCAGCTGCGAGGCGTAGCGTGCGTCGAGGCTGCCCCAGTGGGCGTCCTGCGTCATCTCGTCGGCCTGCGCGGTCCAGGCAGCGACGTCGGCGCGCAGGGCCTGCTCGGCCGCCTGCGCGTCGTGCCAGGGCTTGGTGGACAGCACCTCGAAGCGCTGCGCCAGCAGCAGCGCCGCCTCGCGGTGCACCTGGGCGCGGTGCTGCAGGTCCTCGATGCCCTTGATGCATTCGGCCAGGCGCGTGCGCAGGCCGGCCAGTGGCTCGCGCGAAAGCGGCGCACCGGCCTTGGCGGCGTCGCGCTGCCAGGCCATGGCGTCGGCGATGTTCAGGCGCGGCTGGGCCAGCAGCGCCTCGGCCTTGGCCGACCACTCGGCGGCGATGGTCTCCTGGCCCTTGGCGCGCTTGATCTCGTCCAGGCGTTCGCGCAGGGCGCGCGCCGCGCCCTTGTCGCGGCCGCTGAGTTCCTTGAACACCTCCTGCATCAGTTCCGGCGCCGGGTCGGTCGCCAGCCAGTCGCGGATGCGCTGGGCCCGCTCGCCCGAGGTGGGCGCGGTGAAGGCACCGCCGGTGAGCTGATCGAGGGTGGAAAGGTCGTGTTTGCTGGCGTGAGTCACTGCGCGCGGGGGAGAGAAATCGTTGGACGGGTGCGCCTGGGGCGGCCTGCCGGCCCCTTCAAGCGCAGGCGCCGGCAAAGCCGGCGCAAGCCGCGCATTGTCGCCCAGGAGCATGGCGGCGAAAACCCGAGGCGCCGCGTGAAAGGGCGCGCCGGGGCTATTTCATGTCGAGCTTGAGTTCGGCGCCGGGCTTCCAGTCTTTTCCACTGGCCTTCGTCTGCACCGCGCCGAGGAACAGCCGGTCGGAGGCCAGCTTGTGCTCGACCAGGTAGTCGCGCACGGCGGCGCCGCGCGCCACGGCCAGCTCGCGCACCGCCTGCTCATCGACCTCGATGCTGGCCAGCAGGAGCTTTTCCATCTCCTCGGTGGGCAGCTTCTTCGCCATGCCGACCATGTTGCGCGGCTTGCTGATGTCGGCGCGCTTGTAGACGGCCTCCAGCAGCGCCAGGTATTCGGCATCGGTCACGGGGCCGATCTTGGCGGCGTCCTGGCCGTCGCGCGCGGCGGTGCGGCGCTTCTCGGCGGCGGCCATCTGGCGCAGGCGCTGGCGCTTGGCTGCCTCGCGCTCCTGTTCGTAGTCGGACTGACCGACCACCGTCAGGCGCAGCGCGGGGCGGTCGGTCAGCGCCTTGGCGACCTTGTCCAGCGCCTGCCGGGCCGTGTCGTCCAGATCGGCGCTGCCGGGCGCGAAGGCGATGGCGCTGGAATCGCCCCCGCCGCCGCCCAGCCCGCCCGTCAGCAGGCTGAAGGGCGCCGTGATCGCCTTGGTGATGAGGTTGAGGACGGCCTTCCAGATCAGCGGGCCGACCCGGAACTGCGGGTCGTTGATCGAGCCGGACAGCGGCAGGTCCACGTCGATCACGCCATTGCTGTCGGCCAGCAGCGCCACCGCCAGCCGCACCGGCAGGCTGGCCGGGGCGCCCGCCACCTCGTCGCCGAACTCCAGCTGGTTGAGCACCAGGTTGTTGGTGGCAGTCAGCCGTCCGTCGGGCGCCACCTTGTA
This sequence comes from Xenophilus sp., assembly GCA_047607325.1. Classification (GTDB taxonomy): domain Bacteria; phylum Pseudomonadota; class Gammaproteobacteria; order Burkholderiales; family Burkholderiaceae_C; genus Xenophilus. Next base: position 1,836 of record JASGDG010000257.1, on the reverse strand, counting down.
GTTCACGTCCAGGCTGAGCTTGCCGCGCTCGATGCCGTGGCCGGCATAGCGCACCGAGTACGGCGACAGCGGCGGCAGGTCCAGGTCGCGCATCTTGGCCGTGATGTCCAGTTCCAGCGGCTTGACCAACGGGTTGAGCTTGCCGGTGATCTCCAGCTCGGCCGTCTGCTGCGCCTTGCCGCGCAGTTCCAGGTCGGCCAGGGTGTTCTGGCCCTCCTTCGGCTGCGACGAGAAGGCGCTGAGCTTGCCCGTCAACTGGCTCAGGTCGGCGGAGTAGTTGGGCTTGATGAACAGGTCGGTGAAGTCCACGGTGCCGTTGACCACGCTGACCGGCCCGAAGTTGATGACCGGCGCGTTGGGGTCGGGCGCCGCCGCCGTGGCCTGCGGCGCCGCGGCCGGTGCCGGCTCGGGAGCGGCCTTGGGCTCGTTGGTGGTGACGGTGGCCCCGCCCGCGCCGCGGCTGGAACTCGGCGCCGGCTTGGCGGCATCGACGGCCGCAGCCTCCTGCGCGCCCTTCTTCGTCAGGCTCTGCAGGTTCAGTCGGCCGGTGTCCTCCACGATGATGCGTGCGAAGACGTCGGTCAGCGTGGTCTCGCTCACGTCCACCTTGAGCGGCGCGCCCGGCTCCATCGCCACCTGCAGGCCGCGCAGGGCAAGCGCCTTCCAGCTCAGCAGGCGGCGGTTGCCGTCGCCGAAGCTGCCCTTCTGGGTGAGCGCGGCGCTGTCGGCCCGGAAATCGTCGATCCCCGTGTCGCCCGCCACCTTGAGGCGGATGCCGTCCTTCGCCTGGGCGAAGCGCAGCGTGCCCCGGTAGCTGGCGTACGATCGGCGGATGTCGACGTTCAGCGCGTCGGCAAAGTAGGCCTTGAAGGCATGCACCGGGATCGACGCCGCCTCCAGCCGGCCTTCCGCCAAGAGGGGTTCGAGCACCAGCTTGCCCTTGAAGTCGAAGCGCCCGGGTTCGATGCGCCGGCCGGCGCCGATGCGGCCGGAAAGCTCCACCGGCGAGGCCGTGGCCGTGCCCGGCGCGATCTGCCCCGCCTTCAGCCGCAGGGCGCTCAGCTCGATGTCCACCGGCGTTGCCGCGTTCGCCTTGTCGGAATAGGCCACGTCGCCGCCGTCGACGGCCAGCGTCGCGATGCTCAGCTTCCACGGCTGGGCCTGCGCGGCCTCCTGGGCCGCGGGCGTCTTCGGCGCGGCCACCTTCGCCGGCTTCTCGGTGCCGGGCGCCTTCAGCCAGCGCTGGAACATCCAGCGCTTCTGCGCGTCGCGCTCGACGCGGATCCTGGGCTGGGTGGCGGTGAGGCTGCCGACCGCCACCGTGCGGCCCGCCAGGTCCACCCTGGCATCCGCCACCTCGAAGCGGCCCACGCTGGCCAGCGCCGTCTTGCCCTGCGTCAGGGCCAGCCCGTCGAGCGCGAGGCGCCGCGCGTTCAGCTGCAGCTTCGGCGCGGCCCAGTCCACGTCGATCTGGCCGCTGAGCTTGCCGTCTACCGAGGGCTCCAGCGCCTCCGCCAGGTAGGGCGCAGCCACCGTCAGCGGCAGCGCGCCCAGCTCGGTCTGCACCTGCGCGGCCTGGTCCGTGCCCTCGCCCTGGAACTTGAACGACGCGCCGGCCACGTTCAGCGAACCGTGCCAGCGGGCCGGCTTGTCCATCGGCCAGACGATGCCCTCGGCCTCGGCCTGGAAGTCCGTCACGTCGACGGCGGCGGCCGGCGCGGTCGTCTCGTCGCGCCAGCCGACGCGCCCGCCCTGCAGGGCGAACCTGTCCAGTTGCACCTTCCACACCGGCGCGGCCTCCGGCGCCGGCTGGCCGGGCGCGGCCGCGGGAGGCTC
>JASGDG010000256.1:0-4424 GCA_047607325.1 Xenophilus sp. | reverse complement strand
TCCACCACGATCCGCCTCGACCCTGACGTACTGGCCGGGCTCAAGGCCAAGGGGGCGGGTTGGCAGACGCGCGTGAACGAGGCGCTGCGCAAGGATCTGAAGGCCGGGCGGCTGTAGACCATCGCCTCTACCAGCTCGACGGCATGCACCAGTTCGCTGTCGCCATCGCGCAGTACCTTCGCGGCCGTGCGCACGCTCCGCTCGGAGACGTTGAGCATTTCGGCGGCTTGGGCTTGGCTGACGTTGGTGCAGACCGGCAAATTTGCCGCTCTGGATTGGTCGGCTCGCTGCCCGTGATCGAGGTTCGCCAGCTTCGCCGCCACAGCAGCACGCTGCGATTCCGTCAGGTGGCGGCAGGGCTTGGTTTTCGTCTGACTTTCGATAAAATCCCATCCGTTCACCCGATATTCCGCCACGGCGGGCCGCTCACCCCCTGTAGGGTTCGGCAACTCGGGCGAGTCTCTCGATCATGCGTGCCGTCAACGCGTGGCAGCAGAGACACAGCACACGAGCCCTTGCTCATGCGCTTCCGGTCCCTTCGGGGAGCGGGCCTCTTACGAGGCTCGGCTGTCACCCGGGAGCGCAGCAGCAAGGGCTTTTGCGTTCCAGCGCCCGGCCGTCGCTGGACACACGCAATGGACCTGCATGGGTCACCGCCAGAAACACCGCTTCACCCGTCGATGCGCAAAACGGGACACGGTAAGGGGCCGCAAGGCCGCCCGGTGCAAATCCGCAAGAATCCGTGGGGCTGGCCGAACGTCGAAGCCCGGGGCTTGGAAGGGGAACAACGGTCCAAGCATGCGACGTACCCGCTACGGGTGGTGAAACCCTCCTGCTGCTCCCTCCTGGGGGTAGGGGGGCCTTCGGGTGAAATCCCTCTCTTCTGCAGGCTGTGGCAGCGCCTGCGCTCCCCCGCGACACCAGGGCCCGGCCATCGAAGGCATCGGGCGCGCCGAAAGCGCCCGACGCAAAAATCCGCTGGTCGACACCGGGGCGCATGCTTGCATCGCCCGCTCAGCCCACTCGGATTTCAAATCTGAGCGGGCCTCACCAGCCCCATGCGCTGCGCCATCGCCAGCACGTCGGCGCCGCCCTCATCCATCACGCTGCCCAGATGCACCCCAAGCGCTGCCAATTCAGCCAGCAGCTGCGCGTCGGTCAGGCTGCGCACGTCCCTGGCGCCGATGCCGGCGGCCTTCTCCAACGTGGCCACTCTCCTATCGAGCATCATCGTCGTCTTCTCCTCGATGCGGCGGCTTCACGAAGGTAACGCACGTCACCCGCGCAGGCGCCTTGCCGTGCCTGGCGGTGTACTGCGCGACGCACCGGGCCGCCTTCTCGTCACCGTCCTCGCCCGGATGGATCAGCACGAGCGGGATGCAGCCGCCTCCATCGGATTGGCCCGCCGCCGATTCCAGCGCCTCGACGCGCTTCTCAAGGTTTGCCATGGGTCGTTTCCTCCAGCGCCTTGATGCGGCGCTCCAGTTGATCGACTTCGGCCACGCGGGCCAGCGTACCCACCGCGCCGATCAGTGCCGCGGCCTGCGACGGAGCCAGGTCGCCACGCGCCGCCGCGCCGAGGATGGCCTGCCCCTTGGCGGTCAGGTTGCCCTCGGGCAGTTCCATCGGCTGCGGCTGCTCGACAGGGCGCACCGGCGGCAGCACGCGCTCCAGCAGCAGGCGCGCGGCCTGCACGTCGCCGCCCTGCGCGGCCTGCACCAGCTGCTCCACGATCCCGGGCACATGCTCGGCGATGCTGGCGCGCAGCTTGGTGATGGCGGATGCCCCGACCGGCCGGCCCTTGAGGTTGCCGGATTCGCCGGGCTTCCATCGGCTGGATTTCGCCGATCCGGCCTGTTTTTCACCTGTTGAAACAGGAGCGGCCGCCTTCCTCTCCGGCTTGTCGGGCTTGCCGCTCATGGTCAGGACTCCGCCTTTTCCGCCGCCAGCCGTTCGACCTTGCGCAGCCGGGTGTTGAAGTCGGAGGCCAGCAGCGCCAGGTGATGCCCCGTCTCGATGGCCGTGAACGCGGCGGCGGCGCCGGCCATCAGCTCGGCGAGCATGCGACCCTCGCGCGGCGTCAGCGTCAGCATCTCGTCGCCCAGCTCCACCTTGCAACGGCCGTCGGGCAAGAGCGTGCGGCTGATGGCCCGCGCCGGCGGATGCTGCACGACAGGCACGAACACCCCGCGCTGCACGCGGGCCACCTCGCCGTCCTCGACCAGCGTCTTCAGGCGGTCGTCGATCTTGGTGAGCGACAGGCCGGTCACCTGGGCCAGCGTCTCGCGCGTGACGATCTGCTCCCGGGCGTGCAAATCCTGCACGGCTTCGAGCACCAGCTGCCGAGCGGTCGTGTGGTTGGCGTCATGCATCGGCGGCGCCCTCCTGCGGCTGGCCTTCGGCCGGCGGCTCTGCCTCTTTGGCCTGCTCTGCCTGCTCAGGCGCCGCGGGCTCCTGCACTTCGGCGTCGAGCAGCGGCTCCTGTTCCTCGTCCTGCGCTTCGGGCTCGGGCAGCAGCGTGCCATCCGGCGCCAGCAGTTCGGGGTGCGCCTTGAGATAGGCGCGCTTGCGGGACAGCAGGGTGTCGCGCAACATGCGCCGCGCGTTCGGCAATGCATCGTCCACCATCGCCCGCGTGACAAGCGCCTCATAGGACAGGGCGGCCGCTTCCTGCTGGCGCTGGATCACCGCAGCCTGTTCGGCCACGGCCACCGCGCGCGTGAACTCGAAGTCGCCGGCCGCCGCATCATCGACCGCCGCCCGCTGCATCGCCAGGCGGGCATGCTGCGCCCGTGCACGCAGCACGGCCATCGCCTCTTGCAAGAGGGTGCCGTCGCGCAGGCTGGCCCTGCCGCTCACAGCGCCGGCCAGGCGATCAATCCTCTGCATGAGGCGCTGAATCTCCTCGTCGCCGGCAAAGAGCGCGTCGGGTAGCGCCTTGGCCGAGGCCTCGAAGTTGCGCGGGCGCTGCTCTGCGGCCAGCCGTTGCTCGCGCTCGATTGCGCCTGCTGTTTTCGTCTGCGTCTTCATCGTTGCTCCTTTGGGATATCAGCGGTTGCCGGTGGTCAGTGCGGGCACGGCGCGCGCAGCCAGCGCGGCGGCCTGCTCCTGGCGCAGCCGGTCCATGATGCTCGGACGGGCCGCGCGCTCCATCAGGGCGCGGGCCGCCAGGGGATTGAGCATCGCGTGCCCCAGCCGCTCCTCGATCTGCTCGCCGGCGCGGGCATAGGGAAACTTCAGCAGGGCCCCGACCAGGCTGCGCGCCGCCGTCGACGTGCCCACGCGCCCGAGCAAACCCTGCAGCGCCTGATCGCTGGCCAGGTTCTGCACCGTGTTCGAGCCGACGGCCTTGCCCGCCGTGCTGGCCAGCGTCGCGGCGTTCAGGTCGGCCTGCACGTTGCGCAGCACCTGCAGCTGCTCGGGCGTGAGCTTCTTCGCCAGCTCGTCGCCTTCGCGCTTGAGGATGTTGTTGAGTTTGGCCGCGGAGAGGGTGAGGTTCCCGCCGGTGTCCATGGCCCCGGACTGCGCGCGCTGCAGGACATCGGCAAGCACCTTCATCTGGTCGATGGGCCGGCTCATGGCCGAGTAGGTGCTCAGGTACTGGCGCCAGGTCGGTGCCGCCGTGCCGCTGGTGGCCGGGTTGAACGGCCCCACGGCCGTCTGCGGCGACACGCGATTGGCCGCGCCTTCTATCGCATCGTCGATCAGCTCGCGCGTCTGGATCAGCTGGCTGCTGGCGTGTCGCAGGTTGGCTGATTCGCCCTGCAGCCGCCCGCCCAGCGCATCGCCGACGTCCTTGCGAATCGCGTACAACGCCCTGGCATGGATGGTGCCGTCGGCGGCGTTTTCCATGATCTGCCGGCGCACGCGGTTCAGGGCGTCCTTCGCGAAGAAGCCGGCGTTTGCCGGGTTCCTGAGCAGCGCGTCGATGCCCTGCAGCAGCGGCGCCGCGGGCACCTGGCCTGCGCGGCTGAGTGCGGCCTCGCGCAGTGCAGCCGTAGCATCGTCGCGTGCAAATTCGGCCGCCGAGATCTTGCCCGGGTTGCCGGCGAGGCCCTCCAGCAGCGACGTGCGCGCCTGGTTCTGCGCGGCGGCCCGGTCGGTCAGCTCGGCACCGAAGGCGCCGGGGCGGTTGCCCAGGGTGCGCTGCAGCCCCGCCAGCCCCACGTCGCCGGCGGCCGCGGCGGTGGTGGGCAGGCTGCCCGGCACCAGGTCGGGCACCGAGCGCAGCGCGGCGACGGCGGCGTCCGGGTCCGCGGCGGACTGGCGCAGGACCTTGCCGACGATGCCGGCCTGCCCGCTGTTGGTGAACGGCGCCACCAGCGCACCGGCGGCGCGGCCGACGTAGCCCAGGCCACCGAGCGCGGCAGGCAGCGCGGCGCCCACGCCAGCGCCGATGCCGGCGTGCTCCGGGTCGACCAGCC
>JASGDG010000255.1:0-10506 GCA_047607325.1 Xenophilus sp. | reverse complement strand
GTGCCCGCCTCGTCGCCGGCCGCGCGCACGGCCTGGCACCATGCCTCGTCCGCCACGGGCTGCTGCGCCGCCCGGGCCAGCGCGCGCGTCGCGGCCACCTTGTCCTCGGGATCGGCCAGGCGAAGCGCTTCCAGGGCGCGCAGTCGGGGGTGCATGCCTAGAATTCTAGGAATCCCCCACATCCCATGGAGACGAGCACATGGCCATCTACGAACTCGACGGCGTGGCGCCGCAACTCGGCGAGGGCGCCTGGGTGGCCGACAGCGCGCAGGTGATCGGCAACGTCGTGCTGGCCGAGAACGGCAGTGTCTGGTTCGGCGCCGTGCTGCGCGGCGACACCGAGCAGCTTTCCATCGGCCGCAACAGCAACGTCCAGGACCTGTCGGTGCTGCATGCCGACACCGGCTGCCCGCTGACCATCGGCGAGAACGTCACCGTGGGCCACCAGGTGATGCTGCACGGCTGCACCATCGGCGACAACTCGCTCATCGGCATCCAGGCCGTGGTCTTGAACAATGCCCGCATCGGCCGCAACTGCATCGTCGGCGCCGGCAGCGTGGTGACGGAGGGCAAGGAGTTCCCGGACAACTCCCTCATCATCGGCGCGCCCGCCAGGGTGGTGCGCACGCTGGACGATGTGGCCGCCGAGAAGCTGCGCCACAGCGCGCAGCACTACGTGGACAACGCCCGGCGCTTCGCCAAGGGCCTGAAGAAGATCGGCTGATCCGCCCCGCTGCCCGCGGGCCGGCCGCCGAGGAAAGCATCTCTTGAGCGAACTACACACCTTCCTCTTCGACGGCCTGCCGGTGCGCGGCATGCTGGTGCGCCTGGACACGGCCTGGCAGGAGATCCTGGCGCGGCGCGCCTCCAACACGCACACCGGGGCGTACCCGGCCCCGGTGGCCGAACTTCTGGGCGAGATGGCCGCGGCCGCGGTGCTGATGCAGTCGAACATCAAGTTCCAGGGCGCGCTGATCCTGCAGGTCTTCGGCGACGGGCCGGTCAAGCTGATGGTGGCCGAGGCGCAGCCGGACCTGAGCGTGCGCGCCACGGCCAGCGTGGTGGGCGAGGTGGCGCCGCAGGCGCGCCTGCCCGAGCTGGTGAACGTGGGCAACAAGGGCCGCTGCGCCATCACCCTGGACCCGAAGGAGCGCCTGCCCGGCCAGCAGCCCTACCAGGGCGTGGTGCCGCTGTTCGGCGACCGCGGCGAGAAGCTCGGCCGGCTGTCGGAGGTGCTCCAGCACTACATGCTGCAGAGCGAGCAGCTCGACACCACGCTGGTGCTGGCGGCCGACGGCCAGGTGGCCGCGGGCCTGCTGATCCAGCGCCTGCCGCTGGCCGGCCAGGCCAATCTGGCGGGCCAGGCCGGCGCGCGCGACGAGGACGCCATCGGCCAGAGCGAGGACTACAACCGCATCGCCACACTGGCGGCCAGCCTGACTCGCGAGGAACTGCTGACGCTGGACACCGAGACCCTCCTGCGCCGCCTGTTCTGGGAGGAGAAGCTGCTGCGCTTCGAGCCGCGCATCGGCATGCTGGGGCCGCGCTTCGCCTGTACCTGCAGCCGCGAGCGCGTGGCGAACATGCTGCGCGGCCTGGGCGAGGCCGAGGCGAGGGACATTCTGGCCGAGCGCGGCCAGATCGAGGTGGGCTGCGACTTCTGCGGCCGGCAGTACCGCTTCGACGCGGTGGACGCGGCACAGCTGTTCACCGCGGCGGGCGACCGGATGCCCGGCAGCAGCGCGGTGCAGTAGGAAGACCGGGCCGCCAGGCCTATCTGGCGATCTGGACCAGCACCTCGTTGGGCTTGACCATGCCCAGCTCCTGCCGGGCGCGTTCCTCGACCATCTCCATGCCCTCCTGCAGGTCCCTGACCTCGGACTCCAGCCGTTCGTTGGCGGCCTGCGCCTTGGCGTTGGCCTCCTTCTGGTCGGCCAGCTTCTTCTCCAGGCCGGCCGTCTCGGGAATGCCGCCCCGGCCGCTCCACAGCTGGAACTGCAGCAGCGCCAGCAGCAGGGCCAGCACGATCGGAACGACGAAGCGGGAGCGCATGGCCCGGGCCGTGCCGCCCTACTTGAGGTTGTAGAAGGCGGAGCGGCCGGGATAGACGGCGACGTCGCCCAGGTCTTCCTCGATGCGCAGCAGCTGGTTGTACTTGGCGATGCGGTCCGAGCGCGAGAGCGAGCCGGTCTTGATCTGGCCGGCGTTGGTGCCCACCGCGATGTCGGCGATGGTGCTGTCCTCCGTCTCGCCCGAGCGGTGGCTGATGACGGCGGTGTAGCCGGCGCGCTTGGCCAGCTCGACGGCGGCGAAGGTCTCGGTCAGCGTGCCGATCTGGTTGATCTTGATGAGGATCGAGTTGGCGATGCCCTTGTCGATGCCTTCCTGCAGGATCTTCGTGTTGGTGACGAACAGGTCGTCGCCGACCAGCTGAACCTTCTTGCCCAGGCGCTCGGTCAGGTGCTTCCAGCCGTCCCAGTCGCCTTCGGCCATGCCGTCCTCGATGCTGATGATCGGGTACTTGTCGACCCAGCTGGCCAGCATGTCGGTCCAGCTCGCGGCCGACAGCTGCAGGCCGCCTTCGCCGGCCAGCACGTACTGGCCGTCCTTGTAGAACTCGCTGGCGGCGCAGTCCAGGCCCAGGGCGATCTGCTCGCCGGCCGTGTAGCCGGCCTTGTCGATGGCTTCGAGGATGAGCTGGATCGCCGCCTCGTGGTTCTCCACGCTGGGCGCGAAGCCGCCCTCGTCGCCCACGGCGGTGGGCATGCCGCGGCCGTCGATGATCTTCCTGAGCGCGTGGAACACCTCGGCACCGTAGCGCAGCGCCTCGCGGAAGCTGGGCGCGCCCACCGGGATGATCATGAACTCCTGCAGGTCCAGGCTGTTGTTGGCGTGGGCGCCGCCGTTGATGACGTTCATCATCGGCACCGGCAGCTGCATGCCGCCCATGCCGCCGAAGTAGCGGTACAGCGGCAGGCCCGATTCCTCGGCCGCCGCGCGCGCCACCGCCATCGAGACGGCCAGCGTCGCGTTGGCGCCCAGGCGGCCTTTGTTGTCGGTGCCGTCCAGGTCCAGTAGCGTGCGGTCGAGGAAGGCCTGTTCGCTCGCGTCCAGGCCCAGCACGGCCTCGGAGATCTCGGTGTTGATGTGCTCGACGGCCTTGAGCACGCCCTTGCCCAGGTAGCGGCCCTTGTCGCCGTCGCGCAGCTCGATGGCCTCGCGCGAGCCGGTGGACGCGCCCGAGGGCACGGCCGCGCGGCCCATCGTGCCGCTTTCCAGCAGCACGTCGCATTCGACGGTGGGGTTGCCGCGGCTGTCGAGGATCTCGCGGCCGACGATGTCAACGATGGCACTCATTCTTCGGTTCTCCGGTTTCTTGAAATCTTCTCGCGCGTCGGCTCACAGGCCTTCGACGGCGATCATGTTCATGATCGCCGCGCCGGCGCGCGCCTCGCGTGCCTTGCGGTACTCGGGCGTCTCGTAGAAGGCCTTGGCCTGCTCGAAGCTGGGGAACTTGAGCACCACCACGCGGGTGGGCTGCCAGTCGCCTTCGAGCGGCTGTACCTGGCCGCCGCGCACGCACACCTCGGCGCCGTGCACCTGCATGGCGACCGAGGACCATTTCTTGTAGTCCTCGTACTGGGTCGGGTTGGTGACTTCGACGTGGGCGATGACGTAGCCGCTGGGCATGGGAGTGTCTCCGGGAAGGGCAGGTGAGGATCAGGCGTCGAAGGCGTTCTCGAGGAAGCCGTTCTTCTTGGTGATGCGGTCCAGTTCGACCAGCGTCTCCAGCAGCGCCTTCATGTGCTTCAGGGGCACCGCGTTCGGGCCGTCGGACAGCGCCCTGGCCGGGTCGGGGTGCGTCTCCATGAACAGGCCCGCCACGCCCACCGCCACCGCGGCGCGCGAGAGCACCGGCACGAACTCGCGCTGGCCGCCCGAGCTGGTGCCCTGGCCGCCCGGCAGCTGCACCGAGTGCGTGGCGTCGAACACCACCGGCGCGCCGGTCTCGCGCATGATCGCCAGGCCGCGCATGTCGGAGACGAGGTTGTTGTAGCCGAAGCTGGCGCCGCGCTCGCAGGCCATGAAGCTGTCTTCCGGCAGGCCCTTGTCCCTGGCCGCCGCGCGCGCCTTGTCGATCACGTTCTTCATGTCGTGCGGCGCGAGGAACTGGCCCTTCTTGATGTTGACCGGCTTGCCCGACTGCGCCGCGGCGCGGATGAAGTCGGTCTGGCGGCACAGGAAGGCGGGCGTCTGCAGCACGTCGACCGCCTTGGCGGCCTCGGCGATGTCCTCCTCGGTGTGCACGTCGGTCAGCACCGGCAGGCCCAGCTCGCGCTTGACCTTGGCGAGGATCTCCAGGCCCCTGTCGCGCCCCGGGCCGCGGAAGCTGGTGCCCGAGGAGCGGTTGGCCTTGTCGAAGCTGCTCTTGAAGATGAAGGGGATGCCCAGCGCGCCGGTGATCTCCTTGAGCGTGCCGGCCGTGTCCAGCTGCAGCTGCTCGGACTCGACCACGCAGGGGCCGGCGATCAGGAAGAAGGGCCGGTCCAGGCCGGCCTCGAATCCGCAGAGCTTCATACGACGGCCTTCAACGGCTGCTTTTCCTCGGCCTGGTGCTGCAGCGCCGCCTTGACGAAGGCGTTGAACAGCGGGTGGCCGCCCCAGGGCGTGGACTTGAACTCGGGGTGGAACTGCACGCCCATGTACCAGGGGTGCACGCTTTGCGGCAGCTCGACGATCTCGGTCAGGTGCTCGCGCTGGGTGAGGGCGGAGATCACCAGCCCGGCCTGGCGCAGCGGGTCGAGGTAGTTCACGTTGGCCTCGTAGCGGTGGCGGTGCCGCTCGGTCACCACGTCGCCGTAGATGCCGTGGGCCAGCGTGCCGGGCGCCACGTCGGAACTCTGCGCGCCCAGGCGCATGGTGCCGCCCAGGTCGGACATCTCGCTGCGCGTCTTGATGCTGCCGTCGGCGTCCTTCCACTCGGTGATGAGGGCGATGACCGGGCAGCTCGTGTCCGGGTCGAACTCGGTGCTGTTGGCGTTCTTCAGGCCGGCCACGTTGCGGGCGTACTCGATGGTCGCCACCTGCATGCCCAGGCAGATGCCCAGGTAGGGCAGCTTGTGCTCGCGGGCGAAGCGGGCCGCGCAGATCTTGCCCTCCACCCCGCGCGGGCCGAAGCCGCCGGGCACCAGGATGGCGTCGTACTTGCCCAGGCGCGAGACGTTGTCGGGCTGGATGGTTTCCGAGTCCACGTAGTCGATCTTCACCCGCGCATGGTTCTTCATGCCGGCGTGGCGCAGCGCCTCGTTGAGCGACTTGTAGCTGTCGGACAGGTCGACGTACTTGCCGACCATGGCGATGGTGACTTCCTTCTGCGGATGCTCGACCTCGTAGACCAGGTCGTCCCAGCGCTGCAGCTTGGCCGGCGGCGTGTTCAGGCGCAGCTTGTCGCAGATCAGGCCGTCCAGGCCCTGCTCGTGCAGCATGCGCGGCACCTTGTAGATGGTGTCCACGTCCCACATCGAGATCACGCCCCACTCGGGCACGTTGGAGAACAGCGAGATCTTCGCGCGCTCCTCGTCGGGGATCGGCCGGTCGGCGCGGCACAGCAGCGCGTCGGCCTGGATGCCGATCTCGCGCAGCTTCTGCGCGGTGTGCTGGGTCGGCTTGGTCTTCAGCTCGCCGGCGGCCTTGATGTAGGGCAGGTAGCTCAGGTGCACGAAGGCGCTGTTGTTGGGGCCGGCCTTCAGACTCATCTGGCGCACGGCCTCCAGGAAGGGCAGCGACTCGATGTCGCCCACCGTGCCGCCGATCTCGACGATGGCCACCTGCACCTCGCGCGGCGTGCCGACGCCGGCGCCGCGCTTGATGTAGTCCTGGATCTCGTTGGTGACGTGCGGGATCACCTGCACCGTCTTGCCCAGGTAGTCGCCGCGGCGCTCCTTCTCCAGCACCGACTTGTAGATCTGGCCGGTGGTGAAGTTGTTGGCCTTGCGCATGCGCGTCGTGATGAAGCGCTCGTAGTGGCCGAGGTCGAGGTCGGTCTCGGCCCCGTCGTCGGTGACGAACACCTCGCCGTGCTGGAACGGCGACATGGTCCCCGGGTCGACGTTGATGTAGGGATCGAGCTTGATGAGGGTGACAGTCAGGCCGCGGGATTCGAGGAGGGCGGCCAGCGAGGCAGAGGCGATTCCCTTGCCCAGGGAGGACACCACACCACCGGTGACGAAGACGTATTTGGTCATTGCCTTGTGGCGAACGCGCAGGTTCGGCAGTGGGAAATCGGGATTATAGGTGCCGCCCTCCGGCTCCAGAGGGCGCAGGCAGGCCCGCGCTGCTACAGTGCGCGCCATGCTGGATCTCGCGGGCAAGCACATTCTCCTGGGCCTCACCGGTGGCGTGGCCTGCTACAAGTCGGCCGAGTTGTGCCGCCTGCTGGTCAAGGCCGGCGCCACCGTGCAGGTGGTGATGACGGAGGCGGCCGCCCGGTTCATCACGCCGGTGACGATGCAGGCGCTGTCGGGGCGGCCGGTCTACACCTCGCAGTGGGACGCGCGCGAGCCCAACGGCATGCCGCACATCAACCTCGGCCGCGAGGCCGACGCGATCGTGCTGGCGCCGGCCAGCGCCGACTTCATCGCCCGCCTGGCGCAGGGCCGCAGCGACGAACTGCTGAGTCTGCTGTGCCTGGCCCGCCCGGTGGAGCGCGTGGCGCTGCTGGTGGCGCCCGCGATGAACCGCGAGATGTGGGCTCACCCCGCCACCCAGCGCAACCTGCGCCAGCTCGACGCCGACGGCGCGCGCGTGCTGGGCGTGGGCAACGGCTGGCAGGCCTGCGGCGAGACCGGCGACGGCCGCATGCTGGAGCCGGCGCAGTTGCTCGAGGAGGTCGTCGCCCACTTCCAGCCCAAGGTGCTGGCGGGCGAGCACGTGGTCGTCACCGCCGGCCCGACCTTCGAGGCGGTGGACCCGATCCGCGGCATCACCAACCATTCGTCCGGCAAGATGGGCTTCGCCGTCGCCCGCGCGGCGCGCGAGGCCGGGGCCCGCGTCACGCTGGTGGCCGGCCCGGTGCACCTGCCGACGCCGCGCGGCGTGGCGCGCATCGACGTGCTCTCGGCCCAGCAGATGCTGCAGGCCACCGAGGGCGCGGTGCGGGACGCGAGCGTCTTCGTCGCCACCGCCGCGGTGGCCGACTGGCGCCCGGCCGACCCGGTGGCGCACAAGATCAAGAAGGACGGCAGCGGCCAGCCGCCGGTGCTGCGCTTCTTCGAGAACCCCGACATCCTGCTGACCGTCGCCCGCTCGCCCCGGGCACAGGGCGGCGCCCTGTTCTGCGTCGGCTTCGCGGCCGAGAGCGAGAACCTGGTCGAGCACGCCCGGGCCAAGCGCGAGCGCAAGGGCATTCCCCTGCTGGTGGGCAACATCGGCCCGCTCACCTTCGGCCAGGACGACAACGCGCTGCTGCTGGTGGACGCCGCCGGCGCGCGCGAGCTTGCGCGCGCGCCCAAGCTGCAGCTGGCGCGCGAACTGGTGGCCGAGGTCGCCGCCCGCCTGCCGCGCCCGCGGCCCGCGGCCTGACTTTGAAAAGACTGGACCCATGAAGATCGACGTGCGCGTGCTCGACCCCCGGATGGCCGGGCACCTCCCGCAATACGCCACGCCCGGCAGCGCCGGCCTGGATCTGCGCGCCTGCCTGGCCGGGCCCCTGGCGCTGGCGCCCGGCGCCTGCGAACTGGTGGGCACCGGCATCGCCGTCCATCTGGCGGACGCCGGCTACGCGGCGCTGATCCTGCCGCGCTCGGGCCTGGGCCACAGGCACGGCATCGTGCTGGGCAACCTGGTCGGCCTGATCGACAGCGATTACCAGGGCGAGCTGAAGATCAGCGCCTGGAACCGCGGCCGCGAGCCCTTCGTCATCCAGCCGCTGGAGCGGCTGGCGCAGCTGGTGGTGGTGCCCGTGGTGCAGGCCCGGTTCAACGTGGTCGACCAGTTCCCGCCGAGCGAGCGCGGCGAGGGCGGCTACGGCTCCACCGGCACGCGCTGAATTCCGGGGCGCCGGGCGCGGCTGTTGCCGTGCCGTTGCAACTGTGATCCTGCCGTAAAGACCGGAACTGTGCGGCCGGCCCGGGCTCCAATGCGGGTTCACCCGTCGGCGCCGTGCACTGGGCGGCGTTGATGATGCGTTCGGGCCGCATGCCCGTGTGGAGTTGCACCTCATGTCCAGACTGACCCGTCCTCTTTCCATGGCCGCCGCCGCGGTGGCCGTCTCGTTGCTGGCAACCGCCTGCGTGGCGCCGGCGCCCTACTATGCGGCCCAGCCGCCTTATCCCGCCGCCTATCCGGCGCAGCCCGTGCACCCGGCCTATGTGGAATACGGCCAGGTGACCAACATCGAGGTGCTGCAGGGCCAGACGCCGGGCTACGGCACCACCGGCGGCGGCGCGGTCGCCGGCGCCCTGATCGGCGGCGTGGTGGGCAACGGGATCGGCCGCGGCGCGGGCCGGGCCGCCGCCACCGCGCTGGGCGTCGTCGGCGGCGCGCTGGCGGGCAATGCCATCGAGGCGCAGAGCAACGCGCCGCGCGTCTACCAGAGCTACCGCATCTCGGTGCACACCGACAACGGCGTCCTGCGCGTCTTCGACGTCCCCCATCCCGGCGACCTGCGCATCGGCGACCGCGTGCGCATCGCGGACGGCCAGATCTCCAGGTATTGACCCACCCCTGGGCGGCGCCGGCCGGGCGCCGCTCAGTGCAGTTGCTGGCCGCCCGGCGCCATGGGCTCCACGCGGAAGAAGCCGGTGCCGGCGGTGCCGCGGCCGATCTCCTCTTCGGTCGCCTCGCGCACCGAGCGCACGGTGAGCGAGATGCGCAGGGCGATGCCGGCCAGCGGGTGGTTGCCGTCCAGCACCAGGTGGTCCGGGTAGATCTCGGCGACCGTGTACAGGCCCTGCCTCGGGATGTCGGCGCTCACGCCCCGCGGCAGCGCGGCGCCGTCGAAGCTCATGCCTTCCTCCACCTCGGCCGGGAACAGAGCGCGCGGCTCCAGGAAGAGCCGCTGGTCGTCGAAGTCGCCGAAGGCCTGCTCGGGCTCCAGGTGCAGCGCGACCACGTCGCCCGCCTTGTGGCCCTGCAGCGCCTGCTCGATGGCGTCGAACAGGTCGTCGCCGCCGACCAGGAACTCCACCGGCTCATCGAGCGTGTCGAGCGTGTCGCCCAGGGTGTCCTTGAGCGTCCAGGTGAGGCCGACCACGCATTGGGGGGTGATGTCCATGGGAGAGAATTCTCGCACCATGGACATCACGCAACCGCTGCCGCTGCTGGGCGGCCTCAGCCCCGAGCGCTTCATGCGCCGCCACTGGCAGAAGAAGCCGCTGCTGGTGCGCGGCGCCATGCGCGGCGTGCCGCCGCCGCTGCCGCGCGAGCGGTTGTTCGCGCTGGCGGCCGGCGAGGACGTCGAGTCGCGCCTGGTGCAGCACGACGCGCAGCGCGGCTGGCGGCTGCGCCACGGGCCCTTCGCACGCCGCGCCCTGCCGCCGCTCTCGCGGCCGGCCTGGACGCTGCTCGTGCAGGGCGTGGACCTGCACGACGCGGCGGCGCATGCCCTGCTGGCGCCCTTCGCCTTCCTGCCGGCGGCCCGGCTGGACGACGTGATGATCAGCTACGCCAGCGACGGTGGCGGCGTCGGCCCGCACTTCGACAGCTACGACGTGTTCCTGCTGCAGGTCGGCGGCCGGCGGCGCTGGTCGTGGGGCCGGCAGAAGGACCTGTCGCTGCGCCCCGGGCTGCCGCTGAAGATCCTCGACCGTTTCGAGCCCGAGGACACGCAGGTGCTCGAACCCGGCGACATGCTCTACCTGCCGCCGCGCTACGCGCACGACGGCGTGGCGGTGGGCGGCGACTGCATGACCTGCTCCATCGGCCTGCGCGCCGCGACCGATGCCGAGCTGGCCGCCGACCTGCTGGCGCGGCTGGCCGATGCCGCGGGTGACGAGGCGGATGCGGGGCGCCGCTACGCCGATCCGTCCCAGGCGGCGGTCGAGGCGACGGGACGCCTGCCCGAAGCCCTGCAGCGCTTCGCACGCGAGGCCGTGCGGCGTCTGCTCGCGCGGGATGCGGACATCGACCGGGCCCTGGGCGAGTCGCTCACCGAGCCCAAGTCCCGCGTCTGGTTCGAGGGCTCCGCCGCACCCTCCGAACTGGGCGCGGTGCGGCTGGACCGGCGCACGCGCATGCTCTACGACGCGCGCCACGTCTTCGTCAACGGCGAGAGCTTCCGCGCCGCCGGCCACGATGCATGGCTGATGCGGCAACTGGCCGACCGGCGCCGGCTCGGCGCGTCGCAACTGCGACGCGCCAGCGCAGAAGCCAGGGCGCTGCTGGCGGACTGGTGCGAAGCAGGGTGGCTGCATGGCGAATGAGCAGGGCGGCGGCGCCGCGCTGCCCGAAGGCGCCTTCGACGGCCCGGCCGCGTTCGGCCGCCACGTGCACGCGGCCGCCAGCGCC
>JASGDG010000254.1:0-4290 GCA_047607325.1 Xenophilus sp. | reverse complement strand
CCCACTGGTCGTGCACGTTGATGTCCATGCCCATGCCGGTGAAGGTCTGGGTGGCTTGTTCTTCCACGCTGTAGCCGTAGTCGTTGCGCTTGTTCTTGCGCGAGACGTAGTCGGGCAGCTCGATGGTGGCCAGGCGCTGCTCGCGCATCTGCTGCTTGTCCACCGGGCCGGTGAAGCTGGTGAAGATGGCATACCAGTAGGTGTGCGTGTCGTCCACCGGCACGTGCCACTGCGAGATGGTCATCTCCGAGCTCATCGGGATGACGAAGGCCTGCGGGAAGATCAGGTTGGTCACGCGCACGTGGGTGGCCTTCTCGGTGAGCTTGCGCAGCGTGGTCAGGCGCATGCCGTATCCGGTGGGCTCGACGGCAATCTCGGGCCGGTCGTATTCGCGCAGCACCTTGGTGATGGCCAGGTCGGAGTCGGCCGAGGCGCCGCGGAACTGCTTGCCATAGCTCTCGGAAGTGTCCTCGTCCTCGAAGAAGCGGTGAAGGAAGGAGGCGTGCGCCGGGTCGATGCCCACTTCGAGCGCCTGCAGCCAGTTGCACTCCCACAGGCCCTTGAAGGCGAAGGTGTGGCTGTCGGGCGCGACGAAGCAGTCGAACTCGGGGAAGGCCGGCGGCTCGCCCTCGCCGACGTAGGCGAAGACCACGCCGCTTTTCTCCACGACGGGGTAGGCGCCCTGCCTGATGCGGCTGCACAGCTTGCTGGTCACCGGCTCGGCCGGCGTTTCCAGGCACTGGCCGGCGGCGTCGAACAGCCAGCCGTGGAAGGCGCAGCGCAGGCCGCCGTTCTCCAGGCGGCCGAAGGCGAGGTCGGCGCCGCGGTGCGGGCAGTCGCGGTCGAGCAGGCCGAGGCGGCCGGTCTCGTCGCGGAAGAGCACGAAGTCCTGGCCCATCAGCTTGACGGGCTTGAGCGGGCGCGGGCCGTTCAGTTCCTCGGCCAGCGCCACGGGCTGCCAGTAGCGGCGCAGCAGGCGCCCGGCGGGGCGGCCGGGGCCCACGCGGGTCATGTGGTCGTTCTGTTCGGCGGTGGTCATGGCATCTCCAGGGTTCGCGGGTGTCCGTGGGTCCGCATGGTTGACGGCGCTGCGCGCGGGGTCAATGCATCCGAGCGCGGCGCTGGGTTATGTGCGGCCCTTTGCGGGCGGCGGCGCCGGCCTGCATGCACTGTGGATGTGCGTGGATGGTTTCACGACGTGTCTGCGTGGTGGTGGGCGCGTGGGCGCAACGCTCAACGTACGCAAGTTTGCAAGGCATGCTCTCAGCCACCCGAGCGCACTGCGCGCTGGCGCAGCAGCGCGACGAAGGCCTGCGCCGTCGGCGAGAGCGCCAGCCCGCGCCGCTGGTAGATGTAGTAGGGCCGGCGGATCTCGGGCGCGCGCAGTTCGATGAAGCGCACGTCGAAGTTGGGCGCGAACAGGCGCCCGTAATCGGGCACCGCCGCCAGGCCGGTGCCCACGCCGACCAGCGCCAGGGCGGTGGTCAGGTACTCGACCTCGGCCGCGGTCTGCATCGACAGCGAGGCGTCGTGCGCGTGCAGCAGCCGCTCCAGGTGACGGTTGAACTCGCTGGAGTAGATCACCCAGCGCTCGTCCCGCAGTTCGTCCCACGCGACGGCGCGGCGCTGCGCCAGCGGGTGCCGCGCGGCGCAGACCATGCGGATCGGCACATCCATCAGGAAGCTGCGGGTCACGTCCTCGCCGGTGGCGCGCTCGGGGCCCACGCCCAGCTCGGCCTCGCCGCGGTGCACGGCACCCACTACCGCGTCGGCGGTGGCGTCGGTCATGCGCAGGCCGACGTCGGGGTGGGCCGTCTCGAACTCGCCCAGCGTCGCCGCCACCCAGGTGCAGGCCAGCATCTGCGGCGCCACCACGCGCAGCAGCCCGGTGCGCAGCGAGCGCAGGTCCGAGGCGCCCTCGGCCATCTGCTGCAGGTCGTCGAGGATGCGCCGCGCCAGCGGCAGCAGCTGCCGGCCGGCCTCGGTCAGCGTGACGGTGGTGCCGCGGTCGAACAGCTGCAGGCCCAGGGCTTCCTCCAGCTGCTGCACCAGCATGCTGACGGCCGACTGCGTGAGGTTGACCTGGCGCGCGGCGGCGGTGAAGCTGCCCGCCCGCGCCACGGCGGCGAAGGCGCGCATCTGCCGCAGGCTCAGGGCGTTGAGGGCGTGGGGCTGCACCAGCTTGGACGGACGGCGAGGGCGGGGGACGGGCCATTATCAGAAGTTTTGATGAGGGCATGAAAAGAATTGGTTGGGTTGATGGGGAGCCCCTTCCCACAATCGCCCGCCATGCACATCGCCGTCATCGGAACAGGAATCGTGGGCACCTGCACGGCCGCCTGGCTGCAGCGCGACGGCCACGCCGTGAGCTTCGTCGACCCGCTGGACGCCGGCGAGGCCTGCTCCTTCGGCAATGCCGGCTCCCTGTCGCCCAGCGCCTGCCTGCCGGTCGGCATGCCGGGCATGTGGAAGAGGGTGCCGCGCTGGCTGCTCGACCCGCTGGGGCCGCTGACGGTGCGCTGGGCCTATGCGCCGCGCGTCGTGCCATGGCTGCTGCGCATGCTGCGCCACTCCTCGCGCGAGGAGGTCACGCGCATCGCCACCGCGCTGCGCACGCTGCTGGCGCCCATCTTCGACTGCTACGGCCCGCTGCTGGCGCATGCCGACGCCCAGGTGCTGGTGCGGCGCGGCGGCTGCCTGTACGTCTTTTCCTCGCGCGGGACGGCGGCGCAGTGGGCCTGGGGCATGAACCTGCGCCGCTCGCTGGGCGTGCAGATGCGCGACGTCGAGCAGGAGGAGCTGGAGCGCCTGGAGCCCGACCTGAAGGGGCGTTTCCGCTTCGGCATCCTGGCGCCGGAGAACGGCTCGACCACCGATCCGTCGGCGCTGGTCAAGGCGATCTACGACCGCTGCGTGGCCGACGGCGCGCGCCACGTCCGCAGGCGCGTCGAGGGCTTCGAGCGCCAGGGCCGGCGCGTTACGGCGCTGCGGCTGGCGGATGGCGAGGCGCTGCCCGTCGACGGCGTGGTGGTGGCCGCTGGCGCCTGGTCCGGCCCGCTGGCCGCGCAGCTGGGCAGCCCGGTGATGCTGGAGACCCAGCGCGGCTACCACGTCACCGTGCAGAGCTCGAACCTGAAGCTGCGCCACACCGTGATGGCGGTGGAGCACAACCTGATGGTCAACCCGATGGCGGTGGGCCTGCGGCTGGCCGGCACGGTGGAGTTCGCGGGCCTGCGGGCCGCGCCCGACATGGCGCGCGCCGACGCCTTGCTGCGCCAGGGGCGGCAGCTCTTCCCGCACCTGGACGCCTCGGCCTTCACGCGCTGGATGGGCCACCGCCCCTGCCTGCCCGACAGCCTGCCGGTGATCGGCCCCGCCCGCGCGGCCGACAACGCCTGGCTGGCCTTCGGCCACGGCCACATGGGCATGTGCATGGGCGCCGCCACCGGCCGCGAGATCGCGCACCTGGCGGCCGGCCGCCCGACGCAGGTGGACCTGTCGCCCTTCTCCGCGGAGCGCTTCGCGTGACGCAAGGCTGGTCTCTCGGCCTGGACATGGGCGGCACCTTCGTCGATGCCGTGGCCCTGCATGCCGACGGGCGCATGGCGGCGCTCAAGCACCCGCGCGCCGGCCGCCGGCTGGCCGAGCCGGTGGTCGAGGCGCTGGACCGGCTGTGCGCGCAGGCGGGCATCGCGCCGGAAACAGTCGGCCGGGTGGTGCACGGCTCCACCGTCATCACCAACCTGCTGCTGGAACTGGACCAGCCGCCGGTCGCCCTGGTGCTCACGCGCGGCCTGCGCGACGTGCCGGTGCTGGCGCGGCAGGACCGGCGCGAACTCTACGAGCCGGTGATCGCGCCCGCCGTGCCGGAGGCCCGGCTGTTCCCCGAGGCGCTGCGCTTCGAGATCGGCGGCCGCATCGACGCCGAGGGCCGCGAGGTGGAGCCGCTGGAGCTGGCGGCGCTGGACGGCATCGCCGCCGCCGTGCGCGCCGCGGGCGTGCGCGCGCTGGCCGTCGGCCTGCTCTTCGCGCACCGCAACCCCGCGCATGAGCAGCAGGTGGGCGATGCGCTGCACGCGCGCCTGCCGGGCCTGCACATCTCCCTGTCCAGCGCGGTGGACCCGCAGCCGCGCGAGTTCGAGCGCTGGCTCGCCACCGCGCTGGACGCCTACGCCAAGCCGCTGGCCGCCGACTACCTGCGGGCGCTGGCCGGCGCGCTGGAGGCGCGCCGCCTGCCACCGCCGCGCCTGATGCGCTCCGAAGGCGGCACCGCGCCCTGGCCCGAGCTGG
>JASGDG010000253.1:0-4478 GCA_047607325.1 Xenophilus sp. | reverse complement strand
GGCGACGGGGCGGGGCCGCGCGGACGCCCGGGCATGCTACGCCAGCGGCCGGCGCGCGCCCAGGCCGTCACCGGTCCATCGGCAGCGCCGGCGTTTCCTTGACTTCCTCCATCACCACGTAGCTGTGCGACTCGGCCGGCACCGGCAGCTTCTTGAGGATGTCGCCCAGCAGATGGCGGTATTCGCCCATGCCGCGCAGCCGCGCCTTGACGAGGTAGTCGAAGCCGCCGGAGACCAGGTGGCATTCCTGCACCTCGGGCATGTGCAGCAGTTCCTGTTTCACCTGGTCGAACACCTCGCCCGACTTGGCGGAGAGATTGATCTCCACGAACACCAGCAGCGTCTTGCCCACCGCCTCGGGCGAGACGCGGGTGTGGTAGCCGGTGATGACGCCGGATCGTTCCAGCCGTCGCACCCTTTCGGAGCAGGGCGAGGTGGACAGGCCCACGCGCTGCGCCAGTTCGGTGATGGCGAGGCGGCCCTCGCGCTGGAGGATCCCGCGGTCGATGCGGCCCAGGGCGGCGGCGGGCATGGTGATTGCTGCGGGCGGCAGGGGCTTGTCTAAATTCAAGCGATCGTCCTTCATCTTCATCTCTTTGCAGCGGGTCTTGCCATGAAAGTGATCGTTCTCGGCGGTGGCGTCATCGGTACCACCACGGCCTACTACCTGGCACGCGCCGGCGCGCAGGTGACGGTGCTTGACCGCCAGGAGGGCGTGGCGCAGGAGACGAGCTTCGGCAATGCCGGCCAGGTCTCGCCCGGCTACTCGACGCCCTGGGCGGCGCCGGGCATCCCGCTCAAGGCGCTGAAATGGATGTTCCAGAAGCACGCGCCGCTGGCCATCCGCGCCGACGGCTCGTTGTTCCAGCTGCGCTGGATGGCGCAGATGCTGCGCAACTGCCCGTCCGAGCGCTACGCGGTGAACAAGGAACGCATGATGCGCGTGGCCGAATACAGCCGCGACTGCCTGCGCGCGCTGCGCGCCGAGACCGGCCTGCAGTACGAGCAGCGCACCGGCGGCACGCTGCAGGTCTTCCGCAGCGCGCCGCAGCTGGAGGCGGTGCAGCGCGACATCGCCGTGCTGCAGGAATGCGGCGTGCCCTACGAACTGCTGGACCGGGCGGGCCTGGCCCGCGCGGAGCCGGCGCTGGCCCGCACGGGCGGCGCACTGGTCGGCGGCCTGCGCCTGCCGGGCGACGAGACGGGCGACTGCCACCTGTTCACCACGCGGCTGGCGGAAATCGCGCGCGGCCTGGGCGTCACGTTCCGCTTCGGCGCGACGGTGCAGCAGCTGCGGGCCGAGGGCGGTCACATCACCGGCGTGCGTGTCGATGGCCAGTGGCTGACGGCCGACCGCTATGTGCTGGCTTTCGGCAGCTACTCGCGCGCCCTGGCGGCGCAACTGGGGCTGGATTTGCCGGTCTACCCGGTCAAGGGCTATTCGCTCACCGTGCCGCTGGTCGACACCGCGCTGGCGCCGCAGTCCACCGTGCTGGACGAGACCTACAAGATCGCCGTCACCCGCTTCCACGACCGCATCCGCGTCGGCGGCATGGCGGAGCTGGGCGGCTTCGACCTGCGGCTGGACCCGCGCCGCCGCGCCACCCTGGAGAAGGTGGTGGGCGAGCTGTTCCCCGGCGGCGACCTGCCCGCCGCCAGCTTCTGGACCGGCCTGCGTCCGATGACGCCGGACAGCACGCCCATCCTCGGCGCCTCGCCGCTGGCCAACCTGTTCCTCAACACCGGCCACGGCACGCTGGGCTGGACCATGGCCTGCGGCAGCGGCCGGCTGGTGTCGGACCTGGTGCTGGGCCGCCAGCCCGAGATCCACACCGACGGGCTGGGCGTGGACCGCTATGCGCGGGCGCGCCGGCCGGCCGCATCTCCGGCGCGCGGGGCGCCGCGGCCGGCCTGAGGACGCGCTTTCGCCGACGCCCGCGCTCGGGCTTGGCAGCCGCGCCCTGCAGGGCGCGGGCCATCGGCAGGACAATCGCGGCGTCCGCCCCTGCCGCGGGCCGGATGAGCCCCGGCCCGGCCGTTTCGCCGCATGCCTTCGCCATCCGCCGCCTCGCATCCTTCTCCAGCGGCCCCGTTCTCGCTGTGGCGCATCGCCATCCCGGCCTTCGGCCCCTCGCTGCTGTTCGGGCTGGGCGAGGGCGCCATCCTGCCGATCGTGCCGCTGACGGCGCGCGACCTGGGCGCCTCGGTGTCGATGGCCGCCTTCGTCATCGCGCTGATTGGCATCGGCTCGCTGGTGAACAACGTGCCGGCCTCGCTCATCACCGTCCGCTGGGGCGAGCGCTGGGCCATCGTGGCAGCCGGCGTGTGGAGCGGGCTGGGCATGGCGCTGTGCGTGTGCACCACGCATCTGGGCCTGTTTGCGGCCGGCTGCTTCATGGTGGGCATGTCGCAGGCGGTCTACCAGTTGGCGCGGCAGAGTTACATGAGCGAGGCGGTGCCGGCCGAATACCGGGCGCGGGCGCTGTCGACCCTGGGCGGGGTGATGCGCATCGGCCTGTTCGCCGGCCCCTTCGTCTCGGCGGCCGTGGTGCACGCCTTCGGGCTGCCGGCCGCCTACGGGGTGGGCATCGTGGCTGTGCTGCTGGCGGCGACCGTGGGGGCGCGCATTCCGGATCTGGTCGTGGAGCCCGCCGCCGACCCCCACGCCGAGGCCCCGGCGCGCCCGACCGTCGCCGCGATCCTGCGCGACCACCGGCGGGTCTTCCTCACCCTGGGCATCGGCGTGGTGCTGGTGAGTGCGGTGCGCGCGTCGCGCCAGGCCGTCATTCCACTGTGGGCGGATCACCTGGGCCTGGCGGCGTCGGTGGCCTCGCTCATCTACGGGCTGGCGGGCGGCATCGACATGCTGGTGTTCTACCCCGCCGGCAAGCTGATGGATCACAAGGGCCGTGCCTGGGTGGCGGTGCCCTCCATGCTCATCATGGGCACCGCGCTGCTGCTGATGCCGCTGACCACCGGCACCGCCACGCTGCTGCTGGCCTCGCTGGCCATCGGCTTCGGCAACGGCATCGGCTCGGGGATGATCATGACCCTGGGCGCCGACCACTCGCCGCGCCACGGCCGCGCGCACTTCCTCGGCGTGTGGCGCCTGCTGTCCGACAGCGGCTCGTCCTGCGGGCCGGCGCTGCTGTCCTTCCTGGCGGCCACCCTGTCCCTGGGCACGGGCATCGCCGTCACCGGGCTGATCGCCTTTGCCGCGGCCGGCGCGCTGGCTTACTGGATTCCGCGGCGGGCGGCGGCGCGGAAGCCCCCCGGATGAGGCGCGGCGGCATGGGGCCTGCTCACTCGGGCCGCCGGGTGACGCGCACCGCCACCTCCATGCCCTCGTAGGCGTCGGGCGGGCCGAACCAGCTGCCCGAGATGGGCGGCGCGAAGGCCGGGTCGCGTGCGACGCCCACGCGGATCAGCCGGCTGCTGCCCATCAGGTTGTTGGTCGGGTCGAAGGCGATCCAGCCCGCGCCGGGCAGGTAGGCCTGCAGCCAGGCATGGGTGCTGCCGGCGCCGACGGTGGCTTCGCCGAGGGGCTGTCCGCCGGTGTCCAGCATCGGGTCGTACAGGTAGCCGGAGACGAAGCGCGTGGCGATGCCCAGGCGGCGCGCGGCTTCCATCATCAGCAGCGCGTAGTCGCGGCAGCTGCCGCCGCCCCGCGCCAGCGTCTCCAGCGGAGACTGGGTGCCTTCCTCCTCGCGCGCCTGGTAGCTGAGGCTCTGCGCGATGTGCGCGTTCATGCGGGTGAGCGTCTCGCGCGTGCTGTTGGGCCGCCCGCTGCGCAGGAACTGGTGCGCCCAGTGGATCAGCGTGCCGTCGGGGTCGTCGTGGTGCGGGCGCAGGTAGGGCTCCAGGTCCAGCCGCTCCTGCACCCCATAGGCGAAGGGCAGGAACTCGGCCGCCGGATCGAGCTGCAGATCGGCCTCGGGCCCCGGCACGTGCTCGATGGTGAAGGCGCAGGCGATGCTCAGCTCGCGCGCCTCGCTCTGCGGCTGCACCAGCGCGACGGAATTGGAGTGCGGATCCTGGATCAGGCGCACCTGCGCCTCGGGCGAGACCTGCAGGTCGGTGGCGAGCACGCGCAGGTCGTGGCTGTCGCGCGGGCGGAACATCACGCGGTGCAGGCCGAAGCGCACCGGCTCGCGGTACCGGTAGGTGGTGGTGTGCAGGATGTCGTAGTGCGTGGCCATGGGGTGCAATGGCTGCGGTGATCGGGGGCATTGTCCGCGCTGCCGCGATGGGGCGCAGGATCTCAGGAACCAAGCCGCGCGGTGTCCAGGCCGCGCGCCAGCGCCGCCGCCACCGGCAGCGGCTCGCCGTGCCAGCGCGCGGCCAGCAGTTCGGCGCACAGGGCGGCGAAGCTCAGGCCGCGCGAGCCGAGGGCGGTGCAGACCCACAGGCCGCTGCCCGCCGGAGCCGGCAGGCCCGGCAGGGGGCCGACCAGGGGCCGGCGGTCGTGCGCGGCGCAG
>JASGDG010000252.1:0-21754 GCA_047607325.1 Xenophilus sp. | reverse complement strand
TGCCCCGGCCCGGCACGGCGGAGGCCACCGCGGGCGCCGCCGCCTGCTCAGCGCCTGCCATCGGCCGCCGCCACGGATTGGCCGCCGCCCTGGCCTTGCGGGTTGCCCTGGGCGTCGTACGCGGTCCAGTAGTTCTCCAGGCCCTGCTTGCGCAGTGCGTTGCGCAGGTACTTGGTCTCGAACCAGCCGTCCACCGTGATCGGGCGGCGGATCAGCTTGAGCTTGAGCGCATCGGCCGCCACGGCCTTGTAGCGGGCGAGCACGAAGTCATCGACCAGGGGCGAGTTGCGCTGTGCCAGCGACTGGCCCTCGAACTCGGCCTTCCACGAGGCCACCGGCGTGCCGCTCCTGGCCCACAGTTCGAACAGCGCGTCGCGGTTCTTCTCGTCGGAGGCCCAGCGCGCCGCGCGCACGAAAACGTCCACCACGCGCTGGGTTTCGGCGGGGTTCGCTTCCTCGAACTCGCTGCGCACCAGCAACCCGGCCTGGCGGGTGAAGGAGGGATCCTGCCCCTGCGTGGAGTAGATGACCTGGGCCAGGCCCTGGTCGCGCACCTTGAACCACTCGTAGCCGCCGAAGGCCGCGTCCACGCCCTTGGAGACGATCGCCGCCTGGGCGCTGCCGGCGTCCAGGTTGACCACCTTCAGGTCGCGCTCTTCCAGCCCGTTGGCCGCCAGCAGGTTGATCGCCACCAGGTTGCCGTTGGTGCCGCGAAAGAGCGAGACCTGCTTTCCCTTGAGGTCCTTGATGCTCTTGATGTCGGAGCCTGGCGGCGTCACCACGTAGTAGTTGTTACGCACGCCGCTGGCTGCGAGCAGCTTGGTCTTCAGGCCGTTGGAGCGGCCGACGATCGACGGCAGGTCGCCATGGTAGGCGAAGTCGATCTGCTTGTTCGAAAGCGCCTCGTTGACGGCCGGGCCGGCGCCCTTGAAGAACAGCCACTCGACCCGGATGCCGCTGGCCTTGAATTCCTCCTCCAGCCAGCCCTGGGTGCGCACCACGCCGCCGGGCGCGCCGCCGAAGGTGACCGGATCGCCGCCGCCGGCATTGGCCACCCCGATGCGGATGACCTCGGGCGCGGCCCAGGCGGGAAGCAGCGGCAGCGCGGCCAGCGCCGCGGTGAAGAGGGCTCTTCGGACGAGTTTCATGCCTGCTCCAGTTTGCGGCCCACTTCCGTGCCCTCGAAGAAGCGCGGGTTGGCCTCGGTGTAGAAGCGCAACGGGTTGCCGAACACGAAGGCGCGGAAGTCCTCCGGCGAGATCACGCCCTGTTCCACCAGGTCCCAGGTCTCGGCCAGCGGTTCGGTGAACTCGGGCACGTCCCAGTGGCCCACGTCGGAGGACCAGATCGCGTTGATCTTCACGCCGCCCGGGTGCACGCGCGAATTGAAAGCCGCCGCGACGGTGCGGTCGTCGGCCTCGGAGCCGAAGAAGAAGGGATCGACCCAGCGCGCGCGGATGTCCTGCACCTTCTCGATGCCGGCCAGCGCGAAGTCGTCGATCTCGTCCGCATGGGGCTCGCGGCTGTGCGGCAGGGCGGAGATGCCCAGGCTGTCGCGCACCAGGGTCGTCTTGTCCACGCCGCGCCCCTGCAGCAGCTGGGCGCCATGCCGCTCGAACAGCGCGGCCAGCAGGTCCACGTCCACCTCGGCCGGATCGTAGTTGCGCACGGCCTCCCGGTTGCGCTTCTCCCAGCGGTCCACCAGGTGCGTGTAGACGTGCGAGCCCCAGTCGGCCCCGCCTTCCAGCAGGCCCACGCGCAGGCCCGGGAAGCGCCGCGTCACGCCGCCGAAGAACAGCGCCTTGGCAAAGGCCTGCGACCCATCGGCGAAGTGGCCGATGTGGTTGAACATGTAGTTGCTGATCGAGTGCCGGCCGGTCCAGCCCTGGCTGCCGTAGTGCGTGGTCACCGGCACGCCCAGCGCCACCACCCTGGCCCAGAACGGGTCGTAGTCGTAGGGGCTGTCGATGCCGAAGAAATCGATGTAGCCGGCGTATTTGGCGAGCTCCGGATGCTCCCTGGCGGGGTACTTCTCGGCGATGGCCGGGATCGGCCGGCGCACGCCGCCGGGGATGTTGATGACCTTCAGCCCCAGCGTGTTCACCGCGAACTCCAGTTCCTCGATCGCCTCCTGCGGCGTGTGCATCGGGATGCCGGCGACCGGCGTCAGCCGGCCGGCGTAGGGGCGGTACTGGTCGGCGTGGAAGTGGTTCAGCGCGCGGTGCAGCGGCTGGCGGTACTCGCTGCCGGCGGCGGTCGGCGAGAGCACGTCGTTGGGGAACAGGATCGAGTAGTCCGATCCCTGCTCGGCCAGGCGCTCGTGCAGCAGCGCCGGGATGGTGTAGGTCGCCAGGTCGTAGGTGTTGCGCGTGACGCGGGCCCACCAGGGCGCGCGCAGCGTGCGGTGGTGCTGGCGCTCGGCCGGCGTCTGCTGGTACCAGTCGCGGCCGCTGCCGTCGCGCGTGGCGAAGCGCCCGCCCAGGGACTTGCGCAGCGCGTCGACCAGACCGGGGCCGCCGTACTGGGCGATGTAGTCCTCCAGCACCGGCGCATAGTCGTTGACATGCACGTCGGTGTCGATCACCGGGTGGTCGAGGCGGGCCTTGACGGCGGCCGAGCGCGAGGCGCGCACGGGGTTCAGTCGGTCATTCATGGGCTGTTCCTTCTCCTGGTTGCAGGGCGATGCTGCACGGCGGTTCAGCCTATGCCGGTCCGGCGGACACCGGAAAGAAGGTTTTTGCACATGCTTAGCGGCTGCCTGCATAACCGCCCGCATGGCGGCGTATCAGCCGGACAGCGGAAACGCCAGCGGCGCGTCGATCACCAGGCGCTCGCTCCGCGCCTCGGCCACGCAGGGCAGCACCCAGCCTTCGGCGCGCTCCTCGCGCGTGACGCCGGGCCATTCGATGGTGTGCTGCGCCTGGCCCTCGACCACCCGGCACAGGCAGCTGCGGCAGGTGCCGTTGCGGCAGGAGCTGGGCAGCTCGATGCCGGCGTCCTGCGCCGCCATCAGCAGGCTGCGGCCGGCGGGCGCCGCGAAGCGCAGGCCGCTGGGCTGGAGGACGACGGTGCATGGCATGGCGCGGCATTGTCGGACAGGCGCCGCCTGGCGGGCGGCGACAATGGCGCGCCTTTTTCTTCGCTTTCCCGCATGTCCCCCTACGAAGTCTGCCCCGCAGAACCGCGCGACGCCAAGGCGATCGCCGAGATCCACGCCGCCGCCGCGCGCGCCGCCTACCAGGGCATCGTGCCGGAGGACCAGCTCGACGCGCTGGCCCCCGCCGCCCGCGAGGCCCGGTGGCGCCAGGCGATCGAGTTCGCCGAGCCGCAGGTGCACGTGGCGGTGCGCGGCGACACGGTCGTCGGCTTCGTCGGCTTCGACCGTTCGCGCGATCCCAAGACCAAGCCCACCGTCGGCGAGATCTGGGCGCTGTACGTCCTCCCCGATCACTGGGGCCGGGGCGTGGCGCTGCAGCTGTGGGAGGCCGCGGAGGAGGGCCTGGAGGACGAGGGCTGCACCAGCGCCACCGTCTGGGTGCCGCTGAAGAACGAGCGCGCGCTGCGCTTCCTGGAGCACGGCGCCGGCTTCAAGCGCGACATGAAGACCGCCAAGACGACCGCCCTCGGCACCATCCGCATCGAGGAAATCCGGCTGAAACGCGATCTCGGGTGACCCGCATGGCTGCCAGTCTTCTGCTCCTGCTCGACGACATCGCCTCGGTGCTCGACGACGTGTCGGTGCTGGCCAAGGTGGCGGCCAGGAAGACCGCCGGCGTGCTCGGCGACGACCTGGCGCTCAACGCGCAGCAGGTCGCCGGCGTCGAGGCCGACCGCGAACTGCCGGTGGTGTGGGCCGTGGCCAAGGGCTCGCTCGTCAACAAGGCCATCCTGGTGCCGGCGGCGCTGGCCATCGCCGCCTGGCTGCCGTGGCTGATCACGCCGCTGCTGATGGTGGGCGGCGCCTTCCTGTGCTTCGAGGGCGTGGAGAAACTGGCCCACCCGCTGCTGCACCGGGCCGGCCACGCAGCCGGAGCGGCGCAGCACGCGCAGGCGATGGGGGAGGACGGCGCCGACCCGGCGCAGCTGGAGAAGGGCAAGGTCCAGGGCGCCGTCCGCACCGACTTCATCCTCTCGGCCGAGATCATCGTCATCACCCTCGGCACGGTGACCGGGCAGCCCTTCTGGACGCAGTTCGGGGTGATGGCGGCGGTCGCGGTGGCGATGACGGCGGGCGTGTACGGCATCGTGGCCGGCATCGTCAAGCTGGACGACCTGGGCCTGCACCTGAGCCGCCGGGCGGGCGGCGGCGCGCAGGCCGCGGGCCGCGCCATCCTCGCCTTCGCGCCCTGGCTGATGAAGGCGCTGTCGGTGGCCGGCACGGCGGCGATGTTCCTGGTGGGCGGCGGCATCCTGGTGCACGGCGTGCCCGGCATCGGCCATGCGGCCCAGTCCTGGGCCGGCGGCGCGGGCCCGCTGGGCACGATGGGCCTCAGCCTCGCGGTGGGCCTGGCCGCCGGCGCGGTTCTGCTCGGCGCGGTGGCGCTGTTCAGGCGCCTGCGCGGCGCAGGCGCCTGAACCTCAACGGCGGCGGCGCAGCAACGCGGCCGCGATCATCGCCACGCCCAGCACCAGCGCGAACCAGCCGACCGTCTGCGCGCCGGCCACCATGTCGCGCCAGCCGGGAGAGCGCAGCAGGTGGGGGCCGGCGAGCACCGCCACGCCGATGAGCGCGCACAGGGCGCCGCGCAGGAGCATCTGGTCGTTCTTCATGCCGTGGATTGTCCGGCCGCTGCGCCCGCCGCCGGCCCGCGGTTCAAAGCGGTTCGCGCAGCGCTTCCTGGGCCGCGATCATCAGCCGCGTGTGCTCTTCGCGCGAGCCGCCTTCGATCTCGATCTGCCCCATGCGCCCGGAGGCCGTCACCACCAGCCTGGCGCGGTCGTAGTGGCGCCCCGCGTAGGCGAGCAGCGCGCCTTCGAGCGAATGGCGGCGCGCCAGTTCCTCCGCGAGCACGATCGCGCCCTCGATGGCGATCCCGGCGCCCGATGCGAGGTGCGGCGTGGTGGCGTGCACCGCATCGCCGAGCAGCACGATGCGGCCCTTGTGCCAGGGGCCGCTGATCATGTGGCCGACGAGCGGCCGGTACAGCAGCTGGTGGTTCCCGAGCGAGCCGTCGAGCAGGCCGTCGCGGAACCGGCCCACCATGCCGCCGAACTCGGCCAGCAGATCGGCCAGCATCCGCGGCCATTGCCCGGGCGCGATGAAGTCCATGCCCTCGCGCTTGTCGAGCACGA
Source organism: Xenophilus sp. (assembly GCA_047607325.1). GTDB lineage: Bacteria > Pseudomonadota > Gammaproteobacteria > Burkholderiales > Burkholderiaceae_C > Xenophilus. The sequence goes on along the minus strand of JASGDG010000252.1, from coordinate 16,462 downwards.
ACAGGTAGCACTCGGTCTCGCTGATGGGGTTCATCCCGGCCTTGGTCGTGCGGCCCATGCAGATCGTCGAGTTCTCGCGCAGGCGCGGCACGATCGCGCGCCACGATCCCTGTCCGGTGAACTGCGGGCCCGGAAATCCGGGCATCACGTGCCTGCGCACCACCGAGTTGACGCCGTCCGCGCCGATCACGAGGTCGTAGCGGCCGCGGCTGCCGTCGGTGAACAGCACGTCGACGCCGGCGTCGTCCTGCGCGAGCGTCTCGAAACTCACGCCCAGCCGCACGCGGGCGCCGGCGTCGCGCGTGGCCCGGCCCAGGATGCCGGCGAGCGCCGGACGCATGATGCCTGCGGCGCCCGGCAGGTCTTCCGCGCCGATCGCGGAGGCGATCGGCACGCTCGCCTTCAGCCGGCCGTCCGCGTCGCAGATGTCGACGGCGCGCCACGAGCCGCCGGTGCGCAGCACCTCGTCGACCACGCCGACCTGGCGCAGCCCGCGCAGCGTCGGGCCGCTGATCGTGATGCCGGCGCCGTCCGGCGCCCATTGCGGGTTGATCTCCACGACGTCGACGTCGATGCCCTGCCTGCCGAGCAGGATCGCGGCGCTCATGCCGCCGAAGCCGCCGCCGATGACCAGAACCTTGTTGACCAGTGCCATGGTGTGCCTCGATGCTGTTGGGGTGCCGGGGGGCGGCGCTCAGGCGAGCGTGCCGCCGAGCTGGTGCGCCAGCCAGTCCGCGATCTGGTCGCCGGCGTTGAGCGGGTTGTCGAGCGAGCTGTGCTCGACCCCGCCTTCGCGGTCCGTGAAGATGAACAGGTCCTTGCGCGGGCTGTTGACCAGCTGCCCGAAGGTGGCGTGCGCGTATTTCAGCGGGATCTGCCGGTCGTTCTCGCCATGCGTGACCAGGAACGGCACGCGGATGCGGTCGAGCACGCCGTTCAGGTGCATGTGCGAGGCTTTGTCGAGGAACTCGTCCATGTCCTTGGCGCCGAACACCCATTGCACGTGCTTCCAGTAGTGCGGCACGGGGTTCTCGCCCTCGCGCTTCAGGCGCGCCTGCTGCACTTCGCGCCAGTCGTGGTTCGCGCCCCAGACCGCGCCGCACGCGAAGCGCGGCTCGAACGCGACGGCGCGCGGGCAGTAGTAGCCGCCCAGCGACACGCCCAGGGCGCCGATGCGCTGCGGGTCCACCTCGGGGTGCGCCGCGAGCCAGTCGACGATGGGGGAGGCCCAGCGCTCGGTGTCGTGCACGGCGTGCAGACCGGCAAGGCGCAGCGCCTCGCCCGTGCCCGGCTGGTCGACGAACAGCGCCGACAGGCCGCGCCGCGCGAACATCGTTCCCATCACGCTCTTTTGCAGCAGCTCCTTGGTCGAGTCGAGCCCGTTCATCACCACGACGGCAGGTGCGGTCCGGCCCGGCGCCAGCCCCTCGGCGCGCACGTAGAGCGCGGACAGATGCGTGCCGCGGTAAGGAATCTCGACGCGCACGCAGTTCTCGCGGCCGAGCGAACGGCCGAGCTCGAACAGCTGCAGCGAGCGCCGGTAGATCGCCAGGCGTGCCTCGAAGCCCTGCGCCTGCATGCGCTCGGCGATGGCGCAGTACAGGCCCGCGCGGCCGTATTTCCCCCCGGCGGACAGCCGGTGGCCGCGCGCCAGGTCGTCTTCCGCGAGCGAGGTCAGCCTGTCGGCGCCCGCCTTCCACGCCTCGTAGAACGCGCTCGTGCCGGGATCGTCGCCGGCGAGCGCGGCCTCGCGCAGCGGCGCACACATCGCGTCGACCTCGCCGATGCTGCCGCCGTGCGTGAGGGCGATCATCGTCGAGAGGCTCCAGACGTAATTGGTCGGGAAATACTGGAACATGGTGCTCAGGGGTTGGTTGTCAGTCGAAGACCGAGGGCGGTTCGGCGGCGATCCAGACCGTGCCGTTCTCGACGCGGGCCGGCACTTTCTTCAGGTACTGGCCGGCGCAGGGGCCGGCGAAGCAATGCCCGGTGCGGATGTCGAAATGCGCCGAATGCGCGTAGCAGACGATGTGGCGCCCGTCGCCGGACAGGAAGCGGTCCTGCCGGTATTCCATCGGCCGGTGCTCGTGGGGGCAGTCGTTGAGCCAGACGAACACGTCGCCGCCCTGGCGCACCACGCACAGCCGGTCGTCCAGGCCCTCGCGCAGCATGCCGCGCGAGCCGCCGTCGGGCAGGTCGTCCAGTGCGCACAGCGGGCGTTCGGTGCTCATCGCCGCCCCCGGGTCACTCGCCGGGCGCCCATTTGCCGCGGGCATCGAAGAGAAAGATCTGCGAGTTGTCGGCGCCCGGGTCGCGATCGCGCGGGACCCAGTTCCCGTCGTGCAGGTCCATGTCGGCGTCGAACTCGATGGTCGCGCCGAAAGGGCTGTTGAAGTACCAGAAGAAGTTGCTGCCGAGGACGTGCCGGCCCGGGCCCCAGAAGCTCTTGTAGCCCTTCTTCACGAAGTTCCAGCCGTGCTGCAGCACCTCGGCCGCGGAGCCGAGATGGAAGGTGAAGTGGTTGCAGCCGACCATGTGGTGGTTCCGGCTCTGGATCATGAAGAGCGTATGGTGGTCGAGCGTGCCGGCCGGGCGCATGAACGGGCCCAGGTGGTTGAAGCGGTCGGTGACGGTGAAGCCCAGCCGCGCATAGAAGGCCTCCGCCTTCCTCACGTCATCGACGAAGTACACGACGTGCGACAGCGTGCGCGGCTTGATGACTTCGTCGGGATTCGCCGCGCAGTCGTTCGGCGCGCGTCCCGCCGGCTGGCCGGGCACGTTGAAGCCGAGGTGGCGCGCCGCGAACGCGTGCCGCCGCGTCACCAGGAAGGCGACGCCGAAGCCGCCGTCGTCCGTGCAGTGCAGCGTGCCGTCGGCGTCGACGCGCACCTCGCGCTCGGCTTCCAGGTGCGCGCGGATCGAGGCGAGCGTGTCGGCGTTGTCGACGCCGTAGACGGTCTCGCGCAGGCACGGCGTCATGGCCTTGGGCGGCAGCGGCGGCAGGCGCGGGTCGTCGGCGGCGCGCATCACCAGGCCGGTGCCGTCGAGCGCCTTGAACACGCCGCCCTGCCGCGGGTCGTATTCGGCCTCGTCGAGCCCGTAGTCGAGCAGGTACTGGCGGGCGCCCGCCATGTCGTCGATGCCGAAGACCAGGTATTCGAGTCCCAGGATGTTCATGTGCCGGTTCCTTGAGTTGGAGGGTGTCAGCGTCGGGGCGGCGGGCGCTCAGCCGGCCAGCGCGCGCGCGATGAGCTGCTCGGCGGTGCCGTCGGAGCGCAGCCCGAGCCGCTGCGCCTCGGGCGTCAGCAGTGGCGGATAGGCCGCGAACAGCCGCTCGACGAACGGATCGGGCGCGTAAGTGACCAGCGCCTTGCGGTCGGCGCCGAAGCGCCCGGCGAGCGCATCGACGACCTGCGCCATGGTGAGCCGCAGGACCGGCATCTGATAGGTGCGGCTCGCATGGAGGCGCCCGGCATCGACCGTGGCGGCGTGCAGCAGGTTGTCGACGCACGCGCCGACGGAGATCCACCACGCGGCGCCTGCGGGCGACACCGGCAGGGTGAGCGGCTGGCCCGCGCGCAGCTTCCAGAACAGCTGGCTCATGAAGGCGGACATCAGGCCCGCGCCGTCGTCCGGCCGCGCGACCACGCCGGGCAGCCGCAGCGAGCAGCCCTGCACCCAGCCCAGGCGGCTCGCGTCGGCCACCAGCGTCTCGCCGATCAGTTTGTGCGCGCCGTAGCTCAGCGCCGGCGCGGGCAGCGTGTGCTCGTCGACCACCGGCGGCAGCTGCTCGCCGTAGACGGCGACCGTGCTCGCGAAGACGAAGCGCGGCGCCCGGGCCTGGCCGCGCAGGGTTTCGAGCAGGCCCAGCGTCGCGTCCAGGTTGACCGCGCGGCCCAGCGCGTAGTCCTTTTCCGCCGCGCCGCTGGGAATGCTGGCGAGGTGGAACACGGCATCGACCGGGTCCGCGCAGGCGCGTGCGCGCAGATCCGCGTCGGCGATGCTGCCGGCGAACTGCACGACGCGCGGGTCCTGGTGCCGCGCGCCGAACGCGACGTCGAGCAGTGTGAGCCGGGTGAGGGGCTGCCCGCCGAGCCCGTCGGCCAGCAGCCGTTCGACGAGCGCACGGCCGACGAAGCCCTGCGCGCCCGTGACGACGACGCGGCTCATCGCCCGCTCCCCTTGCGGAAGGGCAGGGAAGCCAGGAAGGCCAGGCGCGACGCACCGAGCATCTTCAGCCCCGCACGCGCCGACGCGGCGTCCAGCCGCGCCTCCATCGGCAGGGTGCCGAAGCTCCTGCCCTTGATGACCAGTTCGTCGCCCGCCCGTTCGATCGACTCGACGTGCATCAGCGCCTCGTCGGCGGGGCCGCGCAGCACCATGCCATGCTTCGCGGCCGGCTTCGGCGCGCCGGCCGCCGCGGGCACGCCGCCGTCCTGGCGCGCGCCTTTCGCGACGCTGCCGAAATCCATGCCCAGCTGCTCGAACATCCGGATCGCCGTCGCGCGGCCCGCGCCGTAGACGCCGCCGCCCGGATGCTGGAACGGCCCGGCCAGGTACAGGCGCTCGACGCCGGGCACGGTGAACTGGCCCAGGTCCGGCGTCGGGCGGTGGCCCGCGCTCTGATAGAAGTAGGGCGCCACGCCGTGGACGTCGCCGCGCATCATGCTGTTGGGGCTCGAGCGTTCGAGGTCGACGGGGCTGACGATGCTGCGCGCGACGATGTTGTCGCTCGTCAGGTTCGACACGAACCGGCGGTAGTGCGCGAGCGACAGGTCGCCGATCTCTTCCTTGAAGTCGTCCCAGTGGCGGCCGGCCCAGCGCCGGCCCTTCACGTCGTAGGGGGCGAAGGTGATGCCGTGGAACATGCCCGCGCCCGCCGGCACGCGCGTCTTGTCGCCGATGCTTTCGTCGCCGCCGGCGCACAGGCGCCGCTCGGTGATCAGGCCGCGCTTGAGGTCGTCGAAGTCGGCCAGCATCTCGTCGAGCCGGTCGGTGGCCATGAACTCGCACATCGTCGCGTAGCCCACTTCCTCGCCGGCGTGAAAGCGCGCGTTCTCCTTCAGGTCGTAGTGGCTGACCATGATCGAGAAGGGCGCCAGCGTGGCGCGTTCGGCGCGCTGGAGCACGGGCTCGGGCACCCCCTCGACGAAGCGCCGCACCACGTGCGGATGGAGGGCGCCGATCACGGCGTCCTTCGCGAGGATCCGCTCGCCGTCCGTCAGCTCGACGCCCGTGGCGCGGCCCGCGCTGGTCAGGATCCTCGCGACCTCGGCGTTGCAGCGCACCTCGCCGCCGTGCGACGCGATGCAGCGCACGAGCGCCTCGGTCAGCTTGCCGCTGCCGCCCACGGGCTGCGACACGCCGTAGGTGTGGATGATGCCGGGCATCAGCAGCACGCCCATGCCGGTGCCGAGTTCGCCGGGGGCCTGCAGGTTCTCGCTGACGAGGCGCAGCAGGTGGATCTTGATCTTGTCGCTCTCGTACAGCCGGTTCACCAGGTCGAGGCAGTCGCGCTGCATGTAGTCGAGCATCAGGCGGCCTTCGTCGCTGCGATCGAGCATCGCGACGAGTTCGCCCAGCGGCGGCGGCGGCGCGTAGAGTCCCGGCATGAAGGTCTGCAGCACCTGCTGGCTCATCCTGACGAAGCCGCGGTAGGTCTCGGCGTCCTTCGGCGAGATCCGGGCGAAGCATTCGCAGGTCTTGTCGATGTCCTTGTACGTGAAGAGCGCCGACTGGTCCGGGAAGATCGTCGCGTGCGGCACGGGCGAGTAGTGGTAGTCCAGCCCGTGCCTGGACAGCAGCCCGAGCTCGTCCTGGCGCAGCATCGGATTGCCCTGGATCATGATGTGCACGCTCGAATGCTCGTCGTGCCAGTAGCCCGGCGTGTTCAGTTCGCGCGTGCTGACGCCGCCGCCCGGCCACGCCTTGCGCTCCAGCACGAGCACCTTCTTGCCCGCCTTGGCGAGATAGGCCGCGGCGACCAGGCCGTTGTGGCCCGCGCCCATGACGACGATGTCGCAGCCCTGGCTCACGGCGGAGGACGCGGCTCCGGCGGCGTGCGGCATGTCAGCCCCGCTGGCCGAGGCGGCGCACGCGGATGTCCGCCTGCTCCTTGTGGCCCGAGAAATGCTCCAGCGCGCACAGGCGTGAGCAGACTTCGCCGATCCGCACCGACGCCTCGTCGTTCAGGATGCGCTGGTAGCTGTGCGTCTTGATGAACTTGCCGACCCACAGGCCGCCCGTGTAGCGGCCGGCGCCCATGGTCGGCAGCGTGTGGTTGGTGCCGATCACCTTGTCGCCGTACGAGACGTTGGTGCGGTGCCCGAGGAACAGCGCGCCGTAGTTCGTCATCCGCTGCAGGAACCAGTCCGGATCGCGCGTCATCACCTGCACGTGTTCGGAGCACAGCCGCTCGGCCTCCTCCAGCATTTCCTCGTCGGTGCCGCACAGGATGATCTCGCCATGATCGCGCCACGCCACGCGCGCGACGGGCGCCGTGTCCAGGCGCGCGAGCACCGCCTCGATGGCGGCGGGCAGCTCGGCGGCGATCTTCCTGCTGGTGGTGACGCAGTAGGCGGGCGAGGTCGGGCCGTGTTCGGCCTGGCCCAGCAGGTCGACGGCGACGAGTTCCGCGTCGACGCTGTCGTCGCAGATCACCAGCGTTTCGGTCGGGCCGGCGAACAGGTCGATGCCGACGCGGCCGTAGAGCTGCCGCTTGGCCTCGGCAACGTAGGCGTTGCCGGGGCCGACGATCATGTTGACGGGCGCGATGTGCTCGGTGCCGAGCGCCATCGCCGCGACGCCCTGCACGCCGCCCATCACGTAGATCTCGTCGGCGCCGGCGAGCGCCATCGCCGCGATGATCTCCGGCGACGGCTTGCCGTCGAACGGCGGCGCGCAGGCGATCACGCGCTTGACGCCCGCGACCTTCGCGGTCAGCACGCTCATGTGGGCCGACGCGAGCAGCGGGTACTTGCCGCCCGGGATGTAGCAGCCGACCGAGTTGACGGGAATGTTCCTGTGGCCGAGCACGACGCCCGGCAGGGTTTCGACTTCGACGTCGCGCAGCGACAGCGCCTGGATCTGCGCGAAGCGGCGGATCTGCGCCTGCGCGAACTGGATGTCCTCGATGGCCTGCGGGCCGAGGGCATCGATGCAGGCCTGGATCTCCCCGGCCGACAGCCGGAAGCTCGGCGGATTCCACCTGTCGAAGCGTTCCGAGTAGTCGCGCACGGCGGCTTCGCCGCGCGCCTCGATGTCGGCAATGATCTTCTCGACCGTCGCGCGCACCTGCGCGTTGCCGTCGGCTTTGGTCTGGGCGCTCTGGCCCGTCTTGATGTGTTCGATCATGCCGGTTCTCCCGGGGGGCGGATGAAGGAGGGGGCGAGCCAGTGCGCCAGCGCCAGGCCCGGGACGGGCGAGCGGAAGCTCGCGAGCGCTGTGCCGCCGAGGCTGCCGAGATACACGGTGCGCAGATCCGGGCCGCCGAAGGTGATGCTCGCCATCATCGGCGCGAGGGTCCCGCGGCAGGCGCCCATCAGCTCGGGCGTGGTCGTGCCTTGCCGGTAATGCACCTCGTAGCGCGCCAGCGCCTCGGGGTTGCCGTCGTCCAGCAGGGTCCACACCTCGCCCCGCGGCGTCAGCGCGATCAGCCGTTCCGTGAGGATCAGCGTGATCCACAGGTTGCCGTGGGCGTCGAACGCGAAGCCGTCGGGGAAGCCGCCGAGGTCCTGCGGGCCGTAGACCTCGCGGTCGCCGAGCGATCCGTCTTCGGCGACGCGCAGCCGCGAGATGCGCCGGGCGTTGGTCTCGACCACGTACAGCCATTCCTCGCGCGCGTCGAGCCGGATCTCGTTGGTGCCGACGAAGCCGTCGGCGACGATGCGGATGCCGTGCCCGTCGATCAGGCCGACGTAGCCGTCCGCCGTCTTCTCGTTGATCGAGCGCGTCCACGGCACCTGGCGCGTCGTGACCGTGAACCAGATGCGGCCCTTCGAGTCGGTCAGGACGAAGTTGGTCTTGCCCAGCGGCGCGCCGTCGATGCGGTCGTACAGCGTGCGCGAGGCGCCGTCGCGCGTCATCAGTTCGATCGCGTCGGTGCCGAAGTTCGCGATCACGATGTTGCCGTCGCGGTCGAACGCGAGCCCGTTGGGCAGCGTGCCGCCCAGCACCAGTTGCTGCGCGTCGCCGGCGTCGGGCGCGGCGGCCCGGCCGGTCTGCTGCGCGATCAGCGTCTGCGCGCCGTCGGGCGCGATGCGCATCACGCCGCCGCGCGCATCGGCCGTCCACAGCGTGCCGTCCCGCTCGGCCAGGATGCATTCGGGGCGCCGCAGGTCATGGCCGACCATGCGGATGTCGTCGCGGCGCACTTGCCATCCGCGCAGGGGATTGGATGAAGCGGTCATGGGGAAGGGCGTTCGGCCGCGAAGGGTTCGAGCAGTTCGATCAGGTTGCCGCACACGTCGCGCACGAAGGCCGTCGGGTTGCCGTCCACGACCAGTTCGAAGGCGATGTCGGCGCCCTGCGCGCGCAATGCGGCGACGGCGCCCGGCACGTCGGGCACCTCGAAGCACATGTGCTTGTTGCCATGCGTGCGCAGGTCGAGGTTCGGCACGCGGCGCTCGCCGGGCAGCGGCGCCGCGCCGGGCACTTCGAAGATCTCGATCCGGAAGCCGTCGCGGCGCACGAAGGCGATGCGCGCGGGGATCTTGTCGAGGGTCATCCGCGATTCGAGCGCGAAGCCGAGCATGCGGCCGTACCAGCCGATCGCCTCGTCAAGGTCTGGCACGCTGATGCCGAAGTGATGCGGCCGCAGGGCCGGCAGCAGGGGCGGGCGGGCGGGCGCGTCCGGGTCCTGGGCATGGCATGCATCCTCGGCTGGGGATGACGGCGCTGTCGGCATGTCGGGGTGTCTCCTGCGTCGCTGCCTCGGGTGCAGCGTGTCGTTTCGTCGGCTCGGCGCCACTGTAGGGCGGCCCTTCCATCGAGACCATCAATTCCTAGTGGAAACACGCATCGATCCCATCGGATGATTCCTCGATAGTGCCGCCCATGAGGCTGGGCCACTTCGACATGAACCTGCTCGTTGCGCTCGATGCGCTGCTCGACACGCGCAGCGTCACGCGCGCGAGCGAGCGGCTGCATCTCGGCGCGTCGGCCACGAGCAGCGCGCTGGGGCGGCTGCGCGAGCATTTCGGCGATCCGCTGCTGATGCAGGTCGGCCGGCACCTGGAGCTGACGCCGCTCGGCAGGAGCCTCGCGCAGCCGGTGCGCGAGATCCTGCTGAACGTGCAGTCGACGGTGGTCGCGCGGCTCGAATTCGACCCGGCGCAGACGCGCCGCAACTTCGTGATCCGCGCGTCGGACTACCTGACCACCGTGCTCCTGACGAATGTCGTTCAGCGGCTGCAGCGCGAGGCGCCCGGCGTCACCCTGCATATCGCCAACATGGCCGACGACGTGCCGGAAAGGCTCGACCGCGGCGAGGTCGACTTCGTGATTTACCCGAGCATCTCGGTGAATCGGGCGCATCCTTCGCAGGCGCTGTTCGAGGAGAGCTTCAGCTGCGTCGTGTGGAAGGGCAACCCGCTCGTCGGCGCCACGCTGACGCTCGATCAATACCGGCAGATGGGGCACGTCGCGGCCAATTTCGGCGACAGCCGCAGCGTGAGCTTCGAAGGCCTGGTGATGGCCAATCTCGGCCTGTCGCGCTCGGTCGAGGTGACGACGACCAATTTCAACACGCTGCCGCAGCTGGTCATCGGGACGACGCGCATCGCGACGGTGCATACGCGCCTGGCCAGGCTCTATGAGCGCTACCTTCCCTTGCGGCTGCTGCCGCTGCCGATGACCTTGCCGCCGCTGGTCGAGGTGATGCAGTGGCATGCGATCAACAACAGCGATCCCGCGCACGTCTGGATGCGCCGCGTCCTGCAGGAGCAGGCGCGCATGAACGTGGAGGCGGCCGCCCCGCCGCGCTCGGCCGAGCCGCCAGGGGCGGACGGCGTTCGTTCGGCGCAGTCGAATGCTCGCGTCGACACAATCTGATTGTCTCGTACGGTCGGCGCCGGAATCATCCATCCCGCACAAAACGGCAAGCGTGGCCCCGACCGCGCCGGCAGCCGCCGGCGCAGCGGCCAACGCGACCTTTCAAATAAACGGAGACGATTCCATGCATGTCCAGACGGATGGGCGCCGCAGCGCGCCGGCCACCCGAGAAGCCTCTTTCTTTCACGCGGTGATCCTGCTCAGCGCGGTCATCTGCGGCACGCTGGCGCCGACGGTGATCGGCCCGGTGCTGCCGGCGATGCAGCAGCATTTCTCGAACGTTCCGGGCATCGAGACGCTGGTGCCCGTGGTGGTCACGATGCCGATGCTGGTGCTCGGCGTCATCGCGATGGTGATCGGCGCGATCAGCGACCGCATCGGCCGCAAGCGGGTGCTCGTCTGGGCGCTCGTCGCGTACGCGGCGGCGGGCACCGCGCCGCTGTACCTCGATTCCATCTACACGATTCTCGCGAGCCGCGCGCTCGTCGGGCTTGCCGAGGCGGCGGCGATGACGGTCGCCACGTCGTTCATCGGCGATTACTTCGTCGGCGCGCGGCGCGACCGCTATGCCTCGCTGCAAGTGACTTTCGCGTCCACGTCGGCGTTTCTCTTCAACCTGCTCGGCGGCGTGCTGGGCGAGCACGGCTGGCGCGTGCCCTTCGCCGCGTACGCGCTGCCGCTGCTGCTCGCGCCGCTGGTGCAGATCTTCATCTGGGATGCGCGGCGCGATGCGGACGCCCAGGACGGCGAGGGCGGCGCGGCCGCCCGCGAGCCGGCCTTCAACCCCTGGCTGCTCGGGCTCATCTGCGTGATGTCGTGCGTCGTCGGGCTGGTCTTCATGGTCGTGCCCGTCCACCTGTCGTTCATGGTCGTTCAGATGGGGGTGCAGTCCCCCAATGAGATCGGCCTCGCCTATGCGCTGAACAGCGCCGGGGTCATCATCGGCACGCTCGCGTTCGGCTGGCTCATCGCCAGCCGGCTGGCGGTGCTGCAGCAGTTCGTACTGGGCGCGGCGATCTGCGGCGCGGGCTTCGTCTGCATGGGCCTGGCGCATGGCTATGCGGCGCTGACGCTCGGCGCGATCATCAACGGCGTCGGCTGCGGCATCAGCCTGCCCGCCGTCCTCAGCTGGGGTCTGCGTTCGCTGCCGTTCTCGCGCCGCGGTTTCGGCACGGGCGCGTTCACGGCCGCGCAGTTCGTCGGCAACTTCTGCAGCCCCCTGGTCGTGATGCCGATGGTGGCCTACTGGGGATCGCGCTCCGTCGTGGTGGAGGGATGGGGCATCGCGCTGCTCGTCCTGGCGGCGCTCGGGCTCGCCGGCGCGCTCGCCACCGGCGCGCGGCGCCTCGGGCTCAGCTGAGCGAAGGCGGGAGGCGACATGCATCCAGTCTTCAAGCCTGCGCTGGCCCTGGCGCAGGGAGAGCGGCTGCGCGGGAAGGTGGCCGTGGTCACCGGCATCGGCAGCGGGATCGGCCGGGCCTGCGCCCTGCTGTTCGCCGCGCAGGGCGCCCGGGTGGTCGGCTGCGACATCGACGCGGCTTCGGCGCAGCGCACCGTCGAGGCGGCCCGTGCCGGCGGCTCCGGAATCGAGAGCCTGCATCCCTGCGACCTGACCGATCCGAAGGGCGCGGCGCGCCTGGTCGAGTTCGCGGCGCAGCGCCACGGCGGCTTCGACATCCTGGTCAACGCGGCGGCCTTCGGCGCCTTCGCCTGGCTGCAGGAGATGGACTACCAGACGCAGTGGCGCGCGACGCTCACCGGCGAGCTGGACATCGTCTTCCTGCTGTGCCAGGCGGCCTGGCCCGTGCTGATCGCGCGGGGGGGCGGCTCGGTGATCAACTTCGCGTCGGCCAATGCGGCCGTCGCGCTGGAGGGTTCGCCCGCCATCGCGCATTGCGCGGGCAAGGGCGGCGTGCTCGCGATGACGCGCCAGCTTGCCATGGAAGGCGGCCCGCACGGCATCCGCGTCAACAGCATTTCACCGGCGCTGGTCGAAACGGACGCCACGCGTGCACACATGAAGGCCCAGCCGGAGTTCGTCGAGCGGGCGCTCACGAAGAAGATGGTCAAGCGCGTCGGACAGCCGGAGGACATCGCCTGGTGCGCGCTCTATCTCGCCTCCGACGAGGCCAGCTGGGTGACCGCCGCCGACTTCCCGATCGATGGCGGCGCCACCGCCTGGTAGCGCGCCGCTGCACACGCCTTTCCAACTGAAGAGACAAAGAGGAACCACCCCATGAACAAATTCGGAGCCCTTGGCTTTCCGCATCCCCGCGCGCTGCGCCTGTCGGCGGTGACGGCGGCCGTGATGATCGCGACGAGCGGGGCAGCGTTCGCCCAGGCGGCGGGCGATGCGGGCGCCGCCGGCGATCCGGCGAAGGACGCGTCCGGCGCGCAGGCGCCCCAAGGCTCGCGGCAGGGCCCGCTGTCCTCGCTCGGCCAGAAGATGAACGACTGGGGCTTCACGCCGGTGCTCAACCTCACGCAGATGTACCTGAGCAATCCGAGCGTGGGCCAGGAAACGGACCAGCACGAGGCGCTGACCTTCATTTCCGTCGGCGGCGACTTCGACCTGCAGAAGATCGCGGGCTGGCGCGGCTCGACGATCCACTTCCAGCAGCTGTTCGTGCCTTTCACCGACAACCTCTCGTGGGGCACGCAGGTGGGCGACCTGCTCGCGGGCCAGCCGGGCCCGTACGTGCCGCAGGTCTCGCACCTCACGACGCTGACCTGGGAGCAGAAGCTGCTGAACGACAGGCTCGACTTCGAAGTCGGCAAGGGCAACGCCGGGATGTCCTTTGCGGCGCCCGTGTGCAACCAGGGCTTCGCCTGCCAGAGCGCGATCCTGCAGAACAACGCGGGCATGAACCCGCCCATCTACGCGAACTGGGGCGGACGCGTGCGCTACGACCTGACCCCCGCGTGGTCGGTGCAGGCGGGCGTGTGGCGTTCCGATCCGGCGTTCCCCTTCACCAATGGCTGGGAGTGGAGGGACCGCGCGTCCGACAGCAACACCTGGCTGGTCAACACCACCTACCGGACGACCTACGCGACCGATCCCTATCCCAAGAGCTATGAGCTGATGCTCTACCACAGCACGCGCACGCAGACCGACCCGTACACGCAGGAAAGCCACGACGGCACCTCGGGCATGTATGTGGGGGGCCGGCAGGTGGTGTACCGGCCCGACGGCGGCAAGGCCGGCGAAAGCAGCCCGACCGCGCTGTCGGCGTTCGCGACGTCGACGCTGAGTTTCGACCCGGGCGCGAGCACCGGGCTGAAGATGACGGGCAGCACCGGCCTGATCCTGGAGGCGCCGCTGCGCAGCCGGCCCCGCGACAGCTACTCGGTGAGCTTCAACTGGGGGCGCCTCACGTCGCACGAAGTGGCCTACCTGAACGAGGAAAACCTGGCCGCGGGCGGGACCGGCTACACGGCGGGGCGGACGGAGTACGGACTGAAGCTCGACGCCAATTTCCAGGTGACGCGCAGCATCACCCTGAGCCCCTACGTGATGCGCACGTGGAAAACCAGCACGTGGGGCACGCCCGCCTACGCCGGCACCCCGAGGAACGGCTACGTCGCGGGGGTTCTCGCGACCGTCGCCTTCGACAGCATGCTGGGGCTGACCGATCACTGACGCGGCGCACGGGGAGCGGGCCGCAAAGCGGCGGCCGGCCCCCCCGGGGTGTTCAGCCCCTCAGCCTTGATGGGCGCGCTTGCCGGGGTTCTTCTTGCTGCGGGTGGCGGTGCCGCGTTCCAGGCTGCGCTTCTGGCCGCTGCCCTGGCGTGCGCGGGCCGCGCCCGGCAGCGGCGGCGTGGCCTTGCGGTCGGCTTCGGTAACGATCTTGTTGCCCATGGTGTGCTCCTTCGGGATGGCAGGTGAAAAAGTGACGAACCCCGTATTGGGCCACAGTCCGGCGGCCCGTCCCGGGCCGCCGGCGCGGGCGCGGCCCGGGGCAGGCCGGTTTTGGGGTCCAATCGGGCCTTCGCGCCCCGCCCCCGGCATGGGCAAGACCACCGCTGGCCAGAGTTCGCATGTCCTCCTCCACTTTCTTCCGCCGGGGCCTTCTTTCCGCCGTGATCCTGGCGGCTGCATCGGGCGCGCCGGCCCAGCCGTCCCTCGACGCCGCGGATTTCCCGGCCGCCGCCATGCGCTTCCTGGACGCCGAGATGCCGGCCATGGAGGCCGCGGTGGCCGCGCGCGACAGCGGCTTCTTCGAGGGCGCGGTGGCGCGCTCGGTCGAGTTCGCCGATGCCTGGGGCTTCAAGGCCGGCAGCAACCGCGCCCTGGCGCGCTACCAGCCCTGCGTGGGCGCCGTGTCCGAGCATCTGGTGGTCGGGCTGTGCCGGCTCTCGCCGGGCAGCGACGAGTGCACGCCGCACCTGGCCAGCGGCTTCGCGCAGGACCTGCAGGCCTGCCGGGCGCTGGCCGGACGCTGAGGGCGGCCGGCGGCCCGATGCCGGAGAATGCCGCGGTCCCCCCTTCGCACCCACGCCCGCCATGTCCCCCTCCACGCCCCCGATCGAAATCGAAACCGGCGCGTCGCCGCGCGCCTCGGTGCTGCTGATGCACGGCCTGGGTGCGGACGGCAGCGACTTCGTGCCGATCGTCGAGGAACTGAAGCCGCGACTGGCGCCGGTCGGCCCGGTGCGCTTCGTCTTTCCGAACGCGCCGCAGATCCCGGTGACCCTCAATGGCGGCTGGCGCATGCCGGCGTGGTACGACATCCTCGGCCCGGACGCCCCGGAGGACGAGGCCGGCCTGCGCCGCTCGCAGGCGGCCGTCGAGGCGCTGCTGGCGCACGAGAAGGCGCGCGGCATCCCCGCCCGCCGCATCGTGGTCGCGGGCTTCTCGCAGGGCTGCGCCCTGGCGCTGCTCACCGGGCTGCGGCATGCGCAGGCGCTGGCCGGCATCGCCGGCCTGTCGGGCTACCTGCCGCTGGCCGAGGCCACCGCGGCCGAACGCGCGCCGGCCAACCAGGGCACGCCCGTCTTCCTGGCCCATGGCGCGCACGACGGCATCGTGCCGATCGGGCGCGCCGCCCGTTCACGCGAACTGCTGGCCGGCCTGGGCTATGCGGTCGAGTGGCACAGCTACCCGATGGAGCACAGCGTCTGCCTGGAGGAGATTGCCGACCTGGGCGCCTTCCTCGCGCGGGTGCTCGCCTGAAAAACCGGGCGCCGGCGCCCGCTGCCCGGCGGTGGTACCGTCCGCCCTCCGGAAGAGAGATACGCGAGAGACGCCCGACCCCATGAACACACTGAACCAACGGCTGGCCGTCCTGCCGCCGGCGCGGCTCCAGGGCATCCGGCGCGGCCTCGAGAAGGAGAGCCTGCGCGCGCAGCCCGACGGCAGGCTGGCGCTGACGCCGCATCCGGCGGCGCTGGGCAGCGCCCTCACGCACCCGCACATCACCACCGATTTCAGCGAGTCGCAGCTGGAGCTGATCACCGGCGTGCACGGCGACGTGGACGCCTGCCTGGCCGAGCTGGCCGAGGTGCACCAGGCCACCTACCGCGTGCTGCGCGAGGCGGGCGACGAGATGCTGTGGGTCTCCAGCATGCCCTGCGGCCTGCCTCCCGACGAGACCATCCCGCTCGGGCGCTATGGCACCTCGAACGTGGGCCGCGCCAAGAGCGTCTACCGCATGGGCCTGTCGCACCGCTACGGGCGGCGCATGCAGACCATCTCGGGCATCCACTACAACTGGTCGCTGCCGCAGGTGACGAGCGACGAGTACTTCGCGCTGATCCGCAACTTCCGCCGCCACGCCTTTTTGCTGCTGTACCTGTTCGGCGCCTCGCCGGCGGTGTGCGCCAGCTTCGTCGAGGGCCGGCCGCACCCGCTGCAGCCGATCGGCGATCACACCATGCACATGCCGCACGGCACCTCGCTGCGCATGGGCCGGCTGGGCTACCAGAGCGAGGCGCAGGCCTCGCTCTTCGTCAGCTACAACGGGCTGGACGGCTACGCCGCCTCGCTGGCCGACGCGCTGACGCGGCCCTACCCGCCCTACGAGGCCATCGGCCTGCGCAACCTGGGCGGCGAGTACAACCAGCTCGCCACCACGCTGCTGCAGATCGAGAACGAGTTCTACGGCACCATCCGTCCCAAGCGCGTCATCTTCCCCGGCGAGCGGCCGCTGCACGCGCTGCGCGAGCGCGGCGTGGAATACGTCGAAGTGCGCCTGATGGACCTGGACCCGTTCGAGCCGGTCGGCATCAGCGCGCAGACCATGCGCTTCCTCGACGTCTTCCTGCTGCACTGCCTGCTGGCCGACAGCCCGCCCGACGGCCGCGACGAGATCGCCGAGATGAAGCACAACCAGCACCTGACGGCCGAGCGCGGCCGCGAGCCCGGCCTGGCGCTGCAGCGGCGCGGCCGGCCGGTGCCGCTGGCGGCGTGGGG
>JASGDG010000251.1:0-21935 GCA_047607325.1 Xenophilus sp. | reverse complement strand
GGCTGCGGCCGACGCGCCCGCGCAGCTGGTGCAGCTGCGCCAGGCCGAACTTGTCGGCGCGGCTGATGACGATGGTGTTGGCGGTGGGCACGTCGATGCCGGTCTCGATGATGGTCGAGCACAGCAGGATGTTGTGGCGCTGCGCCACGAAGTCGCGCATCACGCGCTCCAGCTCGCGCTCGGGCATCTGGCCGTGGGCCACGGCGATGCGCGCCTCGGGCAGGATCTCTTCGAGCTTCTGGCGGCGGTTCTCGATGGTCTCGACCTCGTTGTGCAGGAAGTAGCACTGGCCGCCGCGCTTCAGCTCGCGCAGCACCGCCTCGCGGATCACGCCGGTGCCCTCGTTGCGAACGAAGGTCTTGATCGCCAGCCGGCGCTGCGGCGCGGTGGCGATCACGGAGAGGTCGCGCAGGCCCTCCAGCGCCATGCCCAGCGTGCGCGGGATCGGCGTGGCGGTGAGGGTGAGCACGTCCACCTCGGCGCGCAGCGCCTTCATCGCCTCCTTGTGGCGCACGCCGAAGCGGTGCTCCTCGTCGATGATGAGCAGGCCCAGGTTCTTGAACTTGACCGATTCGGAGAGCAGCTTGTGCGTGCCGACCACGATGTCCACGCCGCCGTCGGCCAGGCCCTTGGCGGCGGCGGTGATCTCCTTGGCGGAGCGGAAGCGGCTCATCTCGGCCACCTTCACCGGCCACTTGGAGAAGCGGTCCACCAGCGTCTGGTAGTGCTGCTCGGCCAGCAGCGTGGTCGGCGCGAGGAAGGCCACCTGCCTGCCGCCCGTCACCGCCACGAAGGCCGCGCGCAGCGCCACCTCGGTCTTGCCGAAGCCCACGTCGCCGCAGACCAGCCGGTCCATCGGCCGGGGCGAGACCATGTCCTGGATGACGGCGTGGATCGCGGCCTTCTGGTCGGCCGTTTCCTCGAAGCCGAAGTCGTTGGCGAAGACCTCGTAGTCGGCGGCCGAGAAGCGGAAGGCGTGGCCCTCGCGCGCGGCGCGGCGGGCGTAGATGTTCAGCAGCTCGGCGGCGGCGTCGCGCACTTGGCTTGCGGCCTTGCGCTTGGCCTTTTCCCACTGGCCGCTGCCCAGCTTGTGCAGCGGTGCCTCGTCGGCCGAGACGCCCGTGTAGCGGCTGACCAGGTGCAGCTGCGACACCGGCACGTACAGCGTCGCCTTGTCGGCGTACTCCAGGTGCAGCATCTCCTGCAGGGCCGGGCTGCCGTCAGCGTTCTTCGAGCCCAGGTCCATGTTGACCAGCCCGCGGTAGCGGCCGATGCCGTGCGCGCTGTGCACCACCGGGTCGCCGACGTTCAGCTCCGACAGGTCCTTGATCAGCGCATCGACGTCGCTGGTCGCCTCCTGCCGCTTGCCGCGCCGCCGCGTGGTGGGGCCGGTGGCGAACAGCTCGGTCTCGGTGACGAAGTCGATGCCGGCCTCGTTCCAGGCGAAGCCGGTCGCGACGGCGGCCGTGGCGATGCCGAGCTTCTCGGCGGCCATGGCCTCGAACTCGGCCAGCGAATCGAAGGCCGGCGGGCTGACGCCGCTGGCGCGCAGGAAGTCCAGCAGGCTCTCGCGCCGGCCCTCGCTCTCGGCCAGCACCAGCACGCGGTGCGGGGTGCGGGCGATGTGCTCCTTCAGGCGGGCGAGCGGGTCGTCGGCGCCGCGCGAGACGGCCAGCGGGGGCAGGGTGTCGAACTCGGCGTAGGGCTTGTCGGCACCGGCCTCGCCGGCACGGATCGCCAGCTGGGCATGCGCCTTGGTCCGGGTGTAGAACTGCTCCGCCGACAGGAACAGCGCCTCCGGCGGCAGCGCCGGCCGCTCCGGGTCGCCCTGCACCAGCCGGTAGCGCTCGCGCGTGTCCTGCCAGAAATGCTGGAACGCGCCTTCCAGGTCGCCATGCAGCACCAGCGTGCTGGCCTCGCCCAGGTAGTCGAACACCGTGGCTGTCTCGTCGAAGAAGAGGGGCAGGTAGTACTCGATGCCGGCGGTGGCGACGCCGTTGCCCATGTCCTTGTAGATGCGGCTCTTGGTCGGGTCGCCCTCCAGGAGCTCGCGCCAGCGGGCGCGGAAGCGCGCACGCGCCTCGTCGTCCATCGGGAACTCGCGGCCGGGCAGCAGGCGCACCTCGGGCACCGGGTACAGGCTGCGCTGCGAGTCCGGGTCGAAGGTGCGGATCGAGTCGATCTCGTCGTCGAACAGGTCCACCCGGTAGGGCTGCGGCGAGCCCATCGGGAACAGGTCGATCAGCCCGCCGCGCACCGCGTACTCGCCCGGGCTCACCACCTGCGTGACGTGGCTGTAGCCGGCCAGCGTGAGCTGGGCCTTGAACTTCGCCTCGTCGAGCTTCTGCCCGGTCTTGAACTGGAAGGTGTAGCCGGCCAGGAAGGCCGGCGGCGCCAGCCGGTACAGCGCCGTGGTGGCCGGCACCAGCACCACGTCCACCTCGCGCTGCGAGATGCGCCAGAGCGTCGCCAGCCGCTCGCTGATCAGGTCCTGGTGCGGCGAGAAGCTGTCGTAGGGCAGCGTCTCCCAGTCCGGGAAGACGGCGCAGCGCAGCGAGGGCGCGAAGAAGGCGATCTCGTCCAGCAGTCGCTGCGTGTCGGTGGCGTCGGCGGTGAAGAGGGCGACGAGTCGGCCGTCCTGCTTCTCGCGTCCGGCCAGCCGGGCCAGCAGCAGCGCGTCGCTGGAGGCCGGCGGGCGCGGCAGCGTGAAGCGCTTGCCGGGGAGGAGGGTGGGCAGTTGCATCGGGAGCGGGAAATGACAAACACCCCGCGCCGTGGGGGCGAGGGGTGTGAGAGGCCCGATTCTAGAATGGCGCCCCTTTCGCCGCAGGGCACGCCGCCTCGCGCGCCAGACGCCTTCCATCCCATGTCCACGCCCCGCCTGCATGTGCTCGTTCCCTGTGCCGGCGTCGGTGCGCGCGCCGGCGCGGACGGGCCCAAGCAGTACGCGCCGCTGGTCGGCCGGCCGATCGTGGCGCACACCGTCGAGGCCTTCCGCGCGCTGGGCGATCGGCTGGCGACGCTGGCGCTGGTGGTGGCGCCGGACGACGCGCTGGTCGGCCAGGCGTTGCCCGACTTCCCGCGTGGTGGCGAACGGCTGCTGCGCGTGGGCGGCGCCACCCGTGCCGCCACAGTGGCGAACGGCCTGCGCGCGCTGGCCGCGTCGGGCGCCGACGAGACGGACTGGGTGCTGGTCCACGACGCCGCGCGCTGCCTGGTCACGCCGGCGCTGATCGAGCGGCTGGTGGCCGCGTGCGCGGGTGACGCGGTCGGCGGCCTGCTGGCGCTGCCGCTGTCCGACACGCTCAAGGCGGCCTCGCCCGACGCCCGCGTGGCGGCCACGCTGCCGCGCGCGGACAAGTGGCTGGCGCAGACGCCGCAGATGTTCCGCCTGGGCGTGCTGGCCGAAGCGCTCGCCCAGGCCGGTGACGCCGTCACCGACGAGGCCGGCGCCATCGAGGCCGCCGGCCTGGCGCCGCGCCTGGTGCCGGGCAGCGCGCAGAATTTCAAGATCACCTATCCCGAGGACTTCGCCCTGGCCGAGGCCGTGCTGGCCGCGCGCGCCGGGGCGCACCGATCGCCATGACCGATACCCCGCCTGCCGCTTCTTTCTCCATCCGCATCGGCGAGGGCTGGGACGTGCATCGACTCGCCGAAGGCCGCCGCCTGGTGCTGGGTGGCGTGGAGATCGCCCACGACAAGGGATTGCTGGGCCACTCCGACGCCGACGTGCTGGCCCACGCCGTCACCGACGCGCTGCTGGGCGCTGCTGCGCTGGGCGACATCGGCCGCCACTTCCCCGACCGCGACCCGCAGTTCCGCGGCGCCGACTCGATGCTGCTGCTGGCCGAGGCGGCGCGGCGCGTGCGCGCGGCCGGCTGGCGGATCGGCAACGTCGACAGCACGGTGATCGCGCAGGCGCCAAAGCTGTCGCCGCACATCCCGGCCATGTGCGATCGGCTGGCCGCCGTGCTGGGCCTCGGCGTGGACCAGGTCAACGTGAAGGCCAAGACGGCCGAGCAGCTCGGCCCGGTGGGCGAGGGCCGAGCGATGGAGGCGCGCGCCGTGGTGCTGCTGCACCGCTGATTCAGGCCCTTCCGGACGCCTTGCCTTCCGCCTTGCGCCGCTTCGCCTCCTCCGCCAGGCTGGTTGCGGCGCGCTGCAGCCTCAGGTGGGCGGCGAAGCCGCGGCCCGGCGTGCTGGTCAGGGCGAAGCTGCCGCCCATGCGCTCGGTGTTCTTGGCGACGATCGACAGCCCCAGCCCTGCGCCGGCGGCCGAGGTGCGCGCGGCATCCCCGCGGAAGAAGGGCTTGGTCAACTGCACCAGCAGCGCCTGGGGCACGCCCGGGCCGTGGTCCCGCACCTTCAGCAGCACGGCGTCGTTGCTCGCCTGGGCCTGGATGTTGATCTGCGCCAGGCCCGTGCCGGGCGTCTTGCCGTAGCGTCGGGCGTTCTCCACCAGGTTGGAGATCACGCGGATCAGTTCCACCTCGTCGGCCATCACCGCGAGGTCCGGGGCCACGTCGACCTGGATATCGACGTCTTCCGAATCCTGCACGCCGAAGATGCTGGCGTCGATCACGTCGCGCAGCAGCACGGGCAGGAACTGCACGTGGTCCGGCCGCGCGTAGTCGAGGAACTTGTCGATGATGCCGTCCAGCTGCGCGATGTCGGCCGCCATGTGGATGCGCGCATCCTCATCGGCCACGCTCATTTCGGCCTCCAGCCGCAGGCGCGCCAGGGGCGTGCGCAGGTCGTGCGAGATGCCGGCCAGCATCACCGCCCGGTCCTGCTCGATCTTGGCGAGCTGGTCGGCCATGAGGTTGAAGCCGACATTGACGTCGCGGATCTCCTTGGTGCGCGCATGCTCGTCGAGCCGGTGCGCTTCGTACTCGCCTTCGCGCACCTGCGCGGTGGCGCGCGACAGCTGCTTGAGCGGCCGGTTGATGAAGCGCGTGATCAGCGCCGAACCGGCCAGCGACAGCACGGCGGCCGTGATCATCCAGGTCAGCCAGGTGCGTCCGCCCACATGCGAGAAGCGCGCCGGGTCGAGCAGCAGCCAGTAGTTGTCGCCGTCGATGGCGAAGCCGATCCACAGGCCCGGCTCGTCGTTGACGCGGCTGGCGATCACCGTGCCTTCGCCCAGGCGATCCATCAGTTCCTCGGTCACGCGGCGGTCCAGCGTGCCCTGCACATGGGTGTCGAAGCGGTCGCGCGGCTCGCGCGGCAGGATGCGCACGCCCTCCTGGTCGGCCAGTGTCTTGATCAGCGACACGCGGGTGATGGCGTCCGAATAGACCAGCGCCGCACGCGTGAGATTGACCAGCGAGGCGATCTGGCGCGCCGTCTGCACCGAACGCGGCTCGTCCTCCAGCGAGCGGAAGGTCTGCAGCCACAAGAAGATGCAGCCCATCAGCAGCAGCGTCAGCAGGAAGAAGGTGCGCCAGAACAGGCTGATACCCACCCGCAGGCGCCGGCGGTGGCGGCCCCGGTCGGGCCGCATCTCCAGCGGCGTGGGCAGGGTGATCGACACCGTGTCCTCAGCCAGCGGGCTGGGCTGCGTCGTATCGGGGCCGGCGACGGCCGACACGCTGCCTCAAGCCGTGCCGTCCGGCACGAACACGTAGCCCACGCCCCACACCGTCTGGATGTAGCGCGGCGCGGCGGCGTCGGACTCGATCAGCTTGCGCAGGCGGGAGATCTGCACGTCCAGGCTGCGGTCGAAGGGCTCGAACTCGCGGCCGCGCGCCAGCTGCGCCAGCTTCTCGCGCGACAGCGGTTGCCGCGGGTGGCGCACCAGCGCCTTGAGCATGGCGAACTCGCCGGTGGTCAGCGACAGCTCCTCGCCGTCCTTCTTGAGCGTGCGCGAGCCCAGGTCGAACTCGAAGGGGCCGAAGCTGACGGTCTCGTTCTCGGTGGAGGGGGCGCCGGGCGCCTCCTGCGGCGGGCGGCGGCGCAGCACTGCGTGCACGCGTGCCAGCAACTCGCGCGGGTTGAAGGGCTTGCCCAGGTAGTCGTCGGCGCCGACCTCCAGGCCGACGATGCGGTCGACGTCCTCGCCCTTGGCGGTGAGCATGATGATCGGGGTGCGGTCGTTGGCGGCGCGCAGGCGGCGGCACACCGACAGGCCGTCCTCGCCGGGCATCATCAGGTCGAGCACGATCAGGTCCACCGTGTCGCGCAGCAGGATGCGGTTGAGCGCCTTGCCGTCCTCCGCCACGATGACCTCGAAACCTTCCTGCGTCAGGTAGCGGCGCAGCAGGTCGCGGATGCGGGCGTCGTCGTCGACGATGACGATCTTGTCGGTTCGGGCAGGGGCTTGAGTCATTGGAGCAACAGTTCCGGACAATGAATTTGTAACAGCGGCGATTCTGAAGGCGTTCACCAGGCGTCCAGGGAGAAATCGGTGTTGTCTGACACTAAGTTACAGAACTTGCGCACGCTCGCGTCCCGCTTGCGAGAGGAATACGTTGTGCTGGCACAGTGCACGGCGTGAATTCCTTCCGTTGATGCCGTTGCCGATGTTCCGCTCCTTCGTCCAATGCCTGCTGTGTCTTGCTGTCATCGCGGTGCCGCCCATCGTGGCTGGTGCACAAGGGCTGGGCGCCGGTGAGCCCAGTCGCACGGAATTGCGGCATGCGGTCGCCGAGCAGGGCGAGCAGATCCGCGCCGACGAGGCCATGGCCGGCCGCCGGCTCACGCCGGCCGAACGGGCAGAACTGCGCGCGCAACTGCGCCGCGAATGGGCCGCCCGCAACGAGGCGACGCAGACCGCCGAGACCGTTGCGCCGGCTGCGCCCTCGGGCAGCGGCGGCCGGCATTCGGGCGGCGGCTGGCGTGCCTTTTGGCCCTGGGCCTTTTCCACCTCGCCGCAGTGAGTCGGGCGGCGCTGCGTGTGCCTGCCCCGTTGCCCGTGCCGCTTCCATTGACGACCTGAGGAGGAGCCCGTCTTGAGTGCCATTCAACCCATCGCCTTCTGCCTCACCTTGGCCGCGGCTGGCGCGGCAGCGGCCCAGGGCGTCCAGGGGGCGCCGCCGCAGAACGTCCTCCAGCTTTCGGCCAGCGGCACGGTGGAGGTCCAGCAGGATCTGCTGAGCATGACGCTGGCTGCCACGCGCGATGGCGCGGATGCAGCGGCTGTGCAGTCGCAGGTGCGCAGCGCGCTGGACGCGGCCCTGGCGGAAGCGAAAAAGGAGGCGCAGCCGGGCCAGTTGGACGTGCGCACCGGCCACTTCGGCCTCAGCCCGCGCTACGGCCGCGACGGCAAAATCACCGGCTGGCAGGGCAGCGCCGAACTGATCCTGGAGGGGCGTGACTTCGACCGCATCACGCGCACGGCCTCGCGCATCGGCTCGCTTCCGGTGAGCCGCGTCGGATTCGCGCTGAGCCGGGAGCAGCGCCAGCAGTCCGAGGCCGAGGCGCAGCAGGCCGCCATCGACAACTTCAGGCGCAAGGCGGATGAGCTGGCGCGCGGCTTCGGTTTCTCGGGCTACTCGCTGCGCGAGGTGTCGGTGAATGCCAGCCAGGGCGGGCCGGTGCCGCCGCGCTTGAGGGCCGCGGCCCCCCAGTCCTTCCCGTCCGATGCCCCCGTGCCGGTGGAGGCCGGAAAGGCGGCCGTGACTGTCAGCATCTCAGGGTCCGTGCAACTGCAGTAGGCCTGCCGCGCCGTCCGGCCGGGCCCGGGGCCACGGGTCGAATGCACGATGGCTTCTTGCCTTGGAGCACGATGCGGGAACGCTGGATCCATTACGATGAACTTCAGGATGACCCTTCACGAATCCCCGCGCCGTATGCTTGCGCGGACTCGGGTGGTCGCGGTGCTGCCGATGCGCGCGATCGCTGCGCCTTGCAGCCCCGATCCGCAGCGCGCGTCTGCCGCCCGGCGCGTGCGGGGCATCCTTCCCATCACCGCAGCAAGACGGACCTTGTGCATGACTGAACCGAGGCTCGATTTCGTGGTCTGTCCCGACGGGCAGGAAGGCCACCGCATGGCGTACTGGCACTGGGGCGATCCGGCTGCGGGACAGGTGATCGTGTGCATGCACGGCTTGACGAGGCAGGGCCGCGATTTCGACGCGCTGGCGCGGGCGCTGCTGGCGCAGGCGAGGACGCCGCTGCGCGTCGTTTGCCCCGACGTCGTCGGCCGCGGCCGCAGCGACTGGCTTCGCGATCCGCAGGGCTACCAAGTGCCGCAGTACGCGGGTGACATGCTGGCGATGCTCGCGGCGTTGCACGCCGTGGCACCCGTCGAGGCGCTGGACTGCGTGGGTACCAGCATGGGCGGGCTGATCGGCATGGTGCTGGCCGGCGCGAAGGACGTGCCCCTGCCGGCGCCGGTGCGCCGCCTGGTACTCAACGACGTGGGGCCGGCGGTCGAGCCGGCGGCCATCGCGCGCATTGCCTCGTACGTCGGTCGCGGCGGTCCCTATCCGGACCTGCAGGCTGCGGCCGATGCGCTGTGGTCGATCTCCACGGGATTCGGCCCGCACACGCCCGAGCAATGGCTGGCGCTGACGCGGCCCATGGTCGTGCCGGCGGCCGAGCGCAGCACCGATGGCCGCAGCAAGACCGAAGCGGGCCCGGCTGCGGGCGGCGCCGGCCTGGTGCTGCACTACGACCCGGCCATCGCCGAGCCGATTCGTGCGCTCACGCCCGGGATCGCGGCGCAGGCGCAGGCGGCTGCCTGGGCGATCTATGACGCCATCCGCGCGCCCACGCTGCTGTTGCGCGGCGCGCAGTCCGATCTGCTCTCGCCGGCCACCGCGCAGGCCATGACGCAGCGCGGCCCACGCGCGCGCCTGGTCGAGTTCGGAGGCGTCGGCCATGCGCCGACGCTGATCGCGCCGGCGCAGATCGAAGCCGTCGCCTCCTTCCTGCTGGACCGGTGAAGAGGATGTGCGCTCGATGACCGTGACGTCCTCGCGGCCGGTGCCGGCCGGGCATGCGCTGTCCGCGGCCACCTCGCAGCTGCCCCCGGCCATGGCGAACATGCTGGAGCGGGCCCGCGCCTTCGCTGCGCCGCTGATTCAAGGGGAGTTCCTCGACACCGGCGAGAACACGTTGGCGCACGCCGATGCGGTGGCGGCCATCGTGGCCTCCATGGGCGGATCGGAGGCGATGCGGGCCGCGACCTACCTGGTCTATGCGTGCGAGCACCTGAGCCGGCCGCAGGAGGTCATCGCCAAGGTCTTCGGCGACAACTTCGCGCTGCTGGCGGTGGAAACCAACAAGCTGGTCCACGTGCAGAAGCAGACCCGTTCGGTGGTCGGCCTGCATGCCGATGCGGGCGCGCAGACCGAGAACGTGCGCAAGATGCTGCTTGCCTTCTCGCGCGATCTGCGGGTGGTGATGCTGCGGCTGGCCTCACGCCTGCAGACGCTGCGGCATGCCGCGGCCTCCAGGGCTCAGGTGCCCGAGAGCCTGGCGCGCGAGTCGCTGCAGGTCTTCGCGCCGCTGGCCAACCGGCTGGGCATCTGGCAGGTCAAGTGGGAGATCGAGGACCTGTCCTTCCGCTTTCTGGAGCCCGAGACCTACAAGCTGATCGCGCACCTGCTGGACGAGAAGCGGGTGGAGCGCGAGGGCTACGTGGCGCAGCTGCGTGAGCGCCTGGAGCGCGAACTGGCGGCCGAGGGCATCAGTGCCACCGTGCAGGGGCGTCCGAAGAACATCTACAGCATCGTGAAGAAGATGCGTGGCAAGTCGCTGGACTTCGGCCAGGTGTTCGACATCCTCGCGCTGCGCGTCATCGTGCCCGACGTGAAGGACTGCTATGCGGTGCTCGCGTGGGTGCACTCGCACTTCCAGCCGATCGTCGAGGAGTTCGACGACTACATTGCCCGCCCCAAGGCCAATGGCTACCAGTCGCTGCACACGGTGGTGCGCGAGGTGGTGGACGGGCAGCCCGGCAAGCCCATCGAGATCCAGATCCGCACGGAGGAGATGCACGAGCACGCCGAGCACGGCGTGGCCGCGCACTGGGCCTACAAGGAGGCCGGCCCGCGCGGCTACGCCGGGGTGTGGGCCGGCGGCGAGTACGACGCCAAGATCGCGGTGCTGCGCCAATTGCTGGCCTGGGAGCGCGACCTCGCCGGCGGCGACGAGGGCAGGGGACTGTTCGACGACCGCATCTACGTGCTCACGCCCGATGCCGCCATCGTCGAACTGCCGCAGGGCGCCACGCCGGTGGACTTCGCCTACACCGTCCACACGCAGCTGGGCCACCGCTGCCGCGGCGCACGGGTCGACGGCGCGATGGTGCCGCTGAACACGTCGCTGCAGAACGGGCAGACGGTAGAGATCATCGCGGCCAAGGAGGGCGGCCCTTCGCGCGACTGGCTCAACCCCGAACTGGCCTACCTGGCCAGCCAGCGCGCGCGCGCCAAGGTGCGCGCCTGGTTCAATGCCCGGGCGACGCAGGAAACCATTGCCCGCGGCCGCGAGGCGGTGGAGCGGCTGCTGCAGCGCGAGGGCAGGACGGCGCTCAAGCTCGACGACCTGGCGGCGCAGCTGGGCTTCCGCTCGGCCGACCAGCTGTTCGAGGTGGTCGGCAAGGACGAGTTCTCCCTGCGCAACATCGAGAACCTGCTGCGCCCGCAGGGGGCCGCGCCGCCGGCGGAAGACGTGCCCCTGGTGCGCAAGCCGCGCGGCAGCGAGCAGGGCGCCAAGGGCGGCGTGCTGGTGGTCGGCGTCTCCTCGCTGATGACGCAGTTGGCCAAGTGCTGCAGGCCCGCGCCTCCGGATGCGATCCGCGGCTTCGTCACGCGCGGCCACGGCGTCAGCGTGCACCGGGCCGATTGCAGCACCTTCCGCCAGATGGCCAACCGCCATCGCGAGCGCGTGATCGACGTGGAGTGGGGCCAGCCCAAGGCTGGGGCCGGCGATTCGGTCTATGCCGTCGACGTGTCCGTCGAGGCCGCCGACCGGCAGGGGCTGCTGCGCGACATCTCCGACGTCTTCGCGCGTGAGAGGATGAACGTCATCGGTGTGCAGACCCAATCCGTGCGTGGCACGGCATGGATGACCTTCACCATCGAGGTCGCCGACACGAGCCGCCTGGCGCACGTGCTGGCGGTCGCCGCGGGCGTGCCGGGTGTGCGCTGGGCGCGTCGGCGCTGAATGCGGCGCGGTCCGTGGAAGGGCGCTTCTTCCTGCTAGAATCTCACCTCTCGAACATTCTTAGGCGCATAGCTCAGCTGGTTAGAGCACCACCTTGACATGGTGGGGGTCGTTGGTTCGAGTCCAATTGCGCCTACCAAATTTCCTTCCCGGCGGTTTTTCCGTCCCCTGGATGCCTCTCATCGGGGCAGATCTCGCAGCCAGGCTGGACGCGTGACGGGGCAGCTCCACTTGTGGTACCTTGGTGCCGGCACGTTGCGTGCCGGTTGTCCATGCCGTCTCCGCCCATGATGCCGATCGACGATGCGCAGGGTCAGACCCTGCGCGAGGAGTTGCGCTTGGCCGCGCTCATGCGCCAGGCGCCGCTGGAGTTCGCGCGGGCGGTCTACGGTATCAACGACCGGACGGCGGGCCGCGTCGACACCATGGCTGCGCAGGATGTGCTGCGCGTGGAAAGGCAGGGCGCCTTGGTGACGCGCGAGCGCGCCGAGCAGCGGGCTCGCGCCTACTTGCCGGTGGCGGGCCATGAGCATTGCCCGCGCTGCTGGGTGCTCGGCGGCTTCAAGCACCTGTTGAATTTCCGCCGCGGCAGTGACGGCGCCCTGGAGACCGGCAAGTGTCGCAACTGCGGTGCGGAATACGCGAGCAGCGTCGGCTGACGTGCACGGCCCCGGTCAGGGTAAACCTTGGCGCGGTGCAGCAAGCCCGCTTCCTAGAATGCCTCGACCGCCCCGGGTGCGGGCGCCGCAAGGAGTGAGCAGTGCAGAGCAAGAAGGGCGCTTCCAAGCCGCCGCAGCGCGTCATCAAGAAGTACCCGAACCGCAGGCTCTACGACACCGATGCTTCCGCGTACATCACGTTGGCCGAGGTCAGGCAGTTGGTGATGGAAAACGCCTCCTTCGTGGTGCGCGACGCGAAAACCGGCGACGACCTCACCCGCAGCATCCTGCTGCAGATCATCCTGGAAGAAGAGGCGGGCGGCGCGCCGATGTTCACCGAGCAGGTGCTGGCCAGCATCATCCGCTTCTACGGCCATGCCATGCAGGGCTTCATGGGCCCTTACCTGGAGAAGAACATCCAGGCCATGACCGAGGTGCAGGCGCAACTGGCCGATCAGGCGCAGAGCCTCACGCCCGAAATGTGGGCGCGCTTCATGTCGATGCAGTCGCCCATGCTGCAAGGCCTGATGGGCAGCTATGTCGAGCAGTCCAAGAACGTGTTCCTGCAGATGCAGGAGCAGATGCAGAAGAGCACCGAGCAGGTCCTCGGGGCCTTCGGCCTCAAGCGGCCCTGAGCGCCTGCTGCCCGCGGGGCGCGGCCGGACCGGCGTGCCGCAGAACTGGGACAATAGCGCGATGAGCGAAGTTGTCTCCCCCGAACGAACCCGCCCGCCGGCCGTGGCTGTGCCCAAGGTGGGCTTCGTCAGCCTCGGTTGCCCCAAGGCGCTGACCGATTCGGAGCTCATCCTCACCCAGCTCAGCGCCGAGGGCTACCGGACGGCCAAGACCTTCGAGGGCGCCGACCTGGTCATCGTGAACACCTGCGGCTTCATCGACGACGCGGTGAAGGAGAGCCTGGACACCATCGGCGAGGCGCTGGCCGAGAACGGCCGCGTGATCGTCACCGGCTGCCTGGGCGCCAAGGCCGGCGATGCCGGCGGCAACCTGGTGCGGCAGATGCACCCGAGCGTGCTGGCCGTGACGGGCCCGCACGCGACGCAGGAGGTGATGGACGCGGTCCACGCCAACCTGCCCAAGCCGCACGATCCCTTCGTCGACCTGGTGCCGCCGGCCGGCATCAAGCTCACGCCGAAGCACTATGCCTACCTGAAGATCAGCGAGGGCTGCAACCATCGCTGCACCTTCTGCATCATCCCCTCGATGCGCGGCGACCTGGTGTCGCGGCCGGTGGGCGATGTGCTGAAGGAGGCGCGTGCGTTGTTCGAGGGCGGCGTGAAGGAACTGCTGGTGATCAGCCAGGACACCTCGGCCTACGGCGTCGACCTGAAGTACCGCACCGGCTTCTGGGACGGCAAGCCGGTCAAGACCCGCATGCTGGAACTGGTGCGCACGCTGGGCGAGATCGCCGAGCCCTACGGCGCCTGGGTGCGGCTGCACTATGTGTACCCGTATCCGAGCGTGGACGAGGTCATCCCGCTGATGGCCGAGGGCCGCGTGCTGCCTTACCTGGACGTGCCCTTCCAGCACAGCCACCCCGACGTGCTGAGGCGTATGAAGCGCCCGGCCAGCGGCGAGAAGAACCTGGAGCGCATCGCGCGCTGGCGCGAGATGTGCCCCGAACTGGTGATCCGCAGCACCTTCATCGCCGGCTTCCCGGGTGAGACGGAGGCGGAGTTCGAGCATCTGCTCGACTTCGTGCGCGAGGCCGGCATCGACCGCGCCGGCTGCTTCGCCTACAGCCCGGTCGATGGCGCCACGGCCAACGAGCTGCCCGGCATGCTGCCGGAAGCCGAGCGCGAGGCGCGCCGCGCACGCTTCATGGAGGTGGCCGAGGCCGTGTCGGCCCAGCGCCTGAGGCGCCGCATCGGCGCGAACATGCAGGTGCTGGTGGATTCGGCGCCCGCGATGGGGCGGCGGGGCGGGGTGGGCCGCAGCTATGCGGATGCGCCCGAGATCGACGGCGTCGTGCGCCTGCTGCCGCCCGAGAAGATCAGCAAGCAGCTGAAGGCGGGCGAGTTCACGCGCGCGCGCGTCGTGGCGGCCGAAGGGCACGACCTCGTCGCGCTGCCCGTCTGAGAATTCCTTCGAGTGAACATCCGTCTTCTCGATCGAAGGAGCAAAGAAAAAGCCACCGGGGTTGCCGGTGGCTTTGTGTGTTTGGTGCCCAGGAGAGGACTCCGGCAACCCGCATGAATGCTGGATTTCCTGGCATCAGTGCGCCCCAGATGAGGCCGTGGCGCGATCCCGGTCCCACCTCAGCACATCCGCTCGGACCCAGTACCTCCCGCTGCGCGGAGGAAGATCGCCGGCCTTCTCCCGGTTCAGGATGGTGCGCTCCGCGACCCCGTAGTGTTCTGCCAAGTCGCGCACTCGCCATGTCTCCCCCGTCTTCTTGGCTGCAGCCTCCACGGCCCGGCTGACGGCATCGTCAAGCATCCCTTGAAGCTCGACAGGGGAGAGTTGGATGATGGTGACGCCGGTCATTCCTGATCCTCCTGATCCTCCAGCGCATCCTCGATGCGCCTAGCGCAAAGCAGCAATAGCGTTGCCATATGCCGGGCTTCATCGGCGGAAACCAAAATCCCGGCGTCACCCACTCTGACGGCAATAAAGCTGTCATTCGGGTGACCGGTGCGCGAGCACCCAACGGACCACGATGCGAGCTCTGTCATGTTCATGGAGCATCCTCATCTCGGGAAATGCGGGAGGCCGCTCTGGCTGCAGCAGGTAATCATGCTGTGTCCTCCTGTCTCTCCAGCGCGGCGTGCAGGCACTTGATGGCCATGCCCCATTCCCACTTGCAGTCGCAGCAATCTGGTGGTTTTCCACCGAGATAGACGAGAGCGGTTTCGATGTGGTTGCGC
Organism: Xenophilus sp.; assembly: GCA_047607325.1. Classification (GTDB taxonomy): domain Bacteria; phylum Pseudomonadota; class Gammaproteobacteria; order Burkholderiales; family Burkholderiaceae_C; genus Xenophilus. The sequence continues at coordinate 7,276 of JASGDG010000251.1, read as the reverse complement.
ATGGATGCGCGGCCGGCGAGGAAGGCTTCCCGTGCGAGGCTGCGCTGGTGGTGGTTCATTGGGGCGCGGGTGTGCCTCCACTCCTCGAAGGCCCCGCGCTCTTGCTGTATGGCGTCAGTCGTCATTGCCCTGCCTTCTCCTCAATCAAAGAATCAACCGCCTCGTCAAAGGTGCGGTAGCCACCAGTCGGCCCAGAGCACATCAACACTGGCAGTACCCAGTGCGTTCGCATGTCGGGCGCGTACTCATTGGCGGCGCCCTTGGGGTTCAGGAGTTGCTCTTTAGCGGCCTCGCGCAAGCAGCGGTAGCGCGCAGCGTCTTGCGTATCAGTCGTCATTGCCCGCCTCCTTCTCCACAGCGACCAACTCCCCGTTGGCACGGGTGCCTCACCCCCTTTACGAGAGAGAGCGGCGATCTCGGTGTCGATCTCGGTGTCGGCATCAACCTCGGTCAGGACGATCTGATCGTCATCCTCGGTGCCGATGATCTTCACGATGACGAGCGATCCGCTGTTGCAGGCGCGCAGGTGGCGGTATCGGGTGGCATCCCGCTTGTCTGCATCAGCCTGAGCTGCCGAGGAATCCTCGGTGGTTGCCTGGGCGTCGATCAGCTCGCGGTGCAGCCGGCGCGTCTCCCGCACCAGCAGATCGATCATCGTCGCCGCGTTTGCAATGGCCCCGGCCTTCGTCGGCTCCGCCTGTTTGTGCGCCTCGCGGCGCAGGAAAGCGGCGTAGTGCGCGGCGGCGTGGATGCCGGGCGGCGGCAGGCCGATGCCCTTGTCCATGGCAGCCTCGAACCGGCCCCAGGCTTTCTCGACGGCCTGGTCGAGCTGGGCCTCCTGCCCCTGGGCGGAGAGAGCATCCCGCGCCACCGATTGCAGATGGCGGGCGAACTGTGCCGGCGTTGCCGTCAGGTTGCCGGTAGCGCTGATTTCGTGCAGCGCCGCGTGGAAGCGCTCAGGCTGCCGGTAGAACGCCGTGAGGCAGGCGCTCTGCGGCAGGTCATCAGGCGGAGTGCTGCCATAGCAAAAGCCTGAGTTGTCCAGCGCGCGCCAGCGATAGACGACATCGCTCGGCTCTACCCCTCCATCCCCCTGGTGGGCGGCAGCACGCGCGGCGAGAGCAGAATCGATGCACTCCAGCACAAGCTCGCGTGAGTAGTACGTAGCGATGCCGCTCTCGTCCTGCACGTCCGGCACTTCGAGAAACAATTCAGGCGGCGGATACTCTCCTGCAAGCGCCGAGGGGATTTTGCTGGTGATGGTCATGTTCAAAATCTCCGGTTCTCCGGACACGTCGGGGGCGCCGTGTCCAATTTCTTGAACTCCACCACCCACACCCAGGGGTTGGCGTCCCACGCCCTCGGGCCATGGATGTCGTTCCACAGGTCCTCGTAGGCGTAGCGCCACTCCAGGCAGGGTGGCAGGCCGGCCAGCGTGGGACGGGCGTGCTCGACGCCTTCGGCCATGGCGTCGGCGATGCTGATGTCCTGCAACCGCTCCACGCGCACGCCCGTGATTTCCAGCGTGATCCGGCTGGCCCAGCGCGGCATGTGGATGCTGGGGCGGATGCGCAGCTCGTAGGGCTCGACCTCCGTGCAGTCGTCAGGCGCCGGGGCCAAGCCGCCGTCGAGGCACGCGCGGCCGTCTTCGGATTCCACGTACACAGGGCCTGTGTAGCCGTGGTCTTCCACGCGCACCGTGGCCTCGCGCACCCAAAGGCGGTCGCCCGGCCGGCCGTAAGGGCAGCAGCGCTCGATGACATGCTGCGGCTCTCTCTCCAGCACCAATGCGCCGGGCGTGTAGAGGTTGCCGAGGTCTGGATGGCGTACGGCCTTCGACGCGACACGCCGCGTTTGCGTCTTCGTTCCGGCCAGCAGGGCACGCACCATGGCGCCGCTGAAAATGATCGGACGCTCTTTCTGTGGGGCCTCGTTCATGCCAGCACCTCGTCCCAGGTGCTGTCGTCCAGCAGGCGGCCGGCAGCCTTCTTGTTTGCTGTTGGTGCTCATGCTCGCTTCCGAAAAGTTCGTGACAGATCGCCATCCACCGCATGCCCACGCTTGAGCAGCGCTCGCGCGATGCGCGCCTGGTCGGTGTGGCCGTGGCTGGCCTGGCTGGCGTGCGCCCAGACCTTGGTGTTGATCAGCCTTTTGTCGTGCCTGACGCGCAGCATGGCCGTCACCGCACGCAGGCGCGTCAGCAGCCGCTCGATCTGTGCGACGCGCTCGGCGCCGCGACCGGCGTTGGCCATGGCCATGTCTTCCAGCATCGCTGCACACAGATCATGGATGTGGTCGCCCACGCTGCGCTTGTAGGCGCGCGGCATTTGCGTCTGCACGTCCACGGCCAGCGACAGCAGGGCGCAGCCGTCCTGGTAGATGGAGAGTTCGTCGATGCGGGCCATGTCTCAAAAAATCGGGCGGACCGGCGCTGCGCGCCGGTGAAGGGTCAAGCGATCAAGAATTCAAGGGGAATCCAGCGGAAGGGGCGCACCCGCCACTCGCGGCCCTTGCCGTCCCAGTCGCTGATGCCGTACTGAAAGTCCTGGGCGAAGGCGTTGTGGCGCGAGTCCTGGGTGCTCGACCAGTACCAGCCGTCCTCCTTGAAGAGCTGCCGCGCGCAAATGAAGGCCATCAGCAGATCCAGGCGCGCAGGAAGATGGAAGTCGCTGTGCCCATCGGCGCTCTGTTCGGCGGCGAACGCCGCTGCTGGATGGTCGCCTCGGGCCAGCAGCGCGCGGGTATTGGCCGGGCCGTCAATGTGGCTCGTGGCGCCAGCAATGTCCTCGATCGGGCCCCATGCCAGGTCCTTGGCTTCGGCCGTTGCCGCGATCACGTGGCGCGCCGGCAGGCCGAGCAGCGCGGGCAGCGTGCAGATGTAGTGCCCACCCTGGCCGGGCCAGTATTCGCCATGGGCGGGCGGCTTGTCGCCCGCCGTCGCGATGCCGGGCGGGACGAGTTCAGTCGTCATCGGCTCGCTCAAAGCGGGTGTGAGGCCGGCTGGCAGCGACAGGTGGATGGTGGCGTGCTCGATGTGTAGATTCATGGGGGTCCAATTTGGTTGATGGAACGGATCAGGCGGCGCATTAGGCGTCGCGCAGGTAGTCGTGACGCGCCAGCAGGGCGCGCTTGGCGATGGCCTCGCAAATCAACGGGAACGCCGATGCGCGGAACAGGAATGCCGCCTTGTCCTTGCCGACGTGCTGGAAGCCGAGCGTGTTGAGGCCGGCGACGGTGATGGACAGAGGCGCGATGCGCGCGTTGATCAGGCCGAGCGTCAGCATGCCGCCCTCGACTTGTGCGGCGCTGGTTTTTGCATCGTTGATGACGGTGCGGGAGTCGATGCCGGCCACGCCATCGGCGCGTAGGGCGGCCGCCGTGGCGGCGAGTTCGTCGGCCAGCGTCGGATCGAGCGCGCCGGATGCCTTGCCGTCGGCGATGCCGGACTGCACGCTGCGTTCAGTTTCTATCATGCTGGCGCGCAGGGCGGAATCGGCTTCTCTCCGTGCCTTTTCCTGCTCCTCGGCGCGGATGCGCTCGCGCTCACGTTCCATGGCGGCGGCCTGCTCGGCTGCATGCTGGGTGATGCGCGCTGTGATGATTGCGCTCAGGTCGTCCTGCTGCTTGAGCACCAGCGTGGCCATGTCCGGGAACAGGGCGGGGTGCCGCTGTTCGTCCAGCAGCTTGAGGTTGCCGTCGATCCTGTCGGCGACTTCGTTGGCGGCGATCTTGGCGCGGACCAGCTCGGCGGCCACGGCATCGCGCATGCTGTCCAGGTTCTTCTTGCCCTTGATCGCGCCACCGAAGTCGGCGGGGATCGTCGGCATGAAGTTGCCGCCCAGACGCTGATTTAGCGCCTGCGTGTGCGCGGCAGCGGCCTTTTGCCCGTCGGTCACGATTTCGGCGCGTAGCTGGTCCTTGCGCAGCGCCACCAGCTTTTCGCGTTGCAGACGGGTGGTACGCGCCAGAGCACGGTAGTCGGACACCAGACGGCGCATGGTGTCCATGTCGGCAAACTGGGCCAGGGCGTTGCTATCAGCGGCCTCCAGCGCCTCCTCGGCCCGCTTGAGGGTTTTGCATGCCGCCTCGGTGTCGGCGAACTCCTGGTCGGTGCTCGGGTCGGCGGGGATGCGGTCGATGAACGATTTCAGCGCGGCGCCGAAGGCAGGCAGGTTCGACACGATGGCCAGTTGTCCGTCCACGCGCACGCTGACGGCGGGCAGGGCCTCCTGTGGCGCGGCCACCACCGGCGCAGCCTTCGGTGTCTCGGGCACATAGGCGGCAACGTCCGCCTCGAACTGCTCCCAGCCAGCGACGATGCGCGCGCGCAGCGCCGGGTCTGGGGTGTACCAGCAGTGGCGCTCTTCCAGCAATGTGCCGTCCTCAGCCCAGCGCGAGGCCATGAACAGCACGCGCTCGATGCTGGGGCACACCATGCACTGGTGCTCCATCTGGATGCGGTAGTGCAGCGGTAGGTGGTCGCCGTTGCCTTCGTCCCAGGGGGTGTAGCGCAGCGACTCGCCAAGGGTCTTGTGCTCGAAGGCGGTGTCTTCCATCAGCGTGAGCCCGTCGAAGCTGGCGCTGTACTTGCCCGTCTTGCCGACGACGGGGAATAGTTCCTCGCCGACGATCTGTTCAGCCAGCGGCCGGGCCAGTGCTTCGAAGCGGTGGCCGTCGGCGAAGCGCCGGGCGGTGGCCTGGTCGATCTCGGCATCCACGAGACCGGTGGCGCGCTCACGCACGAAGAGGGACCGGGAGCGGTAGGGGCTAACGCCGAGCATGACGGGCGCGTCGCTGGCATTCAGTGCCGTAGCGCGGTGGGCAGCCCAGGCGGAGGTACCTTGTTGGAGGTTCAAGATTTCCATTGCGGCTCCTCAGAATGGGATTTCGTTCTTGCGCTGAGCCACCAGCGTGGCCAGTTCGCTGCGGTGCTCGGGGTTCTCCACGGCGCCGATCAATGCATCCATGGCATCCAGTTCTTCGAGCGATTGGCACTGGTTGATCGAATCAGCTACCTGCGCATAGGTCGGCGCCGGCTCGCCCTTGGGCTGCACATCGGTGGCTTCTTGCTTCGGCACCTCGGCCTTCTTGACGGACAGCACCTTGGCCTTCTGCTCTTCGGTCAGCAGGCCCTTGGTCTCGACGGTGGCGATCACGTCGCCGGGCGTCTTCTTGCCGGCGGCGATGGCCTTGGACCACACCGGGAAGTTTTTGTCGAACTCGGCGGCGTCGTAGAACTTGGGGGCGGAGGGAGCGGGCGGAACCACGTCGGCCTGGCCCATGAACTTCTCGCCGCCGGCCAGCGGCTCCAGCTCATCGGGCGTGTAGACGCCCAGGATGGCGCCGGGCTTGTACAGGCGTGCCCAGTTCTTGACTTGCAGGTAGGCGAGTTGCTGCTTCGGGTTGGTCTTCCACAGTGGGGAGTTCTTCGTCGTGACGTTGCGCACGGCCAGCCACTCACCCCAGGTGACTGCCTGTTTTCCTCGGGGGATGGCGCCGACGCGGCATTGCAGGTCTTCGCCGTTGCCCTGGAACTCGTACTCGAACTCGCCGGTGATGGCACCGGTGGACTGGAGTACGGCATTGACCAGTTGCGCCTCGTAGCCCAGCGTGCCGTTGACCAGGTGGGTCTTCTGCGCCACCGCGAAGGGCGACATGTTCCATTGCAGGGCCTGCAGGGTGACAGCCATACAGTCGGCCGGGCTGCCCTGAAGGTGCTTTGGCACGGTGGCCCGCCCACCGGCCATCAGCTCGGCCATGCGGAAGGCCATTTCCATGGCCTCGTTGCTCAGGACGAGGCCGGTGCTGCTAGTACCAGACAGCGCAAGGTTGGGGGTGGATTCGGTGGTCATTTACTTGTAAATGGCGATGAGAGACAGGGTGAGGTCGGCAAGCTGGAAGATCGCGAGAAAGGCGACGGCACCAGCGGCCGCGACGATGGCTGTAGCCAGAAGGGCGATGGGCAAGGCGCTGAGGGCGTTGCCCGGGCACTCTTCTTCCTCTTCGGGCGGCTCGGGCGGCGGGACGAGATGCACGCTCATGCTGTGATCCATTCGTAGAGTAGGAGGCCGGCAAGGAATATCAGCGCGAAGGCATAGGCTGCGAACACAGCCTTCTCTTCGAGAGTCAGTGGCGAGTCATCGTCCATGGGCGCGAGCACGCCGTAGTCAGCGGCCGGCCCGAAGGCATCGCGCAGCGTGCGAGGCGTCGGCGTGCTGCGGTCACGGGAGGCGTCCACCGTGCCGACAAACACGGCAGGAGCAGAGCGCGGCGCGTGAATCACGGCAGTACCCTCCATTCCTGGGGCGGCGGCGCGCTCAGCTTCACAACCTTCTCACCGCGCGCATGCGGCACATCGAACTTGGCCGGACCGCTGAGGAAGAACAGAGCTTCCTCGGGCGACATCTCGCGTTCGGTGCACTCAACGCCGGCCTGGAAGTCGATGACATCGGGGTGCATCGATCCGAGTTGCGCAGGATGGGTAGATATGTTCATGGCTCCTCCTGCCACTGGAATTGCACGGCGTGTTCAATCTGTTCGGCATCCGCGCGAATCTGCGCGGCCAGTTCGTACAGGTGCTCCCAGTTCGGGTGCGTGTTGGCGTAGGCCAGTTGAAATTCGTCCAGGCACTTGCGAAGATTGGAGGCAGCATCTGCCGTCGGGTCTTCGGTATCGTCCGGACTCATCAAGTCATACAGACGCTGGGCGTTGGCAAGTAGATCAAGCATGGCCCGACCCCTTTCGATGAAAAAGAAAGCCCGCGTGTGCGGGCTGTGGGAAGAGAAGAAGCCGTGCCCGATGTGGGCGTGCGCGGGGCGAGCGTTATTCGTCGGCCTCGATGAACTCGCCGGACTCATTGAGCGTGTAGAACACGTTGGGCTTGATCCCGTGCTCGCCCACCTTGGCGGTCTTGAGGTGGATCAGGTTGCCATCGTCATCGCGGTACGGGGCCACGATCCAACAGCCCAGGGGCGCGCGGGCCTTTCCGCCTTCGCCTGTGGCGATTGCTACCGCATTCAGGGCCGCGTCCGTAGCATCGCTGGGCACGATGGAGGCGGATGCTTGATAGCCGGTTGCGAGCGCGGCCGACCGGTCCCCCGTGGCGCTGCTGGCCGACCGCTCCCCCGTGGCGCTGCTGGCCGACCGGCCCCCCGTGGCGCTGCTGGCCGACCGGTACCCCGTGGCGCTGCTGGCCGACCGGTACCCCGTGGCGCTGCTGGCCGACTGGTCCCCCGTGGCGCTGCTGGCCGACTGGTCCCCCGTGGCGCTGCTGGCC
>JASGDG010000250.1:0-4592 GCA_047607325.1 Xenophilus sp. | reverse complement strand
AGCCCGCTGGCCGGCCGCGAGGGCAAGTTCGTCACCAGCCGCCAGATCTGGGACCGGCTGCAGAAGGAGCTGCAATCCAACGTGGCGCTGCGCGTCAAGGAGACCGACGAGGACGGCATCTTCGAGGTTTCCGGCCGAGGCGAGCTGCACCTCACCATCCTGCTGGAGAACATGCGCCGCGAGGGCTACGAACTGGCCGTCTCCAAGCCGCGCGTGGTGTTCCGCGACATCGACGGCGAGCGCTGCGAGCCGATCGAACTGGTCACGGCCGACATCGAGGAAGGCCACCAGGGCGGCGTGATGCAGGCGCTGGGCGAGCGCAAGGGCGAGCTGGTCAACATGGAACCCGACGGCCGCGGCCGCGTGCGGCTGGAATACCGCATCCCGGCGCGCGGGCTGATCGGCTTCACCAACGAGTTCCTGAACCTCACGCGCGGCTCGGGCCTCATCAGCAACATCTTCGACTCGTACGAGCCGCACAAGGGCGAGATCGGCGGCCGCAAGAACGGCGTGCTGATCAGCATGGACGACGGCGAGATCTTCACCTACGCCCTGGGCAAGCTGGACGACCGCGGCCGCATGTTCGTCAAGGCCGGCGACCCGGTGTACGAGGGCATGATCGTCGGCATCCACAGCCGCGACAACGACCTGGTGGTCAACGCCACCCGCACCAAGCAGCTCACCAACTTCCGCGTCAGCGGCAAGGAGGACGCGATCAAGATCACCCCGCCGATCGAGCTGACGCTGGAGTACGGCGTGGAGTTCATCGAGGACGACGAACTGGTCGAGATCACGCCCAAGAGCATCCGCCTGCGCAAGCGCTTCCTGAAGGAGCACGAGCGCAAGCGGGCCAGCCGCGAGGCCTGAGGATGAGGCGCTGCCGCATGGATCGGCGCGGCTGGGCGTGCGCCGCCGCGATCTTCGTGGCGCTGACGGGCGTGGGGACGCGGGTGGCACACGCGCAGGACCGGACGGAGGCCCAGGCCGAGGCGGCACGCGCCTTCGCGTCGCTGCGCGCGGCGCACCCGGAGCGCATGCCTCGGCTTGCCGACGCGGAGGCCGGCCCGGTGCTGCACGCCCTGGCCGATCCAGGCGCGCTCGGGTCGGACGATCTGGCGGCAGTCTCCCGCGTCTGCGGCCGGGCCCGGGAAGCCGCGCTCGCGTATGTGTCCTTCGGCGTGGAGCAGGGCGCTCAGCCTGCCGCGGTCCGTGCGGCGGACAACGCTGCGGCCTACCAGGATGAGCTGGCGCTGCTGCAGCCCTTCCTGGCCCATTGCATCGCCCGCCAGGTCCCTCTGGCGGAAGCCACGCTGCGCCAGCTCGATCCGGAACTGGTCGGCTTGCTGCGCCTGGGCGGACTGCGGCGCGGCCAGGCCGGCGTGCTGCAGCTCTATGCCAGCCTGGCGTCCGCTGTGGGCGACGCGCGCTTCGGCCGGGCCTATGTTGATGCGCTGCTCGGCGCCCTGGCCGAGGCCGCGCCAGCCCATGCGCGGGCGCTGGCCGTCGACGCCCGTGCCGTGCCGCGCGATCTCGCGGCCGGGCAACTCGCCGTGGCGCAGGGCGAACGCAAGTCCGCCTGGCAGAAGGTGCTGGACGCGATGTCCGACACCCGCTGCGAGGCGCTGTGCGAGCTGGCCGCCCGCAACGGCAGCCGATAGGCGAGAAAAAGCACCCTGGTCATGGGGCGGCGACAAAAAAGTTCTCGTGTCAAGTCTTTCGTGTAAATCACGCAAGGCTTGAAACTGCATATGGGACAGCAGGTTAGCTCTTTTTTGGGTCGCGTTGCGAAGCTGCGGCGTTGTGGGCTAGGTGCCACATAAGAGCGTTGGGAGAGAAAGCCGGATCGCACTTGGTCGTGCTGGATTGCCAAGGGATGGCGAGCTTGTCCAGCAATCATAGTCCATCCGTTCCCATCCTATCCAGAAAGAGGAACGCGCAGCGTTGAGCTGCGCGTTCAAGGGGCCTGCTACTTACTCCAGGCAGAACCGCAGGATGGCATCGGTAACAGCCTGCGGCGCTTCCCGCTGCGGGAAGTGCCCCACGCCATCGAGCACCTGCCGCTCGTAGCGGCCCGTGAAGAACGCTTCCCGTCCCTTGGAACTGTCGGGGTGGTTGCAGGTATCGGCCCCGCCGTGCAGCACCAGGGTCGGCACGGCCAGGACGGGTGCGGGGTTCAGGCGCGCTTCGTCCTCCGCGTAGGCCGGGTCGCCCTCGGCGAAGCCCCAACGGTGGCGGTAGGAGTGCAGCACTATCTCGGCCCAGTCCTCGCCCTGGAACGCCCGTGCCGCTTCATCGAAATCGGCCGGGTTGTACCAGCCGGCCGGCGCCCAGGTGTCCCACATCTGCCGGGCGAACGCCTCGCGTTCCTCCCGCACCACGCGCTCGCCGCGCGGCGTGGCCATGAACCAGTGATACCAGTAGTTGCGCGCCTGCGCCAAGGACAGCGGCTGGTTCGGGTCGTTGGTGCCGTAGCCGACCGACAGCATCGCCAGGTGCGAGGCCACACCATCGCGCATGCCGCAGGCATTGGCGGCTGCCCGCGCGCCCCAGTCGTGACCGATCAGCGCCGGGCGCTCCAGTTCCAGCACGTCGATGAAGTCCAGCAGGTCGCGCCCCAGCGCGGACAACTGGCCGCTGCGCGGCGTGGCAGCATCGCGGAAGCGGGTCGGCGCGAAACCGCGCAGCGCCGGCGCCAGCACCCGGTAGCCGGCATCGGCGAGGACGGGGGCGACGGCCTTCCAGCACTCGGGGCTGTCCGGCCAGCCGTGCAGCAGGACGGCCGTTCGCTCGCCCTGCGGGTTCCATTCGAGATAGGCAATGTCCAGCCGGTCGGTCGAGGCGTGCTGGTAGGCGCTCATGGTGTTGTCCCGTGTCATGAAAGATGACCCCAGCGTAGCTGGACGACACTGCTTGATTGGCGAATAATCATCGAATATTGATGATTTTTTGCGTTGAATGATCGAATGGATACTGCTTCGCCTGCCACCGACGGCCCGCCGCTGGATACCGTGCTGCTGCGCACGTTCCTTGAAATCGTGGACAGCGGCAGCTTCGCCGCGGCCGCCGAGCGCCTGGCGCTGACGCCCTCGGCCGTCAGTGGGCACATGCGGCGGCTGGAGCAGATTGCCGGCGCCAGCCTGCTGGCGCGCACCACGCGCCGCCTGGAGCTGACGCAGGCAGGCGACACCCTGTACGCCTACGGCCGCAACATCCTCGATCTGGAGCGCGAGGCCCGCGCCAAGCTGCGGGGTACACCGCTACGCGGAAAGCTGCGCATCGGTGCATCGGAAGACTTTGCTGGCGCCTGGCTCCCCCAGGTGCTGCACCGCTTTCGCCAGTGGCACCCCGACGCAACGATCGAACTGAAGGTCGGCATCACCGCCGACCTGCTGCGCCAGCAGGAGCGTGGCCGCCTGGATCTTGTGTTCGGCAAGCAATGCAGCAGGGCCGAGGGCAGCGGCACGTTATTGTGGGAAGAACCGCTGGTCTGGGCCTATGCGGCGGATCAGTCCTTGCCGGCGGGCCAGCCGCTGCCGCTGGCGGTCTTCCCCGAGCCGTGCGTCTATCGCGAGTCCGCCGTCACGGCGCTGGGCAAGACGGATCAGGCTTGGCGCATCGTCTTAGAGAGCAGCAGCATGGCCGGCTGCCTGTCGGCGGCGCACTCGGGCTTCGCCATGACCGTCATCGCCGACAGCCAGCGCGGCGAAGGCTTGCGCGTGCTGGGCAGCGAGGATGGCTTGCCCGAACTGCCGGCGGCTCGCTTCTACGCTTTCGCCCGCGAGGACAGCGCCGCCAGTGCGGCGCTGGTCGAGGCGGCCCGCCGCGCAGGCCAAGGCCGTTTCATGGGGCACGGCCTTCGGGACTGACAATGGCCGAGCCGGTCTTCGCGGGGCGCTGCTGCGTTGTCGCCCCGCGGCGGAACCCTCTATCACCGGCCATGAAGGCTTCCAGCATGTGCGGGATCAGCGTTGCCGCATCGACCGCTTCGCCATACGCCTGCGCGTGCAGCGCCGCGTAGCGGTCGAGGTCGGCTTTCAGGCTGGCCGGGCAGGCAAAGGTCAGCTTCGTGGATTCCATCTTCGGCAGTGGCCCCAGCCGCAGCTTTTTGGTCGTGCTCATCGTGAAGTCCCCCTGTTGAAGAAAAGCGGCTGGTACGGCCGCAGCACCAGATCGCGGTTGACGATGATGCGAACCGGCAGGCCCGGCCGTTCGGTCAGCGTTGGTTGGATGTTCATGTTGCGCCGGGTGATCTCCTGCCCGACCTGATTCACACTGTCCTGCAAGCTGTCACGCCCGGCAATGACGATGCGATCACCGTCCTGCCGGTTCTCCGGCGCAGCCAGTTCGGCACCCACGCCCAGCAGCGTCGTCAGCGCCGCCCCGGCGAAGATGCGGCCCCAGTGATAGTCCACGTCGTCTTCCAGCCCGGCATAACCAGCCGGGTCGGTGCCGGCCAAGTTGTCGAGCGTGAGCGAAGACGTATCGGGCAGGATGATCCGGTTCCACACCACCTGCACGCGGCTCTGCCCGTAGCTGACCTGGCTGTTGTATTTGCCCAGGATGCGCGAACCCTGCGGGATCAGCAGGAACTT
>JASGDG010000249.1:0-4279 GCA_047607325.1 Xenophilus sp. | reverse complement strand
CGCGGCCGGCGCAGCCATCGCGGCCACCGACGCCGTGGCCCGCGGCGAGCTGGCCAATGCCTTCTGCGCCGTGCGCCCGCCCGGCCACCATGCCTGCCGCGCGCAGGCGATGGGCTTCTGCTTCCTCAACAACGTCGCCATCGCGGCCCGGCACGCGCTGGACGAGCACGGCTTCTCGCGCGTGGCGGTCGTCGACTTCGACGTGCACCACGGCAACGGCACCGAGGACATCCTCGCCGGCGACCCGCGCGTGCTGATGGTCGGCATCTTCCAGCACCCCTTCTACCCGTACAGCGGCACCGACCATCCGGCCGGCAACATGGTCAACGTGCCCGTGCCGGCCTACACCAAGGGCATGGACGTGCGCGAGGTGTTCGACCTGATCTGCCTGCCGCGGCTGGAGGCCTTCAAGCCGCAGATGATCTTCGTCAGCGCCGGCTTCGACGCCCACCGCGACGACGACATGGGCCAGCTCGGCCTCAACGAGAACGACTACGCGTGGATCACCGAGCGCGTGCGCGACATCGCGCAGCGCCACGCCAGGGGGCGCATCGTCTCGCTGCTGGAAGGCGGCTACAACCTCGACGCCCTGGCGCGCAGCGTGGAAACCCACGTGCGCGTGCTGGCCGATCTCTGATCCCCGCCTCCCTTCGCGCATGACGGACTGGAACGGTTTTGTCCAACGGCTGGCGCGGGCTGACGTCCGCAGCCTGTCGCTGGAGGTGGCCCTGCTGCTGGCCAGCGTGGCCTGTGCCTGGAGCATGGCGCGCTGGTTCGGGCGCGACCAGCCCAAGGACTCGGTCTGGTTCGGCACGCGCACCTTCGACGGCCTGCTCTTCCCGCTGCTGGCCCTGCTGCTGGCCGACCTGTCGCGCCGCGGCGTGGCGGGCCTGGGGCAGCCGGTGCTGCTGCTGCGCGTGGGCGTCTCGGTGTTCCTGGCGCTGGCGGTCATCCGGCTCTTCGCGCGGGTGCTGCACGCGGTGTTCCCGGCCTCCACCCTGGCGCGGCTGATCGAGCGCACGGTCTCCTGGCTGGCATGGATCGCCGCGGTGCTGTGGATCGTCGGGCTGCTGCCGCCGGTGCTGGCCGAGCTGGACGAGATCACCCTGGGCTTCGGCAAGACGCGCGTCAGCGTGCGCACCATCTTCGAGGGCACGCTCTCGGCCGCCGTGGTGCTGACCCTCGCCCTGTGGATCGCCGCCACCATCGAGAAGCGCATCCTGCGCGAGGCGGTGGCCGACCTGTCGATGCGCAAGGTGGCGTCCAACGCGGTGCGTGCCTTCCTGCTGCTGATCGGCCTGCTGTTCGCGCTGTCGGCGGTGGGGGTGGACCTGACGGCGCTGTCGGTACTGGGCGGCGCGCTCGGCGTCGGCCTGGGCTTCGGCCTGCAGAAGCTGGCGGCCAACTACGTGAGCGGCTTCGTCATCCTGCTGGAGCGCTCCATCCGCATCGGCGACAACGTCAAGGTCGACAGCTTCGAGGGCCGCATCACCGACATCAAGACGCGCTACACCCTCATCCGCGCCGGCAACGGGCGCGAGGCCATCGTGCCCAACGAGTCGCTCATCACCAGCCGGGTCGAGAACCTGTCTCTGGCCGACCAGAAGTTCAACATCACCACCAGCATCGTGGTCGGCGGCGACAGCGACGTGGCGCAGGTGCAGGCCCTCCTTGCCGATGCGGCGAAGGCGCAGCCGCGCGTGCTGCCCGAGCCCTCGCCGGTGGCCTACCTCACCAGCTTCGCGGCCGACGGCCTGGAGTTCACGCTGCACTTCTGGGTGAGCGACCCGGAGAAGGGCAGGGACAACCTGCGCTCGGCCATCAACGTCGCGATCCTCCAGGGCCTGCGCGCGGCCGGCATCGACATCCCCTATCCGCAGCGCGTGCTGCGCATCGAGTCCTTGCCGGAAGGTCGGCTTTCGCCGCCGGCCGGCGAGGCTCGCCTATAATCCAAAAAAGCACGATCGTTCTTTTTTTATGGAGCCTGTCGCGCGGCGCACAGGCCGGTGGAAGACCGAACCCTAGAATGACCCGAGCCCAGCGGGCTCCGAGCGCCCCGCTTCATCGATTTCGCATTTCCAAGGAGTCAAGCCCATGAAAGTACTGGTGCCCGTCAAGCGGGTGGTGGACAAGGACATCAAGGTCCGAGTGAAGAGCGACGGCACGGGGGTGGACATCGCCAACGTGAAGATGAGCATGAACCCCTTCGACGAGATTGCGGTGGAAGAGGCGGTGCGCCTGAGGGAAAAGGGCGCGGCCACCGAGGTGATCGCGGTGAGCTGCGGCGAGGCCAAGAGCCAGGAGACGCTGCGCACGGCGCTGGCCATCGGCGCGGACCGCGCCATCCTGGTGGAAAGCGCCGAGGAACTGCAGCCCCTGGCCGTGGCCAAGCTGCTCAAGGCCCTGGTGGACAAGGAGCAGCCCGGCCTGGTCATCCTGGGCAAGCAGGCCATCGACGACGACGCCAACCAGACCGGCCAGATGCTGGCGGCGCTGGCGGATCTCCCGCAAGGCACCTTCGCCGGCAAGGTCGAGGTCGAGGGCGACAAGATCAAGGTCACCCGCGAGGTCGACAGCGGCCTGGAAACGGTCACGCTCACGGTCCCGGCCGTCATCACCGCCGACCTGCGTCTGAACGAGCCGCGCTACGTGACGCTGCCCAACATCATGAAGGCCAAGAAGAAGCAGCTCGACACGCTCAAGCCCGAAGAGCTGGGCGTGGACGTGGCCCCGCGCCTGAAGACCCTCAAGGTCAGCGAACCCCCGAAGCGCGGCGCCGGCATCAAGGTGCCCGACGTGGCTGCCCTGGTGGACAAGCTCAAGAACGAAGCCAAGGTGATCTGAGGAGCCGACCATGACCACACTCGTCATTGCAGAACACGACAACCAGAGCCTCAAGCCCGCGACGCTGAACACCGTGGCGGCGGCCGCGGCCATCGGAGGCGACATCCACGTGCTGGTGGCCGGCCACAACGCCGGTGGAGTGGCCCAGGCGGCCAGCCAGATCGCCGGGGTGGGCAAGGTGATCCATGCGGATGGCGCGAGCCTGGCGGACGGCCTGGCCGAGAACCTGGCGGCCCAGGTGCTGGCCCTGGCGGGCGACTACAGCCACCTCCTGTTCCCCAGCACGGCCAGCGGCAAGAACGTCGCCCCGCGGGTGGCGGCCAGGCTGGACGTGGCGCAGGTCAGCGACATCACCAAGGTGGTCAGCCCCGACACCTTCGAGCGGCCGATCTACGCGGGCAACGCCATCGCCACGGTGCAGTCGGGAGACGCCAAGAAGGTGATCACGGTGCGCACGACGGGCTTCGATGCAGCCCAAGCCACGGGCGGCAGCGCAGCCATCGAGACCAAGGACGCGGTGGCCGACAGCGGCAAGAGCGCGTTCGTGGGCCGGGAGGTGAGCAAGAGCGACCGGCCTGAACTCACCGCGGCCAAGATCGTGGTCTCCGGGGGAAGGGCGCTGGGCAGCAGCGAGAAGTTCCAGGAGGTGATGACGCCGCTGGCGGACAAGCTGGGGGCGGCGATCGGGGCCAGCCGCGCGGCGGTGGACGCGGGCTACGCGCCGAATGATCTCCAAGTGGGCCAGACGGGCAAGATCGTGGCGCCGCAGCTGTACATCGCGGCGGGCATCAGCGGGGCGATCCAGCATCTGGCCGGGATGAAGGACTCCAAGGTGATCGTGGCGATCAACAAGGACCCGGAGGCGCCGATCTTCAGCGTGGCCGACTACGGGCTGGAGGCGGACCTGTTCGTCGCCGTGCCGGAGCTGGTCAAGGCGCTGTAAGCCGCCAGCCGCTTCGGCTTTCAACGCATCCGGGGCATCGTTCGCGATGCCCTTTTCGCGTCCCCGTCCGCTGGCCGGCGGGCGACCGCAAGGAGACCCCATGAGCTACACCGCCCCCCTCAAGGACATGCTGTTCGACATCGAGCACCTGGCGCGCATCGACGAGGTCGCGAAGCTGCCGGGCTTCGAGGATGCCGGCCTCGAGACCGCCCAGGCCGTGCTCGAGGAATGCGCGAAGTTCACCCAGGACGTGGTGGCGCCGCTGAACGTGGCGGGCGACCACGACCCCTCGTCCTTCAAGGAGGGCGTCGTGACCACCACGCCCGGCTTCAAGGCCGCCTTTTCGCAATACGCCTCGGGCGGCTGGCAGGGCCTGCAGCACCCGGTCGGCTTCGGCGGCCAGGGCCTGCCCAAGCTCATCGGCGCGGCCTGCGTCGAGATGCTCAACAGCGCCAACCTCAGCTTCGCGCTGTGCCCGCTGCTGACCGACGG
>JASGDG010000248.1:0-3105 GCA_047607325.1 Xenophilus sp. | reverse complement strand
GGCGGCCGAGGCGCTGAGCGCCTGGCTGGCGGTGCGCGGCGAATGTGCCGCGCTGCCGGCCGCGCAGGTGCGCGACCCGGCCGGCGCGGCGGCCCTCTTCATCGGCGTGCGCGGCCTGCGCCTGTCGGCGCAGGCGGTGTGGAAGCTGCTGCGCGCGCGCAGCCTGCGCGCCGGCCTGGCCGCGCCGGTGCATCCGCACATGCTGCGCCATTCCTTCGCCAGCCATGTGCTCCAGTCCAGCGGCGACCTGCGCGCGGTGCAGGAGCTGCTGGGCCACGCCAGCATCGCCACCACCCAGGTCTACACCCGGCTCGATTTCCAGCACCTGGCGCGCGCCTACGACGCGGCGCACCCCCGCGCGAAGCTCAAGAAGAACCCATGAAGACCCTGCGCCTGAAGCCCGGCAAGGAGCGCTCGCTCCTGCGCCGCCACCCCTGGGTGTTCGACGCCGCCATCGCCCGGGGCGGCGGCGACGCGGGCGAGACGGTGCGCGTCGAGTCGCACGACGGCCGCTTCCTGGCCTGGGCGGCGTGCAGCCCGCATTCGAAGATCCGCGCGCGGGCCTGGAGCTTCGACGAGGCGCAGCGCATCGACGCCGCCTTCCTGGCGGCGCGCGTGGCGCAGGCCGTGGCCGCGCGGGCGCTGTTCGGCGTCGACAGCGACGGAGCGCGGCTGGTGCATGGCGAGGCCGACGGGCTGCCCGGACTGATCGTGGACCGCTATGGCGACACGCTGGTGGCGCAGTTCCTTTCCGCCGGCGCCGAGCGCTGGAAGGGCGCGCTGGCCGATGCGCTGCTGGCGGCCACCGGCCTGGGCCGGCTGTACGAGCGCTCCGACGCCAGCGGCCGCGAGCGCGAGGGCCTGGCGCCCGCCACCGGCTGGCTGCGCGGCGACGGCCCGACGGCGCTGACGATCCGCGAGCATGGCTGGCGCCTGACGCTGGACGCCGCCACCGGCCACAAGACCGGCTTCTACCTGGACCAGCGCGACAGCCGTCGCCGCTTCTCGGAACTGGCGCGGCTGCGGCGCTTTCGCAGCGTGCTGAACTGCTACTGCTACACGGGCGGCTTCACCGTCGCGGCGGCCCACGGGCTGGCGGCGGCGGGGGCGCTCGACGGCGCGGAGCTGGTGTCGGTCGACTCCTCGCGCCCGGCGCTGGAGCGGGCCGAGGCGCATCTGGCGCTCAACGGCCTCGCAGGCGCGAACGCGCAGTTCCTCGACGCCGACGTCAACGCCACCCTGCGCCGCTTCATCGGCGAGGGCCGGCGCTTCGACGCCATCGTGCTCGATCCGCCCAAGTTCGCGCCCACGGCGGCCCACGCCGAGCGCGCCGCCCGCGCCTACAAGGACATCAACCGCCTGGCGCTCCAGCTGCTGACGCCGGGCGGCGTGCTGCTGACCTTCTCCTGCTCCGGCGGCATTCCGGCCGACCTGTTCCACAAGATCGTGGCCTCGGCCGGCATCGACGCCGGGGTGGACGGCTACATCGCCGAGCGGCTGGGCGCCGCCCCCGACCACCCCATGACCATCGAGTTCCCCGAAGGCGAGTACCTGAAGGGCCTGGTGGTGGTGCGCAAGTAGCCACTCGCCGGCGAAGGCCGGGCGCCCCGGCCTAAACTTTCCGCCCTTTCCCCGCAGATCCCCGGAGCTTCCCCATGGCCCTCATCCCCGCCACCATCCTCACCGGCTTCCTCGGCTCGGGCAAGACCACCCTGCTCAAGCGGGTGCTGACCGAGGCCCACGGCCAGAAGATCGCCGTGGTCGAGAACGAGTTCGGCGAGGAGAACATCGACTCCGACATCCTCGTCACCGAGTCCAAGGAGCAGATCGTGCAGATGAGCAACGGCTGCATCTGCTGCACCATCCGCGAGGACCTGCGCGAGACGCTGCAACTGCTGGCCGCCAAGAAGCGCAAGGGCCTGCTCGACTTCGAGCGCGTGGTGATCGAGACCACCGGCCTGGCCGACCCCGGCCCGGTGGCGCAGACCTTCTTCATGGACGACGAGATCGCCGAGAGCTACCTGCTGGACTCCATCCTCACCCTGGTGGACGCCAAGCACGCCGCCCAGCAGCTCAACGACCGGCAGGAGGCGCGCCGCCAGGCGGGCTTCGCCGACCGCATTTTCGTCAGCAAGACCGACTTGGTCAGCGCGCAGGAGGCCGACGCGCTGATCCACCGCCTCAAGCACATGAACCCGCGCGCGCCGATCGAGGCGGTGCACTTTGGCGAGGTGCCGCTGTCCAAGGTGTTCGACCTGCGCGGCTTCAACCTCAACGCCAAGCTGGACATCGACCCGGATTTCCTCAAGGAAGACGAGCACGAGCATCACCACCACGACCATGACCACGAACACGGCGAGCACTGCGACCACCCCTCGCACGAGCACGGGCATGGCCATCACCACCATCACGACGACGACGTCAAGAGCTTCGTCTACAAGGCCGAGCGGCCCTTCGACCCGGCCAAGCTGGAGGACTTCCTGGGCGCCGTGGTCAACATCTACGGCCCGCGCATGCTGCGCTACAAGGGCGTGCTGGACATGAAGGGCACCCAGCGCAAGGTGATCTTCCAGGGCGTGCACCAGCTCATGGGCAGCGACCTGGGCCCCGAATGGGCCGAGGGCGAGCCGCGCGTCAGCCGCATGGTCTTCATCGGCATCGACCTGCCGCGCGACATCCTCGAACAAGGGCTGGACCAGTGCCTGGTCTGACGGGGCGCGGCTGAGGCCCCGCCGGCCCGCGTGCACGGCGGGCCGTTCTCTATACAATCGCGCGCCTGTTTGAATCCCCCTGGCCGCATCCCGCTGCCGGCCGGCGTTCCAGCAGCGTCCGGCATGTGCCCGGCCTCCCGGTTTCGGCGGTATAACCATCCGCCGCCGCCGGGGCCTGGCGCACCGGCGGCAGCAGCCCCCAGGCCCCACCCGTGCCCCTGGGAGGAGACCACCCCGTGAAAGCGCGTTCCAGCCAGACCCAGGAGCCTGCGACCGTGAAGAAATCCGCCGTCAAGGCCTCCCCCGCGCCTGCCGCAGCCAATGCGGCGCCTGCGCGCAAGACGGCCGCGGTGCCCACGGCCGCCGCCGCGCCCGCGGCCCCCGCCGCCGAAGC
>JASGDG010000247.1:0-5311 GCA_047607325.1 Xenophilus sp. | reverse complement strand
TTCTCGCGCTTGGCCAGGATGGTCCGCCAGCTCAGGCCGGACTGGAAGCCCTCCAGGCTCAGCTTCTCGAACAGGCGCCGGTCGTCATCGACGGGAAGGCCCCATTCATGGTCGTGGTAGGCCAGGTAGTCGGGGGTGGCGGTGCACCAGCGGCAGCGCAGGCGGCCGTCGGGGCCGGGCAGGGTGGGGGCGTGACTCATGGGGGCCGTGCTCAGGCGCGAAGGAAGTCCAGCCGCGCGTCGGTGCGCGCGGGCGCGATTTCCAGGATCTCGGCTTCGGCGATGCCTTGGGCCACGAAGGGGTCCGCGTCGACGCGCTGCTGCAGGGCCTCCCGGCTCGTTCCGTGTGCCAGGATGGCGCCGCCGCGCTGCGGCTGCAGGCTGCCCGAGAGCAGGAAGACGCCGTCTTCGAAGCCCTGGCGCAGCCAGGCGTTGTGGGCGTCCATCCAGCGCGGCGCATCGGCGCGGCGGCCGGTCAGGCGCAGCAGTACGGTGAACATGGGTGTTTCTCCTTGTGGTGTGGACGCGGTGTCAGAGGGCTGCCGGGGCAGGCGCGGGCAGCACGGCCGCCAGCCATTGCTCCATGCGGGCCACCTCGGCCTGGGCGAAGGCGGGATCGCGGAAGGCCTGCATGAGCACGGCCGCGCCCTGGCTGCGCGCCAGCAGGTGCATCGCCAGCGCGTCGGCCTCGGCGCCGCAACCCGCTTGCGTGAACTGCTGCCGGAGCCAGCCGCGGAACAGGGTGAACAGGCCCCGGGCGCCCGGCTGCGACGGATGCCCCAGGCGGGCCAGTTCCGAGCACAGTGAGCCGACCGGGCAGCCGCTTTCCATGATCGAGGCCTGGTTGTCCAGCAGCAGGCGGACGAAGGCGCGCAGGCGTGCCTGCGGTTGTGTGTCCTGCGCCTCCCACTGCCCGAGCATGGCTTCGGTGCGCGCCGCGCGCATGGCGATGACGGCCTCCAGGATGTCGTCCTTGGCCTTGAAGTGGTGGTAGAAGTTGCCGCGCGAAATGCCTACCGCCTCGGCGATGTGCGCAAAAGAGGTGTGCTCGAAGCCCTGCCCGTGGAACAGCCGGTCGGCGGCATCGATGATCTGGGCGCGGGTGGGCGGGGCGGGCATGGGGCGGCGCTGGAACGCTTGTCCTGGAGGATGGCTCGAAGAATAGGACGGATGTCCTAGTCCGTCAACGGGGCGCCCGGCCGCCGGTCCAGCGCCGTGCAGGCTCAGGCGGCCGTCGCCTGGCGCACCGCGTGCTCCCAGCGCGCCATCGCCTCGCCGGCCTGCGTGCGGCTCATCGTGGGCAGGAAGCGGCGCCCGGCGCGCCACTGGCGGCTCAGTTCGTCGGTGCCGGCGTAGACGCCGCAGGCCAGGCCCGCCAGGGAGGCCGCGCCCAGCGCCGTCGTCTCGATCACTTCCGGCCGCACCACCGGGATGCCCAGCAGGTCGGCCTGGAACTGCATCAGCAGGTCGTTGACGCTGGCGCCGCCGTCCACCCGCAGCTCGGCCACCGGCGCGCCGCCGGCGGCCTGCGCGTCGCGGCTCATGGCGAAGAGCAGGGCGGCGCTCTGGTAGGCGATGCTCTCCAGCGCCGCGCGGGCGATGTGGGCCACCGTGGTGCCGCGCGTCAGGCCGGTGATGGTGCCGCGCGCGTCGGCCTTCCAGTAGGGCGCGCCCAGGCCGGTGAACGCCGGCACCATCATCACGCCGCCGGCGTCGGGCACGCTCTCGGCCAGCGTCTGCACCTGGCCGCTGCCCTGGATCGCCTGCAGGCCGTCGCGAAGCCACTGCACCACGGCGCCGCCGACGAAGACGCTGCCTTCCATCGCGTATTGCGGCTGGGCTGAGATCTGCCCGGCGCCGGGCCGCCCCAAGCCGGGCAGCGCCCCCTCGGGGGGCAGCGAACCACGCGCAGCGGGGAGCGTGGGGGCCTCGATTTGCGCTGCGCTGGTGACGAGCAGGCCGTTGTGCGAGGGCTGGAACGCGCCGCCCGTGTGCATCAGCAGGAAGCAGCCGGTGCCGTAGGTGTTCTTGGCCATGCCGGGGCCGAAGCAGGCCTGGCCGAACAGGGCGGCCTGCTGGTCGCCGGCCACGCCGCCGATGGGCAGGGGCGCGCCCAGCAGCGCGGCATCCGCATCGGCGAAATGGCAGCTCGACGGCCGCACCTCGGGCATCAGCGCGGCCGGCACCTTCAGCGCGGCCAGCAGGTCGGCGTCCCAGGCGTTGCGGTGCACGTTGAAGAGCATGGTGCGCGAGGCGTTGCTCACGTCCGTCGCGTGCACCTTGCCGCCGGTGAGTTGCCAGATCAGCCAGCTGTCCACCGTGCCGAAGGCCAGCTCGCCGCGCTCGGCCCGCGCGCGCAGGCCGGGCACGTGGTCCAGCAGCCAGACCAGCTTGGTGGCGGAGAAGTACGCGTCGATCACCAGGCCGGTCTTCTCGCGGATGGTGTCCTCCATGCCGTCGGCGCGCAGCTTCGCGCACAGCGGCTCGGCGCGCCGGTCCTGCCAGACGATGGCGTGATGCACCGGGCGGCCGGTGGCGCGCTCCCACACCAGCGTGGTCTCGCGCTGGTTGGTGATGCCTATCGCGCGTATCTCGCGGATGTCGACACCCGCCTTCAGCTTCGCCTTGGCCAGCACCTCGCGCGCGGTGGCGAGCTGGCCCTGCCAGATCTCCACCGGGTCGTGCTCGACCCAGCCGGGCTGCGGGTAGATCTGCGGCAGCTCGCGCTGCGCCATGGCGACGATGCGGCCGCCGGCCTCGAAGACGATGCTGCGCGAGCTGGAGGTGCCCTGGTCGAGGGCGAGCAGGTAGGCGGGCGCGGTCATGGCGCGGGGTCTCCTTCGGGGGGCGTGCCGGCGGCGACGACGCAGCGCACCTGCGCCCGCTCCAGCAGCTCGGGGAAGGGCGCCGGCGGCGGCGCGTCGGTGAACAGGCTGTGGAAGCGCGACAGCTCGGCCAGCTGCACCATCGCCGGCCGGTTGAACTTGCTGGCGTCGGCGGCCAGCCAGACCTCGCGGCCCTGGGCGAGGATGGCCTGCGCCACCTTCACCTCGCGCAGGTCGAAGTCGCGCACCGTGCCGTCGGCCTCGATGCCGGAGCAGCCGACGATGGCGATGTCCACGCGGAACTGGCGCATGAAGTCCACCGCCGTCTCGCCCACCACGGCGCGGTCGCGGCTGCGCACCGTGCCGCCGGCCACGATCACCTCGCACTGCGCGTTGGCCGCCAGGATGCCCGCCACGTTCAGGTTGTTGGTGATCACGCGCAGGCCGGCGTGGCGCAGCAGGGCCCGGGCGATGGCCTCGGCGGTGGTGCCGATGTTCAGGATCAGCGAGCAGCCGCCCGGCACCCGCTCGGCCACGGCACGGGCGATGCGCGCCTTGCCCTCGGCGTTGAGCGTCTCGCGCTGGCCGTGGGCGATGTTCTCGGTGGTCGAGCCCGGCACCCGCACGCCGCCGTGGAAGCGTGCCAGCAGGCCAGCCTCAGCCAGCCGCTGCACGTCGCGCCGCACCGTCTGCAGAGTGACGCCGAGCAGCTGGGCCAGCTCTTCCACGGTGGCCGAGTCGCGCTCGCGCACGGCGTCCAGCAGCTTCAGCTGGCGGGGGTTGGATTCGTTCACGGAACCACTTTAAAACGAAAAAAATCGAAACAAATATGGGGAATTTTTGAGATAATTCGCTCAATAAGGAATCAAAGTGAACTTAAACGAATCAAATTCCTCAGCGGATTCTGCCGTCTTCGCGCCCAGTTTCCCGGCGCCGCGCGACTGCGACGTGCTCGTCGTCGGCGGCGGCATCAACGGCTGCGGCATCGCGCGCGACCTGGCGGGCCGCGGCTTCTCGGTGCTGCTGTGCGAGCAGGACGACCTGGCCTCGCACACCTCGTCGGCCTCCACCAAGCTGATCCACGGCGGGCTGCGCTACCTGGAATATTACGAGTTCTCGCTGGTGCGCAAGGCGCTGGCCGAGCGCGAGGTGCTGCTCAGGAGCGCGCCGCACATCATGGCGCCGCTGCGCTTCGTGATGCCGCACGACCCGTTCATGCGGCCGGCCTGGATGATCCGAGCGGGCCTGTTCCTCTACGACCACCTGGCGCGGCGCGAGGTGCTGGCGGGCTCGCGCCCGGTGGACCTGCGCAGCCATCCCGCCGGCGAGCCGCTGAAGGCGCAGTACCGCCGCGGCTTCATCTACTCCGACGGCTGGGTGGACGATGCTCGCCTGGTCGTGCTCAACGCCATCGACGCGCGCGAGCGCGGCGCGCAGATCCTCACCCGCACCGCCTGCGTGGAGGCGCAGCGGCACCAGGACCACTGGCTGGCGACGCTGGCCGGCGCGGAGGGTCGTACCCTCGCAGTGCGGGCGCGGGCGCTGGTCAACGCGGCTGGGCCGTGGGCCGAGTCCTTCCTGCGCCAGGCGGCCCGGCCGGTGCGCGGCGGAGCGCTGGCCACGCGCCACCTGCGGCTGGTCAAGGGCAGCCACATCGTGGTGCCGCGCGTGTTCACGCACGACCATGCCTACATCTTCCAGAACCCGGACAAGCGGATCATCTTCGCCATCCCCTACCAGGGCGACTACACCCTGATCGGCACCACCGACGTGGAGCTGGACGGCAGCGACCCGGGCGCCGCGCGCATCGGCGAGGACGAGATCGCCTACCTGTGCGAGCAGGCCAGCCGCTACTTCGCGCATCCCATCGTGCCCGAGGAGGTGGTGTGGACCTATTCCGGCGTGCGCCCGCTGCTGGACGACGCCTCGGGCGACCCCGCCGCCGTGACGCGCGACTACCTGCTGGAAACCCATGCCGACGCGGCGCCGCTGCTGTCGGTGTGGGGCGGCAAGATCACCACCTTCCGCAAGCTGGCGGAGGACGCGGCCGACGAGATCGGCCGCATGCTGGGCGAGACGCGCCAGGCCTGGACGCAGGGCGCCTGGCTGGCCGGCGGCGACCTGTCGCCCTGGATCGGCCCGGTCGGCCGCCGCACCCGGCCCGACGAGGCCTTTGCGCGCTTCCTGGCCGCCGTGCGGCAGCGCCATCCGTGGCTGCCGCCGGCCCTGGCGCAGCGCCTGGCGCACGCCTACGGCGCGCGCATCGACCGTGTGCTGGGCGATGCCGCCTCGCTGGCCGGCCTGGGCGCCGAAGTGGCACCGGGCCTGTTCGAGCGCGAACTGCACTACCTGCAACGGGAGGAGTGGGTCACTCAGGCCGAGGATGTGCTGTGGCGCCGCAGCAAGCTCGGCTTGCGCTACACGCCGCAGCAGCGTGCGCGGGTCCAGGCCTGGTTCGCTCGCGGTGCGGTCCGGCAATGACCAAGC
>JASGDG010000246.1:0-5802 GCA_047607325.1 Xenophilus sp. | reverse complement strand
GGCCGCGGCCGGCTGCGTCTGCTGCTGCGCCCAGCGGTCGAAGCAGGCCAGGCGCGCCGGGTCGTCGCCGGCCAGGCGGGTGCACTGCTGCCAAGTGAGCTGCGCCTCGGCCAGCGGGCTGGCGGGCGTGCCGTCGGGCCTGAGCTGCGCGGCCGACAGGCCGGGGGCGGCCAGCGCGGCCAGGGCCAGCGTCAGGGCGCGGGCGGGACGGTCCTGCTCAGCACGAAGGAGAGGCTGTGGTCGTCGGCTGCGTTTCGCCATGTTCCTTTGAACTCCTTGCCGCACGAGGCGGGCGCCAGCTCGGCCGTCCAGACGGCGCTGATGCTGCGGCCGTCGCGCGATTCGTCGAGCACGAGCACGCCCTCGTCGGTGACGTCGCCGGCCAGCTGGGATGTCGTGGCGGGCGCGGGGCCACCGCCGCCGCGCGCCACACTGCCGCGCACGCTGCCGGCGTACTCGGGGTGGGCGTGCAGTTCGACGACGGCCGTCGTCGCGGGCGTGCCGTCGAAGCGTGCCAGCCAGCGGCCATAGAGCGCCTGCACAGGCAGGGCGCCCGCATCGGCCGGGCAGCCCGGCGGGACGGCGCTCGGCGCCGCGCAGGCGGCCAGCAGCAGGGCGCACACCCCCGCGAAAAGCCCGTGGGCCGGAGCACGCATCCTATCCTCACCCGGCCGCGTCGGCCGCCGCCTGCTGCGCCTTGCGCGCGAATTCGGCGCGCAGGGCCTTGAGTTTCTCGCGCGGGTCTTCCCTGGCGGTGGTCTTGTCCAGCGCCATCTCGGCGATGAAGCGGCTGGGCAGGGCCTGCACCATCTCGCGGCCCTTCTTGCGGCGCTTGAGCCAGCTCACGGCCAGGGTGCGCTGCGCGCGGGTGATGCCCACGTACATCAGGCGACGCTCTTCCTGCAGGCGCTCGGCGATGCTCTCGGAAACCTTCTCCTGCCGGCCCTCGTCGTCGTCGAGCTTGAAGGGCAGGAGCCCCTCGTTCACGCCCACCAGCAGCACATGCGGCCACTCCAGGCCCTTGGCGGCGTGCAGGGTGGAGAGGGTGAGCACGTTCTGGTCCTGCTCGCGCTCGCTGATGGTGGAGAGCAGCGAGATGGTCTGCGCCACGTCGAGCAGGCTCTTCGGTTCCTCGGTCACTGCGTCGGCGCCGCTGGCGTCGGCGATCCGGCCGCCGCAGCGCTGGGCCATCCAGTCGCAGAACTCCATCACGTTGGTCCAGCGCGCGGCCGCGGCCTGCTCGCTGTCCTCGCCGTCGTAGAGGTGCTTCTCGTACTCGATCTCCTGGAGCCAGGTGTTCAGGAAGGCGCGCGCATCCTCGGCGCCCTTGGTGTGGCGGGCGCGGTATTCGAGGTCGTTGACGTAGCGGCCGAACTCGTGCAGCCCCTCGATGCCGCGCTTGGGCACGGCGCTGGGCAGCGAGGGCGAGAACAGCGCCTCGAACAGGCTGACCTTGTACTGGCTGGCGAACACGCCGAGCTGTGCCAGCGTGGTATGGCCGATGCCGCGCTTGGGCGTGGTCACGGCGCGCAGGAAGGCCGGGTCGTCGTCGTTGTTGACCCACAGGCGGAACCAGCCGCACAGGTCGCGGATCTCGGCGCGGTCGAAGAAGCTCTGCCCGCCCGAGACCTTGTAGGGGATGTTGGCGCGGCGCAGCGCCTGCTCGAACACGCGCGCCTGGTGGTTGGCGCGGTAGAGGATGGCGAAGTCGCGCCACTCCTTGTTCGGCGACGTTTCCCGCAGGCCCTGGATGCGCGCCACCGCGCGCTCGGCCTCGTGCGGCTCGCTGTCGCAGTCCACCACGCGCACCGGCTCGCCCTCGCCCAGCTCGGAGAACAGCGTCTTCGGGAACAGCTTGGGGTTGGGCTGGATGACGTTGTTGGCCGCGCGCAGGATGGCGCTGGTGGAGCGGTAGTTCTGCTCCAGCTTGATGACCTTGAGATGGGGGTAGTCCTGCGGCAGCCGCTTCAGGTTGTCCAGCGTGGCGCCGCGCCAGCCGTAGATGGACTGGTCGTCGTCGCCCACGGCGGTGAAGCGCCCGCGCTCGCCCGCCAGCAGCTTGAGCACCTCGTACTGCGTGGCGTTGGTGTCCTGGTATTCGTCCACCAGGATGTGGCCGAGCAGCTTCTGCCACTTCTCGCGCACCGCCTCGTGCTTGTGCAGCAGTTGCAGCGGCATGCCGATCAGGTCGTCGAAGTCCACGCTTTGGTAAGCGACCAGGCGCTCCTCGTAGCGCGCCATGATGCGGGCGGTGATGCGCTCGTTGTCGTCGGCCGCCCGGGCCTCCGCCTCGGCGGCGTTCAGGCCCAGGTTCTTCCACTTGCTGATGGTCCACTGCCAGGTGCGGGCGGTGGCCGCGTCGGTGGTGCCGCCGGCGTCCTTGAGGATTT
The DNA here is from genome assembly GCA_047607325.1 of Xenophilus sp. Lineage (GTDB taxonomy): Bacteria > Pseudomonadota > Gammaproteobacteria > Burkholderiales > Burkholderiaceae_C > Xenophilus. Next base: position 3,412 of record JASGDG010000246.1, on the reverse strand, counting down.
TCAGCACGTCGTCGCTGTCGAGGATGCTGAAGGCCGGCTTCAGGCCCAGCACGCCGCCGTCCTCGCGCATCATGCGCACACCCAGCGCGTGGAAGGTGCACACGACGACGTGCCGCGCGTCGCGCCCGATCAGCCCCCTGGCCCGCTCGCGCATCTCGGCCGCCGCCTTGTTGGTGAAGGTGATGGCGGCGATGCGCTTGGGCTCCAGCCCGGCCTGGATCAGGCGCGCGATCTTGTGCGTGATGACGCGCGTCTTGCCCGAGCCCGCGCCGGCGAGCACGAGGCAGGGGCCGTGCAGGTAGTTCACGGCTTCCTGCTGGGCGAGGTTGAGGCCGGCGGACATGGATCGGGGGAGAGAACGCGGCGGAAGGCTCGCGCGGGCATACGACTGGCGGCCGATGATACCGGCCGCGGACGCACGCCTTGCCGCGCGCCCTGCCGGCGCGCGGCGCAACAAACTCCGCTCGGGGGCGTCTTCTTGGCGCCTGCCCTTCACCTTCCGGCGTGCGAGGGAGACCAGCGCGTCAGGCGGTGTTCCAGCCACCGGAGGAAGCCGTTGAACAGCAGCCCGATCAACGACAGCGTGATGATGCCGGCATACATGGTGGCGATCTGGAAATTGAACTGCGCAGCGCTGACCAGGTAGCCCAGGCCCAGTTGCGCGCCTGCCATCTCTGCCGCGATGAGTACCAGGAGCGACGAGGCGCCCGCCAGCCGGATGCCGGTGAAGATGGTCGGCACGGACGCCGGCAGCACCACCTTCAGGAACAGCCGCGACGAATTCAACCCCATGGAGCGCGCCGAGCGCACGAGCAGAGGGTCCACTTGCCGCACGGCGCTGATGGTGTTGAGCAGCACGGGCCAGACGCAGGCGTAGGTGACCATGGTGATCTTCGAGATCTCGCCGAGCCCCAGGATCAGGATGAAGACGGGCAGCAGCGCCAGCGGCGCCGTGTTGCGGAAGATCTCCAGCAACGGATTCAGCAGTTCGCCCAGTCGCGTGTACCAGCCGATGGCGAGGCCCAGCGGCACGCTGAACGCGACGGCGATGGCCAGGCCCGCAAGCGAGCGCCCCAGGCTGGCCGCGATGTTGCTCGGCAGTTCGCCCGAGGCGAGCATCTCCGCCAGCCTCGCCAGCACGTCGGAGAACGGCGGCAGGAAGGTCGTATCCAGCAGGCCGGTGCGCGGGATCAACTCCCACGCGGCGAAGAAGAGAATCAACGCGATGCTGCGCTTGAACACGTCGCCCAGCGCGAGCAAAAGCCCGCCGGCCGGGCGGCGCGCGGCGATGGGCAGGGCGGCGGTCGTATCGAGGGACGTCATGGCGGGGAGGATGTGCAGGGGACGTGCGGGCCGTCAGTGCAGGGGGGTCTGCGTGCTGCCGGTGTTCCGCCGCAGCAGCTTCCAGACCTCGTGGCGCAACGCCACGAACTCGGGCTCGGCCCGCACGTCCTGGCCCGGGGGGCGCGCCGTCGCCGGGCCTGCCACGATGTCGGTGATGCGCCCCGGGCCGGCCTGCATCACGGCGACGCGCTGGCCCAGGTAGACGGCTTCGTCGATGCTGTGCGTGATGAAGACGATGGTCTTGCCCGTGCCGCGCCAGATGTTGAGCAATTCCTCCTGCAGCGACTCGCGCGTCTGCTCGTCCAATGCGCCGAAGGGCTCGTCCATCAGCAGGATGTCGGGATCGTAGGACAGGCTGCGCGCGATGGCGACGCGCTGCTTCATGCCGCCCGAGAGTTCGTGCGGATAGTGCTCGGCGAACTTTTGCAGCCCCACCAGCGCGAGGTACTGCCGCGCCCGGTCGGGGCGCTCGGATTTGGGGACGCCCTTGGCTTCCAGCCCGAATTCGATGTTGCCCAGCGCCGTGCGCCATGGAAACAGCGCGTACTGCTGGAAGACGATGCTGCGGTCCAGGCCGGGGCCGGCGACCGGGCGGCCGTCGATCCAGATGTCCCCGGCGCTGGGCGCGGTCAGCCCGCCCAGCAGGTCCAGCAGCGTGGACTTGCCGCAGCCGCTCGGGCCCACCAGCGTGAGGAACTGGCCTGCTTCGACGTCCAGGTTGACGTCGTGCAGCGCCAGGAAGGGAGCCGCCCGACGCGCGGCGCGCGGTGCGCGGGTGCGCACGTCGAACTGCTTGGAGACGGCGCGCAGGCGTATCTTGGGAGGGGCGGTGGCAAACGCTTCGGTCGGCGGCATGGCGGGCGTGGCTAGCTGCTTTTCGCGGCGTAGACGTTGAACTCGTTGGTCCAGGCGTCGCCGGCCCTGATCACGCCCGGCTTGATCTGCCCGTTGGCCACCAGCCAGTCGAGGAACAGGGAGAACTCCCGCTCGCTGATCACGCCGCCCCTGGCGCCGACGCCGACCGACTTCCAGAAATCGACCACCGTGTCCACTTCGTTGGGGCGCCTGCGCTCGTGGATGATCTTCTTGAAGGTGGCGATGACCTCCTCGCGGGGATGCTCGCGTGCCCATTCGATCGCCCTGGCCGTGCCCGAGACGAAGATGCGCGTGGCCACCGGGTTCTTCTCGATGAACTTTTCGTGCAGCGCGATGGTGGCTGCCTGGAAAGGGCCGAGCAGGTCGTAGTCGCTTTGCAGCAGCCGCACGCCCCCTTTTTCCACGGCGCGCTCGCGGAACACGTCTTCCAGGATGGCCGCGTCGATCACGCCCTGGCGCAGCGACTGCTCGGTGCTGATGAAGGGCAGGGGCACGAAGACCACCTTGCGGATGTCCTCCTGGCTCACGCCGCCTCGGCGCAGATATTCCTTGACGATGAACTCGAAGTAAGCCCCCAGCGTGTTCACGCCCACTTTCTTGCCCACCAGATCCTGCGGCGTGCGGATGGGGCTGTTCTCCAGCACGTAGAGGCCGCGCCAGGTTTTCTCGTCGGTGCCATAGAAGGAGATCACGGCCTTGAGCGGGGCCTTGGCCGCGCGCAGGTTCAGGATCGAACCGTTGAACGACATGCCGTAGTCGGCGTCGCCCGTCACGACGGCCTGGAGGCCTTGCGGGCCGCCGGTGGCCGTGCCCACGGTCTTGAGCTTGATGGGGCCGAGGTAGCCCAGGTATTCGGCGAGTTCCGGGAAAGTCACCCGGCTGGGCGAGGCCAGCTGCCGGATTTCCTTGACTTCGGGTGCTTCGCCGCTGGCGTGCGCTGCGCCGGCCAGCAGGCCGGGCAGGATCATGGCCGCCATCAGCAGCCGGGCCGGGCGCAGGAGGGAGGAGCGGATCACGGTCGTGTGTCGGGCAGGGTGTGGAATGGGGAGGCTGGGGGAGGCCCAGCGCTTGTATCTTCAGAACCGACCATTGCGGTAGAGTCTGGCGGCCGTTGAGGCGGCCAGACCGGCCCGTGCAGTTTGGTAGGCGCTGGGGTGCTCGAGCCCGTGACTGAGTACAAAACGCACGGCCG
>JASGDG010000245.1:0-7082 GCA_047607325.1 Xenophilus sp. | reverse complement strand
TGACCAGGCCCGCGCGGCGCGCGCCGGCCGCCAGCGCGGCCTGCGCCACGGCGAGGTTGGCGTCGAAGTCGACCGCGCGGAACGCCGCCTGGCTGCCCGCGACCTTGATCGTGGTGCCCAGGGCCAGGTAGACCTCGTCGATCGCCGGCAGGGCCGGCAGGGCGGCGAAGTCGACCACGTGGGAGCGCAGCCTGGCGTGGCGCAGCGGCAGTTCGCGCCGGACCAGCGCATGCACCTGCGCCACGGCCGGGTCGGCGCACAGCCGCTCGACCAGGCAGCGGCCCACCAGCCCGCTGGCGCCGGCCACGGCCGCGATGCGGCGGGCGGTGGGGTTCGCCATGGCGGCGTCAGTAGTGCACCACCGAGCGGATCGACTTGCCCTCGTGCATCAGGTCGAAGGCCTCGTTGATCTCCGTCAGCGGCATGGTGTGGGTGACGAAGGGGGCCAGCTTGATCCTGTCGGCCATCGCGTCTTCCACCATGCCCGGCAGCTGGCTGCGGCCCTTGACGCCGCCGAAGGCCGTGCCCAGCCAGCGGCGGCCGGTGACGAGCTGGAAGGGGCGCGTCGAGATCTCCTGCCCCGCGCCGGCCACGCCGATGACCACGCTCTGGCCCCAGCCGCGGTGCGCGCACTCCAGCGCGGCGCGCATCACGTTGACGTTGCCGATGCACTCGAAGGAGTGGTCCACGCCCCAGCCCGTCATCTCGACGATCACCTGCTGGATCGGCTTGTCGTGGTCCTTGGGGTTGACGCAGTCGGTGGCGCCGAAGGTCCTGGCCAGATCGAACTTGGAGGGGTTGGTGTCGATGGCGATGATGCGGCCGGCCTTGGCCAGCTGGGCGCCCTGGATCACCGCCAGGCCGATGCCACCCAGCCCGAACACGGCGACCGAGTCGCCTTCCTGCACCTTGGCGGTGTTCTTCACGGCGCCCAGGCCGGTGGTCACGCCGCAGCCCAGCAGGCAGACCTGCTCGGGGTTGGCGTCGGGGTTCACCTTGGCCAGCGACACCTCGGCCACCACCGTGTATTCGCTGAAGGTGGAACAGCCCATGTAGTGGTAGACGGGCTGGCCGTCGTAACTGAAGCGCGTGGTGCCGTCGGGCATCACGCCCTTGCCCTGGGTGGCGCGCACGGCCACGCACAGGTTGGTCTTGCCGCTCTTGCAGAACAGGCACTCGCCGCACTCGGCGGTGTAGAGCGGGATCACGTGGTCGCCCGGCTTGACGCTGGTGACGCCTTCGCCCACCTCGACCACGATGCCGGCGCCCTCGTGGCCCAGCACGGCAGGGAACAGCCCCTCCGGGTCGTCGCCCGAGAGCGTGAAGGCGTCGGTGTGGCAGACGCCCGTGTGGGTGATCTTCACCAGCACCTCGCCCTTCTTCGGCGGGGCGACGTCGAGCTCGACGATCTGCAGGGGCTGGCCGGCCTCGAAGGCGACGGCGGCGCGGGATTTCATGGGCAGGTCTCCGGTGGGCGGGAACGATGGAAAAGGGCGCGCCTAGCGCAGATAGGTGCGCACGAGCTGGGTCATGTCCTGCACCCGCAGGGCATGGCGCGGATCCTTGTCCGCGTGCTGGCCGAACTCCTCGCGGATGTGCGACTCCAGCACCTCGGACATCAGGGCGTTGACGGCCCCGCGGATCGCGGCGAGCTGCTGCAGCACGGGGCTGCAGCCGGCACCGGTTTCCAGCGCGCGCTCCAGCGCCTCGGTCTGGCCGCGGATGCGGCGCAGGCGCAGCAGCGCCTTCTTCTTCTCGCCGGGCGAGTGGGGCATGCAGCGAGTGTATACCTGGGGGGAGTATGGGGTGCGCGCGTGGATCGACCCGCACGCCGCTGGCGCGCGAGCCGGCGCCGTGGGACCTGGGTGAAGCGCCGCATTACCCGCCGGAACGCTGAAAAAGTTGGCATGAGCGGCGCCCCGGCGCCTGCAGACGGGCAAATGGCTGACACGGCGCGGCCGGGCTCTGGACAAGCATGGAGCCATCGCCACTGCCTGGAGATGGGCCATGCTTCTCGATCTTCTTCGCTTCAACCCCAACGCTTACCTCAAGCGTGCCACCGCGCTGCTGCAGGAGGCGCAGATGGCGCGCATCGAGCACCAGGCCGCCGCCGAGCACCATGCCGCCCTGGCGCGCATGTACGAGGACCGGGTGCGCCGTCTGGAGCGCGAACTGACCCGCTCGACGCGGCTGGAGACCATGGAGGCCGACCTGTTGACCGAGCGGCCAGCGCTGCGTTCCGTCGAGGCGGCCAGCCGGCATTGAAGGCCGCCCGGCCCGGGGGCCTCCACTGCCGCCCAGTTGTTTCAGGCCGGGCGGCTGGATTGCAGCCGGGCCAGCCTGGATGCGGCCAGCGTGCCCAGCCCCCGGCGGGCTCGTACACGGGGCCTGACACTTCGGCCGGTGCTTTGAAGGGCTCTCAACATACCGGTTGGGCAGCTTCCAGCCCGGTCAGCCATCCCCGCATCACCTGGCAAGCGGACTCGTGCAGACGCTTGCCGTATCTCTGGGCGTCAGCGCGCAGCATGCGCGGATCGACGCCCGCGGCTCCCAGTTCGCAGGCATGGCCAATCAGCCACCGTTCCATCGTGCCAGGGTCGGCCTCCAGGTGGAACTGCAGCCCGAGCACGTGGTGACCGACCGCAAATGCCTGATTCGGGCAAACGGCCGTACCGGCCAGGCGCACACCGGCCTCGGGAATGTCGAACTGATCGCCGTGCCAGTGCAGGACAGGTGCATCTCCCAGGTCGGCCAGCACGGAAAGCTCTCCCGCTTTCGTCAATTCGAGGGCGGAAAACCCGATCTCCTTGACGCCCATGGGATAAACCTTGGCCCCCAGGGCTCTTGCGATCAACTGGGCACCGAGGCAGATGCCGAGCAGGGGCTTGCCGGAATGCAGCTGAGACTGGATGGCCGACAGTTCATCCGCCAGAAAGGGATAGGCCATCTCGTCGTATGCTCCGATCGGCCCGCCCAGCACAATGAGCAGGTCGGCCTCTTGAACATCCGGGCGGATGAGAGGATCGGTTGCGGGATCGAGATACTTGAGGGTGTATCCGAATTCGGTCAGCACACCGTGCAGTGTGTCCACGTCCTCGAAATGGACGTGACGAAGTGCGATAGCAGTCTTCATGGGGCTCTCCCGATCGGGACCTCAGCCTGTTTTGTTTGCCAGCAATGCCTTGGCTGCATCAGGCAAAGCTGGCGCTATTTGTTGAGCGCGTAGCACCTGTCATCCAATGGCGGGGAGGGGCCTTCCTCGTCGGGCCAGAAGTGGCTGTCCGGCAGGGCCCGAGCCCCATAGATGGCCTGGCCCACACGAATGACCGTTGCGCCTTCTTCGATGGCCATCTCGAAGTCTCCGGACATGCCCATCGAGAGTTCGGTGATCGAATCCCCTCCGGGCAACGTCTGCCGGAGGCGGTCACGCAGCGTCCTCAGCAGCACGAAGCAGGACCGTACCCGCTCGGGTTTCGAGGACAGCATCGCCAGTGTCATCAAGCCACGCACACGCAACGATGCGTACACCGGAAGCGCCTGGATGAAGGCCATCACGGCATCTGGATGGAGCCCGTACTTGCTCGCCTCGCCAGAGGTGTTGACTTGCACGAACACATCCAGCCCGCGTCCTTCGGCCTGCAGGCGCCGCTCCAGTGCCTCGGCCACCCTGAGGCTGTCGAGCGCCTGGAACTCGGACGCGAAGCGCGCCACCAGTTTGGCCTTGTTGGTTTGCAAATGACCGATCACGGACCACGTCAACTCAGGCAGGTCGGCCATGGCCTCCCACTTGCGATGGGCCTCCTGCACCTTGTTCTCGCCCAGTTGCCAACACCCCGCTTCGTAGGACAGCCGGATGCGCTCTTCATCCACGGTCTTGCTGACCGGCAACAGCCGCACCGTTGCCGGATCCCGGCCGGCACGCAGGCAGGCCCGGGCAATGCGCGCCCGAACGAGGGCCAGGTTGCGCCGAAAGTCGGCCACGGTGGTGGCCGGCGGATAGACCTTCGGATCAACCCCGGCCATGGCATAGGGCTGGCGCTGCGGCGAGATTCCCCCGGTGAAGGCAGGGTGGGTCATGTGCGCGGTCGTAAAATAGTTCTGTGACAATTTTATAATTGTCATAGGACAAAATGCAAATCGCAGGAAAAACAGCATCGGAGATCTTCGACAGCATCCGGTCACTGACCCAATCGGGACAACTTCAGCCGGGCCAGGCCTTGCCGCCGGTGCGGGACCTCGCCGCGACGCTGGATGTCAACCGCAACACGGTCGCGTCGGCGTACAAGCGGTTGGTCACGTCGGGCATTGCCCTTTCCCTGGGGCGTCTCGGAACGCTCGTGCGCCAGCACGCAGGTCCCGGGGAGCAGGAAGGAACCACGCCCGACTCTCGGCTCACGGACGTGGCCGACGGCAACCCCAATCCGGCATGGCTGCCGGATCTGTCAGCCACGTTCGCACGATCCGACTACCGACCGCGGCTGTACGGGGAGCCCACCGTCGATGCAAGGCTGGCTGCCTACGCGCGCCAATGGTGCGGAATCGATTGCCCCTCGCCATTCGATGTGGAACTGGCCGGCGGCGCGGTCGATGCGATCGAGCGGCTGCTGGCCGCGCACCTGGTTGCAGGGGATCGCGTCGCGGTAGAGGACCCCTGCTTCCTCAGCAGCATCAACACCCTGCGCCTCAACGGGATGCAGGCAGTCGGCATTCCCGTGGATGAGCAAGGCATGCAGGCCGAGGGACTGAACGATGCCTTGGCAGCAGGGGCGCAGGCCGTGATCCTGACGCCGCGCGCGCACAATCCCACCGGTTGCAACTTGAGTGCCGAGCGGGCTGAAGCCATCAGGAACGTACTCCATCGGCATCCGCACGTCCTCACCATCGTGGACGATCATTTCGCGCTGCTATGCAAAGCGGCATACCACTCGCCCATTGCCGCGTCCACGCATCGCTGGGCCCTGGTGCGCTCCGTTTCCAAGGTGCTGGGGCCCGATTTGCGGTTCGCCTTTGTTGCCTGCGATCCGCAGACAGCCTCTCTCCTGCGGCTGCGAATGGCTTCGGGCACCACCTGGGTCAGCCACGTTCTGCAGGACATCGTTCGCCTCTGCCTCACCGACGCATCGTGGACGCCCCTCATTGCGAAGGCACGAGAGGACTACGCTCATCGCCGTCGGCAGTTGGTTTCCGCATTGGCCAGGCATGGCATCGGCAGCCTGGCGTCGGCGGACGGACTTAACCTCTGGGTGCCCTTGGACCAGGACGAGCAGGCCGCCGTCTTCGCGCTCGCCAAGCGCGGGTGGCTGGTGCGCGCAGGCTCGGCCTTCCGCGTGCAGGAATCGGGGCGGGGGCTGCGAATCACGATCGCCCAGTTGGATGATGAGCAGGCGCTGCGCCTGGCTGCGGACATTCGCCACAGCATCAAGCCTTGAGAGGGTGCCATGGTTCAACCGCCATCGGCTGATGGCCCCGTTGGGCTGCGGACTTTCCTGGACGACCCCGGAATGAGGCAGTGGAGCGGGTGAAGGGAATCGAACCCTCGTATGAAGCTTGGGAAGCTGCCGTTCTGCCATTGAACTACACCCGCAGCGGTGCGGATTCTAGCGGCTCCGCCCGTCCGTTCAGCGCAGGAACACCCGCTGCATGAAATGCTCGATCGGCACCTGCAGCGCGGTTTCCACGCGCGGCGGCAGGTCCAGCGGGCGCATCAGCATCTTCAGCGTCGAGCCGGGGTGGAGGTTGCGGCTGACGACGCGGCTCACGCGGCTGCCCAGGGCGCGCAGCCAAGTCTTGTCGGCCGCGTGGGCCGGGTCGCGCACGCGCGCGATGTGGCGCAGGGCGCAGTCGGCATCCTCGCTCTTGAGTTCCCAGGTTCGCCGCGCCACCGTGCCGAACACACGCGCCCGGCTCAGCCGCTCCTGCTCTCGATAGTGGCGGAAGAAGCGGTAGAAGTGCTTGTAGTGGTTGACCTCGTCGGCCGCGATGCGCGAGGCGAGGTCGGCGAACACGGGCTCGGTGGTGGCCTTGGCCAGTGCGCGGTAGTAGGTGGAGGTGCCGGTCTCGACCACGCAGCGCGCCGACATCTCCAGCCCCCGGCTGGGCGCCAGCAGTTCGACCTTGCAGTAGGTGGCGTATTCCTCCAGAAAGCTGCGGTACGCCGGCTCCCAGTCGAACTCCGGCCACGCGTGTTCCACGTAGGCGCGCAGGGCGCGGCCGTGCTGCAGTTCCTCGGGCTCCCAGTGCTCGCGCAGCCATTGCGTCACTTCCTCGTCGCCTTCGAAGTAGTCGATCAGGTTGCGGGTGTAGAGGTCCGAACCGCTTTCGACGAAAGAGGCCGAGCAGGCCAGGTAGAACAGCGTCTCGTCCTCGCGGACCGTATCCAGCACGATGCGCGAGAAGTCCAGGTCGTCGATGGTCCAGTGCGCGGCCCCGGAGGCAGGCATGCAAGACTCCTTGTGTCAATGGTGTGACACCACACCTTACGCCCATTCTGCAAGCCCTACCTGACTCTGGGGAGACGGCGCCAGCCTGCCTAATGCTTTCGATTGATTCGCGTATGTCCCCGTCGGGCACTCCCGTCCGCCCGCGCGGTTCGTCGGCCTGTTCCCGGCCGATGCCGTGCTGCCGGCCATCGAGGCGCACCGGGCCGCCTGGCGGTGGACCCGTGCCGCCGCGAAGCTGGCCGCCCCCGCACCGGGCATGGCACGAGGTGCTGCTGCGGCAGGCGCTTGCAGACCCCCGCGACCTATAATCAAATGTTCAATCGAATCAAGAAGTTGGCGCTTTTGTCAGCGAACCCCGCCAACGATTTGGCCCGCGCGCCCCGCCTTTTCTCCTTCTCATGAGCCAGCCCCCGTTCACGGTCGCGGACATCCGCAAGACCTTCCTGGATTTCTTCGAAGCCAAGGGCCACACGGTCGTGCCTTCGAGCCCGCTGGTGCCGGGCAACGACCCGACGCTGATGTTCACCAACTCGGGCATGGTGCAGTTCAAGGACGTGTTCCTCGGCACCGACCGGCGGCCCTACGTGCGCGCGGCCTCGGTGCAGGCCTGCCTGCGCGCCGGCGGCAAGCACAACGACCTGG
>JASGDG010000244.1:0-12942 GCA_047607325.1 Xenophilus sp. | reverse complement strand
GTGGCGCCGCACAAGTCGGCGGCCGAGGCCGCGGATGGCGTGGGCGACGGCGGCCGAGGCGGCGCCGCGCAGGCGGCGCACAGCAGCGCCGCCAGGGCACACGCCGCACGGTGGCGCTGCCTCCGAAGGATAGGGAACAGGTGCATGGGCAGCGGCCAGCATAGCGGCCGCTGCGCCGGCTCATCGCAGCCCCGCCGCCGCTGGCAAGGGTGCCGGCCTCGGGTGGCCTACGCGAAGGGCGGCTCCCGCCGGATCAGTTCGAGACCTTCGCGGTACGTGGTCACCGCGAACTCCGGGAACCGACGCTTGAACTTCGTGGAGTCGAAGCGGTTGTCCTGCTCGTAGCGGGGCAGCAGTTCCCGGATCTCGCGCACCTGCCTGGAGAAGAGGCCCGCCGCCATCAGGGTCCACTTGCCGACAACCGCGTAGGCGGCCTCCCGGCCGAACACCTCGCACGCCATGACGACGAAGGTCCTGTAGGTCGGCCGGTCGTCGCAGCAGGGCAGGTGCCAGGTCTGCCCGAAGGCGTCCGGCGCGTTGCCGAGGGCCGCCAGCGCGCGGCTCGCGTCGGGGGTCCAGACGAGCGTGCGCAGCGTGTCGTCGCGCACCGGTACGCGGGGCTTCTCGCCGGCCTTGAGCCGGTCGAGGACCAGCGCATTGGTGAAGCTCTGCGTCTTGCCCGGGCCGTAGAACTCCGGGGCGCGGCCGATGAGCACGGGGATGTCGCCGCGCGCCATCTCCTCGAGCACCATCGACGCCATCGCCGCGCGGACCCTGCCCTTGGGCCCGACCGGCGCGAAGGGCGTCTCCTCGGTCTGGAGCCGGGCGTCCTGCGGGTACATGTAGGTGTTGTCGAAATAGGCGAACTTCGCGCCCGCCACCCGGCTCGCCTCGAGGGCGTTCTTCAGCATCACCGGGAACTGCGTCTCCCACAGCTGCGTGTCCGGCGGCAGCCCGGCGGTGAAGTAGACGACGCTGCTGCCCTCGACCGCCGCGCGGGTCTGCCCGGCATCGAGGAGGTTGGCCGGCACCACGATGTCGGTGTCGTTGACCTTGCGCGGATGGCGGCTCACGAGCCTCAGCTCGGCCGTGTGGCTGCGCCGCAGCTGGCGCGCCAGTTCCACCGCGATCTGGCCGTTGGCCCCCAATATCGTCTGCATTCAGTGCCTCGAATCCCGGTTCCATGACGGCGGACTGCGCCCGCCCTGGCGGCAGCTTAACCTTCAAGCGAAGTTCAATGTCAAACTCGCCGGCATTCGGAGCATCGTGACCATGAAGATCGGCGAACTCGCCCAGCGCACCGGCCTGGCCCCCTCGCGCATCCGCTTCTACGAGCGCATCGGCCTGCTCCAGGCCGTCGAGCGCCAGGCCAACGGCTACCGCAGCTATCCCGCCGAGGCGGTGCTGGTGCTCCGGCTGATCGCCACCGCGCAGCAGGCGGGCTTCAGCCTGGACGAGCTGCGCACGCTGCTGCCCGGCGACCTGGGGCGGTGGGAGCACGGCGCCCTGCTCGACACGCTGCGCCGCAAGGTGGCGGACATCGAGGCGCTGCAGGCGCAGCTCGCGCAGAGCAAGGCGCAGCTGGTCGACCTGATGGCGCAGATCGAGGCGCGGCCGCGCGACATGGACTGCGCCGCCAACGCCCGGCGCGTGCTGTCGGGCATGCGGCTGGTGGAGGCGGGCGGCGTGCCCGGCCCCGGCAACGCAGCACGCCGGCGGGCGGCCCGGCGGTAGGCCTTCGCCTCAACGCAGCAGGGCCGCCACCTCCTCGGCGGTGGCCTTGGCCGACTGCGGGTTCTGGCCCGTCACCAGCCGGCCGTCGACCACGACCTTGGAGACGAAGGGCAGCCAGGCCTTCTCGTAGAGCGCGCCGCGCCGCTTCATCTCTTCCTCGGCGTTGTAGGGCACCTGGCGGGCGACGCCGGCCAGCACCTCCTCGGGCCACGAAAAGCCGGTGAGCCGGCGGCCGGCGACCAGGAGCGTGCCATCCGACAGCCGCGTGTTCAGCAGGCCGCAGTAGCCGTGGCACACCGAGGAGACGATGCCGCCGCGCTCGTGGATGTCGCGGGCGATGCGCTGCAGCCCCGGCGCGTCCGGAAAGTCCCACATGACGGCGTGCCCGCCGGTGAAGTAGACCGCGTCGAAGTCCGCCGGGTCGATCTCGTCGGGCCGGGCCGTGTTCGACAGCAGCGCCATGCACGCCGGGTCGGCCAGCCATGCCTTCGCGGTGGCGTCGATGTTCGGCCACTTCAGCGACCGCGGCTCCAGCGGCGAGACCCCGCCGCGCGGGCTCACGAGGCGCTGCTCGTGCCCCAGGGCGGCGAACACGTGCCAGGCGTGGGTCAGCTCCGACAGCCACAGCCCGGTCCGTTCGGAGGGGTCGTCGAAGTGGGCGACGTTGCTGACGACGTGCAGGATGCGATGAGGCATGCCGGGGGTGCTCCTTGTCACCGCACCTTAACCTTGAAGCGGCGTTCAGTGTCAAGCGGGGCCGCGCAAGGGCGGCCGGCCGCGCGGCTCAGTGCTGCGATCCGCGGTGCGCCCAGCCGGTGGTGTGCTTCTCGACGACGCTGAAGAGCTCGTACATGATCATCGCCATCGCGCCCACCACCATCAGCCCGGCGAAGGCCAGGCCCATCTGCATGGCCGAGCCGGCGCTGATCAGCAGGTAGCCGATGCCCTCGTTGGCGGCGGTCATCTCGCTCACCGTGGTGCCGACGAAGGCCAGCGTGATCGCCACCTTGAGCGAGGCGAAGAAGTAGGGCATCGAGCGCGGCAGGCCGATCTTGACCAACACGTCCCAGCGCTTGGCGCCCAGCACGCGCAGCACGTCCTCCAGTTCCGGCTCCAGCGTGGCCAGGCCGGTGGCGATGTTGACCATGACGGGGAAGAAGCTGATGAGGAAGGCGGTGAGGATGGCCGGCCCGATGCCGATGCCGAACCACACCACCAGGATCGGCACGAAAGCCGCCTTGGGCAGGGCATTGAAGGCGGTCATCAGCGGGTACACGGCGGCATAGGCCAGGCGCGAGCTGCCGATGACGAAGCCCAGCAGCACGCCCACCACGATGGCCAGGCCGAAGCCGGCCATCGTCACCCAGAAGGTGCGCCAGGCGTGGCCGGCGATGATGGCCTTGAACTCCCAGAACTGTTCCCAGATGCGCAGCGGGCTGGGGAAGATGAAGTCCGAGACGTTGAAGGCCGCGCAGACGATCTGCCACAGCGTGATCACCGCCACCAGCAGCAGCCAGGGCGACCAGCGTTCGAGGGTCTTGTTGGGGGTCATCGCGGGCCTCCCTATTGCGGCAGCGGCTGGGCCGCCGCCCCCTGGCGGAGGGCGCCGATGTGGCCGCGCAGCTCGTGCACGATGTCGCTGAACTCCTTGGTGTAGGTCAGCTCCAGCGCGCGCGGGCGCGGCAGTTCGATCTCGCGCCGGACGACGAAGCGCCCGGGCGACTTGCTCATCACGTACACCGTGTCGGCCAGGAAGACCGACTCGCGCAGGTCGTGCGTGACCAGGATCACGTTGAAGCGCTGCTCGGTCCACAGGTCGCGCAGGATGCACCACAGCTCCTCGCGGGTGAAGGCGTCGAGCGCGCCGAAGGGCTCGTCCAGCAGCAGCATCTTGGGCTCGTGGATCAGCGCGCGGCAGATGCTGGCGCGCTGCTGCATGCCGCCCGAGAGCTGCCAGGGAAACTTGTCCTCGTAGCCGGCGAGACCCACCTTCTGCAGCAGGCGCCGGGCACGCTCCTCGTATTCCTTGCGTTTGGACTTGAAGCTGGAGCGGTAGGGCTCCACGATCTCCAGCGGCAGCAGCACGTTGTCGACCGTGGTGCGCCAGGGCAGCAGCGAGGGCGACTGGAAGGCCATGCCCGAGATCTTGAGCGGCCCGGTCACCGGCTGGCCATCGATGCGGATGCGGCCCATCGACGGCATGCGCAGGCCCGTGGTGAGCTTCATGAAGGTGGACTTGCCGCAGCCCGAGGGGCCGACGATGGCGATGAACTCGCCTTTCTTCACCTGCAGGTCGATGGCCTCGACGGCGAAGTGGTTCTCGCGCAGCAACTGCTCGTTGTAGGCGAGCCAGACATCCTGGAAGTCGACGAAGGGGGTGGCGTCGTCGGTCATGGGCGGCGCGCCGCTGCTCACTTCTTGAGGATGGCCAGTTCGGCGGCCGGCGGCAGCAGGCTGGGGGTCCACACGGCCTCGGGGCCGACACGCGTCTTGGTGTTGAAGGCGTCAGAGACCTGCGAGGCCATCAGCGACAGGCGCGCCGGATTCACGGCACCGAAGCCCTCGGCGCGCGCGTCGGGCGTGTTGATCACCGTGTCGATGGTCATCTGCAGGCGCCGCGTCTCCAGCTTGCTGTCGATGATGCCGTCGCGCGCCTTGACCGACTCGATGGCCACGGCCGGGTTGGCGAGCACCTCCCTGGCGCCCTTGACGAAGGCCGAGAGGAAGGCCCGCACCACCTCCGGCTTCTCCTTGATGAGCCTGGGCGAGGCGATGATGACGTTGCCGTACAGCTTCACGCCGTAGTCCGGGTAGGGCAGCACCACGATGTCGCCGGCCTTGGCGCCGCGCGCCTCCAGGTTGAGCAGCGAGGTGAAGGTGAAGCCGGTGATGGCGTCGATGTCGCCGCGCAGCAGCATGGTCTCGCGCAGCGTCGGGTCCATGGCGGTCCACGCCACGTTCCCGATGTGGTTGGCCTGGGCGAAGATGGGGAAGGCGCGGCGGCCGGCGTCGAACACCGGGGCGCCCAGCTTCTTGCCGCTGAGGTCGGCCGGCTTGGTGATGCCGCTCTTCCTGAGGGCCATGACCGAGGCCGGCGTGTTGTTGTAGACCATCATCACCGCGACCGGCTTGTTGGGGCTGTCGGGGTTGTTGGCGTGAAACTCCATCAGCGACGCCAGGTCGGCGAAACCCATGTCGTAGGCCCCCGAGGCCACGCGCGTCACGGTGCCGCCCGAGCCGTTGCCGGCGTCGATGGTCACGTCGATGCCGGCCTGCTTGAAATAGCCCTTGGCGGCGGGGTGCAGAAAGAGGGCGGCAGGGCCCTCGAAGCGCCAGTCGAGCTGGAACTTGATGGGCGTCTGCGCCTGGGCGCTGCCCAGCCCGAAGCACAGGGCCGAGGCCGCCAGGAAGGATTGCAGGAGGTGTCGCTTGTTCATCGCCATCGCGTCCGTAGGGAATGTCAGGCGATGGCGAGCAAAAACGATGCCGCCATGGACTGGTGCACCTCTTTCTAAAATGCACCATAAATGGGTGATTTATGCCCTGTTCTAGCGCATTTCGATGCCGTGGCGGTGCATTCCCGACCCGGCGCCGGCTCACAGCGTCCCGTAGCTGTGAAGCCCCGACAGGAACATGTTCACGCCCAGGAAGGCGAAACTCGTGACCGCCAGCCCGGCCAGCGCCCACCACGCGGCGACGGTGCCGCGCAGGCCCTTGACCAGCCGCATGTGCAGCCAGGCCGCGTAGTTCAGCCACACGATCAGGGCCCAGGTCTCCTTCGGGTCCCAGCTCCAGTAGCCGCCCCAGGCGTCGGCCGCCCACAGCGCGCCCAGCACGGTGGCGATGGTGAAGAAGGCGAAGCCGACCGCGATGGACTTGTACATCATGTCGTCCAGCACCTCGAAGGCCGGCAGCCGCGCCGCGATGCGCCGGCGGCAGGCCAGGATGCCGGCCGCGACCAGCGCCGCGACGAGCGCGTAGCCCACCCAGTAGCTGCCGCCCGCCTCGGCCACGCCGCGCTGGCGGAAGGCGATGGGCACGAAGCACAGCGCCACGCCCAGCAGCCAGATCGGCGCCAGGCGCCCCCAGCGCCGCTCGCCGGCCTGCTGCTTGATCAGGTAGGCGAAGGCCACCATCGCCGCCAGCGAGAAGGTGCCGTAGCCGATGAAGTTGGCCGGCACGTGCAGCTTCATCCACCAGCTCTGCAGGGCCGGCACCAGCGGCTGGATCTCCTGCGCGCCGCGCACCAGCGTGTACCACAGCAGGAAGCCCACCGCCGCGCTGACCGCCAGCATCACGAAGGCGCCCAGCGTGCGGGTGGCGTAGCGCGCCTCGAAGTACAGATAGAACGTGGTGGTCAGCCAGCAGAACAGGACGAACACCTCGTACAGGTTGCTCACCGGGATGTGGCCGATGTCGGGGCCGATCAGGTGGCTCTCGTACCAGCGCACCAGGGTGCCGATGAGCGCCATCGCCACCGCCGCCCAGGCCAGGCGCGAGCCGATGCGCTCCAGCGCTCCGGCCTGCGCGCCGCCGAAGATGCCCAGCCAGTAGAACAGCGTGCTCATGAAGACCAGCACGCTCATCCACAGGATGGCCGACTGGCTGGACAGGAAGTACTTGAGCCAGAAGACCTGCTCGGCGCGCGACAGGTCGCCCTGGTAGGCGGCGATGGCCAGCAGCGAGGCCGCGCCCACCCCCAGCGCCAGCACCCGCAGCGGGCGCCAGAACCAGCCCAGCCAGACCAGCGCCGCCACGGCGGCCAGCAGGATGACCTTCTCGTAGACGTCCATCGAGAGCTGGTAGCGCGAGAAGGCGAACAGCCCGCCCGCCGCCACGATGGCGGCGAACACCCAGTCGAAGAGGCTGCGCCGGGCGTGCCAGCTTTCGTGGAGCGCGAGGGTGGTGGTGTTCATGGGCTGTTCTCCGTGGGGGTCTCGGCCGCCGGCGTCTCGTCGCCGAGCAGGCGGCGGCGCAGGTGGGCGAACTCGCGCCCGGTGTCCAGGTTGCGCCGGTTGCTCGACAGGGCCAGGGTCGCACCGCTGCCCCCGCCCGCCGCCGGCGCGATCCACACCCACAGGCGCCGCTCGCGCACGTAGAGCATGGCAAAAATGCCGACGATGAGCAATGCGCAGCCCAGGTAGACCACGTTTCTGCCGGGCGCCCGGGCCACCTGGAACACGCTGGCCTGCACCTGGTCGAAGCCGGTCAGCATCAGCGCCACCGGGGCCGGATAGAAGGGCGCGTCCGACAGCGCCAGCACCGCCTGCGTGAGCCAGGCCTGTCCCTGGTCGTCCATCGGCAGCGGCGCCTGGCCGGCGCGCTCGCGGCTGAGGTTGAGCAGCTCGAACAGCACCTCGTTGACCACCCGCACCAGCACCTGGCCGGCGCGCTCGCGCTCGGCCTCGGGCACCTGCAGGTCGATGAACTCGGCGATCGCCTGCCAGCCGCCGGTGCTGCGCGGCGCGGCGGCACCGGCGGCCGGCTTGATGCGCTCCGCGCCGGCGAACAGGTCCAGCGCACGCAGGGACGAGTCGCGCAGCTGCTGCACCTGCGCCTTGCGCGCCGGGTCGAGCACGCGGGCCACGTAGCGGTCCACCGCCTGCCGGCGCTGGCCGTCGTCGGCCAGCGCGTCGCGCAGGTGCAGGTAGCCCGCCATCGAGCCCTGCTCGTCGGCGGGCACGCGCAGGTAGCGGAAAGGCTGGTCGGGCTGCTCGCGCACGCCCAGCAGGAAGACCGGCGGCCCGCCCTCTTCCATGGCCACGGGCACCATGTAGTTCTGGAACTCGCGCGCCTGGCCTGAAGCGTCGCGCAGCTTGTAGCCGATGCTGGGGCCGACGTTGCGCAGGTCCTTCGACTTGCCGGCCGCGGCCGCCGAGCCCAGGTGCGACCGCAGGTCCACCTTGCGCACGTCGGCGCCGCTGCCCTGCGCACCGGCGAAGTTCTCGACGTTGATCACCCGCAGCGCCGTGTACTCCAGCGTCAGGCGCTCGCTGCCGTCGCTCAGCTCGGTGCTGCCGCCGATGGCGCCATCGAGGTCGAAGCCCCTGCCTCCGGCGTTCATGGGCACGGCCCTGAGCTTCACCTTCGAGCCGCCGTCATCGAAGCTGGACTGGTAGATCTGCACGCCCTTCCAGCTGGCCGGGTGGTTGACCTCGATGCGCGCCGCCCTGGTCTCGCCGGTGGCGCGGTCGTGCAGCAGCACCTCGCTGGCGAAGAGCTTGGGCATGCCGGTCGAGTAGTAGTCGACGATGAACTTCTTCAGCTCGATGGCGAAGGGCAGCTCCTGCAGCAGCACGCCGCTGCCCTGGTTGAGGATGGCCACCGAGGACTGGCCGCCCTCGGGCACCAGGATGTTGCCGCGGAAGGTCGGGTTGGACGCCGGGAGCCGGTGCCGGGCCGGCACGTCGGCGATGAGGCCGCCGCCGTGGTAGACGCTCTTGCCGCTGAACCAGGTCTGGGCGCGCACGACCAGCTCGCCGTCCAGCAGGCCGCCCAGGCAGATCAGCACGATGGCGCCGTGCGCCGCGAGGTAGCCCCACTTGTTGGCGCCGCCGGCGCGGGCGGCGACCATCCAGCCGTCCTCGGCCCCGCCCTGGCGGTGCTGCAGCTTCACCTTCCAGCCGCCCCCCGCCAACTGCCGGCCGATGCGCCGCGCCGCAGCCTCGGGCGCCTCGTCCAGCGGGCCTTGCGCGCACAGGCCGAAGGCCTTCAGGCCCTGCAC
The DNA here is from genome assembly GCA_047607325.1 of Xenophilus sp. Taxonomy (GTDB): domain Bacteria; phylum Pseudomonadota; class Gammaproteobacteria; order Burkholderiales; family Burkholderiaceae_C; genus Xenophilus. Next base: position 4,484 of record JASGDG010000244.1, on the reverse strand, counting down.
CCGGATGTTTTCCTTGAAGTCGCGCAGGCCGGCCAGGATGCGCGGCGTGTTGCGCGCGATGCACAGCGAGGTGCTGACCACCAGGAAGGCCAGGATCAGCAGGAACCACCAGGCGCTGTAGACCGCGTCCAGCCGCGCCGCCAGGAACACCTGTGCCCAGAACGGCCCGAACTGGTTGATGTAGTTGGCCAGGGGCTCGTTCTGCCGCAGCACCGTGCCGATGACCGAAGCGATGCAGATGACCGTCAGCAGCGCGATGGCGAAGCGCATCGACGACAGCAGCTCCACCCCGGTGCGCAGCGCATGCGAACCGGTGCGAAGGCGCAGGCCGTGGGTGGAGGCGGTCATGAAAGCAAAAGAGCGGGCGATCCTTCGGATCGGCCCGCCCTGTTGGGTTTTATTGTCGGCGGTTGGTTCTCGGACGCGGTTTGACGCGCGTCAAAAATCAGCGCAGGCCGGCGATGTAGTCGGCCACCGCCTTGATCTCCCGGTCGTTCATCCTGGCGGTGACCCCCGCCATCTGCGGACTGTTGCCCCGCACGCCGTCGCGGAAGGCCTTGAGCTGGGCCTCGGTGTAGTCGGCATGCTGGCCGCCCAGGCGCGGGTACTGGGCCGGGATGCCGGCGCCGTTGGGGCTGTGGCAGCCGGCGCAGGCGGGCACCTGGCGGTCGGCGATGCCGCCGCGGAAGATGCGCTCGCCCAGCGTGACGAGGTCCTTCTCCTTGGCGAAGCCGGTCTTGATCTTCCTGCTGCCCAGGAACCAGGCGATGTCGCGCATGTCCTGCTCGCTCAGGCTGGCCACCATGGGCTGCATGACGGCGTTCTTGCGCTTGCCGGCCTTGAACTCCTGCAGCTGCTTGAGGAGGTACTCGGGGTGCTGCTGCGCCAGCTTGGGATTGGCCGCGATGGCCGAGTTGCCGTCGGCGTTGTGGCAGGAGGCGCAGGCCACGCCGTTGGGCGGCGCGGTGTTGAAGAGGGTGTCGCCCTTGGCGGGATCGGGCTTGGCCGCGGCAGGCCGGGCCGCAGGCTCCTCGGCTGCGAGCGCGGTGCCGGCGCCGGTGGCGCCCAGCAAGGCCGCCAGCAGGACAGGGGCGAACAACTTCATATCGGGGGCGAGTTTGTTAGCGCAAAACCGGGTAATTCTACAATGGCACCCCGTCTGTCCCGCCGTTCCGGCGGGGGCGTTTTCCCCGAGTGCCATGACCCAGCCGCCCCCCCCGGCGCCCGCCGACGCGACCGCGGCCGGTGCCCCCCCCATCGATGCCGTCGCGGCCGCCGCCCGCCGCCGCGACGCGCTGGGCTGGCTGCACACCGCCCATTTCCTCTCCAGTGCGCCGCGCCTGGAGCACCTGCCGCCGCTGGGGCTGCCCGAGATCGCCTTCGTCGGGCGCTCCAACGCCGGCAAGTCCACCGCCATCAACACGCTGACGCAGCGCAGGCGCCTGGCCTTCGCCTCCAAGACACCGGGGCGCACGCAGCACATCAACCTGTTCGGCGTGGGCAAGGGCCAGGTCGACGACGCGGTGCTGGCCGACCTGCCCGGCTACGGCTATGCCGCCGTGCCGCGCGAGGCCAAGCTGCGCTGGCAGCGCGTGATGGGCCACTATCTGGTCACGCGCGAGACGCTGGCCGGCGTGGTGCTGATGGTCGATCCGCGGCTGGGGCTGACGGAGCTGGACGAGGTGCTGCTGGAAGTGATCCGCCCGCGCGTGGAGCTGGGCCTGGATTTCCTCGTGCTGCTGACCAAGGCCGACAAGCTCACGCGCTCGGAAGCCGCCAAGGCACTGTCCATTGCGCGACTGCAGGCCGGCGGCGGAGAGGTCAGACTGTTCTCGGCCCTCAAGCGCCAGGGCGTGGACGAAGCCGCCGAGATGCTCTGGCGCTGGACGCATCCCGGCACCTGAACCGCGGCCGTCCATGCGCGGGCGGCCGCGAGCACGACAACCGGAGACAGACGCCATGGCCATCGAGACTTTCGAACGCTCCCTGCCCCACGGCATCACCCTGAGCTGCCGCGCCGCCGGCGAGGCGGGCCGGCCGCTGATGGTGTTCCTGCACGGTTTCCCGGAGGCCGCCTTCATCTGGGATCCGCTGCTCGAATGGTTCGCCGACCCGGCGCACGGCGGCTTCCGCTGCGTGGCGCCCAACCTGCGCGGCTTCGAGCGCTCCTCCTCGCCGAAGGAGGTCCAGGCCTACCGCCCGCACCTGCTGGTGCAGGACGTGGCGGAACTGGCCCGGTCCGAGCGCCCCGGCGGCCGCATCGACACCCTGGTCGCCCACGACTGGGGCGGCGCCTTCGGCTGGGGCTTCGCCAACGCGCTGCCGCGGCAACTGGGCCGGCTGGTCATCGTCAACTCGCCCCACCCCGGCACCTTCACGCGCGAGCTGAAGACCAACCCGGCGCAGCAGGAGGCCAGCGCCTACATGAACTGGCTGGCCGCGCCGGGCTCCGAGGCCGTGCTGGCCGAGAACGACCACGCCCGCCTGTTCGCCATGTTCACCCTGATGAAGGCCGGCCCGGACGGCTTCGGCTGGCTGACCGACGCGGTGCGGCAGCAGTACCGCGACGTGTGGAGCCTGGGCCTGACCGGCGCCTGCAACCTCTACCGCGTCACGCCGATGAAGCCGCCGGTGCCCGGCAGGACCACGGCCGACGACATTCCCACGCTGCCCGACGGACGGCTGCGCGTCGAGGTGCCGACGCTGGTGCTGTGGGCGCTGGACGACGCGGCCCTGCTGCCCGGCCTGCTCGACGGGCTGGAACACTGGGTGCCGGCGCTGGAGGTGCAGAAGATCCCCGGCGCCACGCACTGGGTGATCCACGAGCAGCCCGAGGGCGTCGCGCAGCGCATCGAGGCCTTCCGGAAGAAGACTCAGTAGACCTCCGGCTCGCCTTCGGGCCGCGTCTTGAAGCGCCGATGCACCCAGTAGTACTGCTCGGGCATGGCGTCGATATAGCCCTCCAGGCGCTTGTTCATCAGCGCCGTGTCGGCCACCACGTCCTGCGTCGGGAAGTCGCGCCACGCTGGCAGCACCTCGATCTCGTAGCCGCCGGGGACGATCTTCGCGATCACCGGCACCACCTTGGCCCGCCCCAGCCGGGCGAAGCGCGACAGCGAGGGCACGGTGGCCGCCGGCACGCCGTAGAAGGGCACGAACACCGACTGCGAGGGGCCGAAGTCCATGTCCGGCAGCAGGTACAGCACCCCGCCCCGGCGCAGGCCGGCGACGATCTCCTTCACGCCGTCGACCCGGTGCAGCACCGTCACGTTGCCGAAGCGCGTGCGGCCCCGGCGCGTCCATTCGTCCAGCACCGGGTCGCGCTGCGTGGTGTAGATGGTGGTCGATGGCTTGGGGTTGTGCTTGGTCAGCGCGGTGGCCGCCGCATCCAGCCCATAGAAATGCGGGGCGAACAGGAGGGTCGGCGCGTGGCCTTCGTCGATCTCGCCGATGGCGCCGGTGATGCGGATGCGGCGCTCGATGAGTTCCGGCCGGCCGTGCCACAGCCAGGCGCGGTCCAGCCAGGACTGCGCCACGTAGACGATGGTGCGGCGCGCGATGCGCCGCCGCTCGGCCTCCGTCTTCCGCGGAAAGCACAGCGCCAGGTTGGCGTCCACCACGCGGCGGCGCGGGCGGGCCGCCACGTACAGCAGCAGGCCCAGCGCGGTCCCCAGGCCGCGAATTAGCGGCAGCGGCACATGCGCCAGCCCTTTCATGAAGCCGATGCCCAGGCGGGCCGAAAGGCTCACTGCGCCACCTCGCGCTCTTCCTTCGGCTGCTTGTAGCGCGCGTAGTCCCACACGTACTGCCCCGGCAGCGCGCGGATCAGGCGCTCGATGCCCTCGTTCATCGCCGCGGCGGCGGCCTCCGGCGCGGCCTTGGGGTCGCTCAGCGCCGTGTGGTCCAGCGGCGCCAGGCGCACCACGTAACCCCGCCCGCGCGGCAGCCGCTCACACACGCCGAGGAACACGCGCGCGCCGGTCGTCTGCGCCAGCCGCGGCAGCAGGGTCATGGTGTAGGCCGGCCGGCCGAAGAAGGGCGCCCACACGCCCTGCCCCAGGGGCGGCACCTGGTCGGGCAGGATGCCGGTGTAGCCGCCCTGCTTCAGCGCCCGCATCAGCCCGCGCACGCCGCCCACGTCGGTGGGCAGCACGCGCAGGCCCGGGCGATCGCGCGAGCCCTCCATCAGCCGCGCCATGATCTTCTTGCGCGGCGGGCGGAACAGCGCCGTGATGGGACCGTGCGCCGCCAGGAAGCGCTCGCCCAGCGCCTGGCCCAGCAGTTCCCAGCAGCCCAGGTGCGGCGAGATGACGATGGCGCCCTTGCGCGCGGCCAGCGCGGCCTCCAGCGCCTGCGCGCCTTCCCAGCGCAGGATGCGCGGCAGCACGCTCTCGCCCGCCGGCCGCGCCCACAGCCAGGGCAGTTCGGCCGCCACGCGCCCCGCCGCCGCGATGGCCGGCCGGTACTGCGCGGGCGTGAAGCCG
>JASGDG010000243.1:0-7589 GCA_047607325.1 Xenophilus sp. | reverse complement strand
CGCGACGGTGGTGTCGGCGCACAGGACCGGCGCCGCCGGCAGCCCGCGCGCCTGCAGCCGGCGCACGGCGGCGTCGAGCTTGAGCGCCGTGACGCGCTGCACGTAGGCGCTGGCGCTCTCGCGCGGCAGCACGGCCTCCAGGGCCTCGGCGTCCTCGTCTTCCGACGGCAGCAACGGGCGGTGCGCGATGCCGAGCTGGTCGAGCAGCTGCGCGCGGCGCGGGCTCTGCGAGGCCAGGTAGACGAAGGCGGGGGCGGCGTTCTTACTCACGGTGGTAGGGATGCCCGGCGTTGACGGACCAGGCGCGGTAGAGCTGTTCGGCCAGCAGCACGCGCACCATGGCGTGCGGCAGGGTCAGGTCGGACAGGCGGATGCGCTCGTGGGCGGCGGCCTTGAAGCCGGGGTCGAGGCCGTCGGGGCCGCCGATGACCAGCGCCACGTCGCCGCCCTCGCCCTGCCAGTGGGTCAGGCGCGCGGCCAGGGCCCTGGTGGTGAGCGCGGTGCCCCGCTCGTCCAGCGCGACGATGCGCGTGCCGCGCGGGATGGCGGTCTCGATGCGCTCGCGCTCGGCGGCCAGCAGCGTGTCCAGCGTCTTGCTGGCGCGCGGCTCGGTCTTGACGGCCTTGAGTTCGAGCTTCAGCTCGGGCGGGAAGCGTTTGGCGTAGTCGTCCCAGGCCGTCTGCGCCCAGTCGGGCACGCGCTGCCCGACGGCGACGACCCAGAGCTTCATGCCTTGCGGGCGGTCCTGGCGGGCGCTTTCTTCGCCGGCGCGGCCTTCTTCGCGGCCGGCCTGCCGGCAGCCGCCTTCTTCGCGGGCGCTTTCCGGGCCGGGGCCTTCTTCGCCGGGGCGGCCGCCTTCCTGGCGGCCGGTGCCTTCTTCGCCGCGGGCGCCTTGGCCGACGCCGTTGCGGCGGCCGCGGGCTTGGCGGCGCCGGGGCCGCGCAGCTTCAGCGGCTTCTCGCCCCAGATCTCCTCCAGCCGGTAGTACTGGCGGATGGCCGGCTGCATGATGTGGGCGACGGCCGGGCCGCAGTCCACGATGATCCACTCGCCGTTCTCCTCGCCCTCGACGCGCGGCTTGGAGAAGCCGGCCTCCTTCACCGCGTCGCGCACGCTGGCGGCCAGGGCCTTGGTCTGGCGGTTGGAGGTGCCGGAGGCGACGATCACCCGCTCGAACAGGGGCGAAAGGTGCTCGGTGTTGAAGACCTGGATGTCCTGCGCCTTGACATCCTCGAGGCCATCGACGATGGCGCGCTGCAGTTTCTGGATGTCTTTCTTGGCGGCGGCTTCGGTGGCGAAGGAACTCATCAGGTGGTGCGATAGAGGTGGTGTTGGTCAATATAGCGTGCAACCGCGGGAGGGACCAGTCGGGACAGGTCCTCGCCCCGGGCGGCACGCGCACGGATGTCGGTGGCGCTGGTGTCGGTGGGCGCGAGCGCCAGCCGCTCGAAGCGCGCCCCGGGCGGCAGGCCCGGCAGGGTGTGGGGATCGAAGCGGGCGGGGCTGCCGGCGGCCTCGGCGCGGTCCGCCACCAGGACGATGGCCAGCGCCAGCAGCGCCTGCCAGCCGTTCCAGGTCGGCAGCGCCTGCACCTGGTCGGTGCCGAGCAGCAGCACCAGCTGCGCCCCGGGCTGCTCGGCCTGCAGCTCGCGCAGGGTGTCGATGGTGTAGGTGGGGCCGTCGCGCCGGGTCTCGCGGTCGTCGACCACCACGCCGGGCAGCTCGCCGAAGGCCAGCCGCGCCATCGCCACCCGGTCCGCCGCCGGGCTGAGCGTGCGCGCCTTGTGCCAGGCATGGCCGGTAGGGAAGATGTGCAGCTGCGCCAGGCGGCCCTGCGCCATCGCCTCGCGCGCCAGCGCCACGTGGGTCCGGTGCGGCGGATCGAAGGCGCCGCCGAAGAAGCCGATGCGGGGCCGGCCGGCCCCGGAGGTCACAGCCATTCGCGCCGCGGCAGGAAGTCGGTGGCCAGCCACGCCTCGGGCGAGCCCGGCTCGGCCTGCCACTGGTAGGCCCAGCCGGCCTCGGGCGGCATCGACAGCAGGATCGACTCGGTGCGGCCGCCCGACTGCAGGCCGAAGTGCGTGCCGCGGTCCCACACCAGGTTGAACTCGACATAGCGCCCGCGGCGGTAGCGCTGGAAGGCCCGCTCGCGCTCGCCCCAGGGCATGCCGCGGCGGCGCTCGACGATGGGCAGGTAGGCCGGCAGGAAGGCCTCGCCCACGGATTGCAGCAGGGCGAAGCTGCGCTCCAGGCCCAGCTCGGCGAAGTCGTCGAAGAAGATGCCGCCGATGCCGCGCTGCTCGTTGCGATGCTTCAGGAAGAAGTATTCGTCGCACCACTGCTTGAAGCGCGGGTACAGGTCGTCGCCGAAGGGGGCCAGCGCGTCGCGGCAGCTGCGGTGGAAGTGCACCGCGTCTTCCTCGAAGCCGTAGCACGGCGTCAGGTCCATGCCGCCGCCGAACCAGCAGACCGGCTCGCCACCTTGCTCTGCGTTTGGCAACGCCGCCAGCATGCGCACGTTCATGTGCACGGTCGGCACGTAGGGGTTGCGCGGATGGAAGACCAGCGAGACGCCCATCGCCTCGAAGGGCGCGCCGGCCAGTTCCGGGCGGTGCTGGGTGGCCGAGGGCGGCAGCTTCGGGCCGCGCACCTGCGAGAAGCCGCAGCCGGCGCGCTCGAACAGCGCGCCGCCTTCCAGGATGCAGGTCAGGCCCTCGCCCTGCAGCGGCTCGCCGGGCGCCTTCTGCCAGGCGTCGCGCACGGCGCGGCCGCCGTCGGCGGCTTCCACCGCCCCGATGATGCGCTGCTGCAGGCCGCGCAGCCATTCGGCCACCGCGGCCGGCTGGAGGGACGAAGGCATCAGCCGCCCTGCCCGCCGCGCGGCGCCACGGCGCGGTGGCCGATGTCCTTGCGGTACTGCACGCCGTCGAAGCGCACCTGCGCCGCCACTTCGTAGGCGCGCTGCTGCGCCAGGCGGATGCTGTCGGCCAGCACGGTGACGCAGAGCACGCGGCCGCCGCTGGTGACGAGGCGGCCGTCCTGCAGCGCCGTGCCGGCGTGGAACACCACCGCGTCCGGCGCCTCGGCCGGGATGCCGGCGATCGCGTCGCCCTTGCGCGGCGAAAGCGGGTAGCCGTGCGCTGCCAGCACCACGCCCAGCGCCGCGCGGCGGTCCCACTGCAGCTCGACCTGGTCGAGCGTGCCGTCGGTGGCGTGCCACAGCACGTCGAACAGGTCGGACTTCAGCCGCATCATGATCGGCTGCGTCTCCGGGTCGCCCATGCGGCAGTTGAACTCCAGCGTCTTCGGGTGGCCCTCGCGGTCGATCATCAGGCCGGCGTAGAGGAAGCCGGTGTAGGGAATGCCGTCCTTCTCCATGCCCTTGATGGTGGGCAGGATGATCTCGCGCATGGCGCGGGCGTGCACCTCGGCCGTGACCACCGGCGCCGGCGAGTAGGCGCCCATGCCGCCGGTGTTGGGGCCCTGGTCGCCGTCGAGCAGGCGCTTGTGGTCCTGGCTGGTGGCCAGGGCCATCACGTTCTTCCCGTCGCACAGCACGATGAAGCTGGCCTCCTCGCCGTCGAGGAACTCTTCGATGACGACGCGCGCCCTGCCCTCGTTGTGGCTGATGCCCAGGGTGTTGTCGACCAGCATGAAATCGATCGCTTCGTGCGCCTCGGCCGGCGTCATGGCCACCACCACGCCCTTGCCGGCCGCCAGGCCGTCGGCCTTGACGACGATGGGTGCGCCCCTGGCGTCCACGTAGGCGTGGGCGGCGGCCGGGTCGTCGAAGGTCTCGTACTCGGCCGTCGGGATCCTGTGGCGCTTCATGAAGGCCTTGGAGAAGGCCTTGGAGCTTTCGAGCTGCGCCGCCGCCCTGGTGGGGCCGAAAATGCGCAGGCCGTGATTGCGGAACTCGTCCACCACGCCGGCGGCCAGCGGCGCCTCGGGGCCGACCACCGTGAGGGCGATCTTCTCGGCCTGGGCCCACTCGCGCAGCTTCACCGGGTCGGTGATGTCGATCTGCGTGAAGCGTTTGTCGGTCGCCGTGCCGCCGTTGCCGGGCGCGACGAACAGCTTCGAGACGCGCTCGGACTGCGCGAGGCGCCAGGCCAGGGCATGCTCGCGGCCGCCGCCGCCGATCACCAGGGTCTTCATTCAGCGATCTCGGCGTTGTGATAGACCTCCTGGACGTCGTCCAGGTCTTCGAGCATGTCGATCAGCTTCTGCATCCTCGCGCCGTCCTCGCCGGCCAGCTCGATGCTGCTTTCGGGCCGCATCGTCACCTCGGCGAACTCGGGCTTCAGGCCCGCCGCCTCCAGCGCGTTCTTCACCGCCTCGAAGTCCCCGGGCGAAGTCAGCACCTCGATGGCGCCGTCGTCGCCGGTGATCACGTCCTCGGCGCCGGCCTCCAGGGCGACTTCCATCGCCTGGTCCTCGCTGGTGCCGGGCGCCAGGATGATCTGGCCGCAATGCTTGAACTGGAAGGCCACCGAGCCTTCGGTGCCCATGTTGCCGCCGTACTTGCCGAAGGCATGCCGCACCTCGGCCACGGTGCGCACGCGGTTGTCGGTCATGGTGTCGACGATGATGGCCGCGCCGCCGATGCCGTAGCCCTCGTAGCGGATTTCCTCGTAGATCACGCCCTCGAGGTTGCCGGTGGCCTTGTCGATGTTGCGCTTGATGGTGTCGGCCGGCATGTTGGCGGCCTTGGCCTTGTCCACCGCCAGGCGCAGGCGCGGGTTGGCGCTCAGGTCACCGCCGCCCTGGCGCGCGGCGACCATGATCTCGCGGATCACGCGCGTCCAGACCTTGCCGCGCTTCTCGTCCTGCCGGCCTTTTCTGTGTTGGATGTTTGCCCACTTGCTGTGTCCGGCCATGGGGGGTGCTCGTTTCTCTCGGCTGACTGGAAAAGGGGCGTGATTTTACGTCGGCGCGGGTGCGCCGCGGGCCTACACCGGCCGGCCGGGGCGGCTGGTCATAATCGGCGGCGCCATGCCCGCCCACCCGAGCCCCCCGGATTCGTCTGCCACCGCGCTGCGCATCGAGCGCCGCCCGCTGGCCCGGGTGCGGGCCGAAGCGGCGGATGGCGGCCCGCCCTTCGCCGCCCTGGCCTACGGCGCCACCGGCCACGGCCCCTGGATGACCGGCGTCCATGCCAACGTGCTGCTGGCAGGCGAGGCGCAGGCCGACGTCTGGCACGCGGGGCCGGACATCCGGTCCGGCACCACCGGCGTGGTGCGCTGGCGCACCGACGGCCAGTGGCTGCTGGGCGTGGTCGACCTCGGTGCCGCCGACGAGGCCGGCGGGCTGGCCGCCCTGGCGCACCGGGCCTATGCCAACGTGTTCCAGACCCTGGCACAGGCCGGTTGCCCGCACCTGCTGCGGCTGTGGAACTACCTGCCGCGCATCAACGCCGAGGGCCGCGGGCTGGAGCGCTACCGCGAGTTCAACACGGGCCGCCAGCAGGCCTTCCTCGACGCCGGCTACGCCGCCTTCGACGGCGCGCCGGCCGCCTGTGCGCTGGGCATCCGCGACGGCGGCCTGTGCGTGCGCTTCCTGGCCGGACGGGCGCCGCCGGTGGCGGTGGAGAACCCGCGCCAGGTGTCGGCCTACCGCTATCCCGAGCGCTACGGCCCGCGCGCGCCGACCTTCTCGCGCGCCGCGCTGGCGCCACTGGGCGGCGGCGAGGTGGCGCTGTTCGTCTCCGGCACCGCCAGCATCGTCGGCCACGAGACGGCGCACCCCGGCGACGTGCCGGCGCAACTGGCCGAAACCCTGGTCAACCTGCGCACCGTCATCGGTGAGGCCAACCGCCGCGGCAGCGCCCGCTTCGCGCTGGAAGACACCGAGCCCGTGGTCTACGTGCGCCACCCCGCGCATGCCGAGGACATCCGCCGCCGGCTGGCCGGGGCTCTGGGCGACGGCTCGCGCTTCATGCGCCGAGCGGTGTTCCTGGAGGCGGACATCTGCCGCGCCGACCTGCTGCTGGAGATCGAGACCCATGCCAGCGCACAGGGACGCCTCGATCCGCCATGACGCGCGTGCGCCGCCTGGCCAGGGCCTTCCTCCTCGCGCCGGCGCTCTACGTGCTGCTGCTCGGCCTGGGGCTGATGTCGCTGGCCTGGAATTTCGTCGCCATGCTGCTGTATCCGGCGCTGCCGCCCGCGCGCGGGCGGATGCTGGGGCGCGCCGGCATCGCCTACGGCTACCGCCTGTTCTGGAGCGTGGCCAGCGCGGCGGGCATGATGCGCATCGACGCCCGCTGCCTGCGCGCGCTGAAGGACGAGCCGGGGCTGATCATCGTCGCCAACCATCCCACCATGCTCGATGCGCTGCTGCTGGTCGCGCAGCTGCCGCGCAGCGCCTGCATCATGAAAGCCTCGCTGCTGAGGAACCCCTTCCTCGGCGCCGGCGCGCGGCTGGCGCGCTACATCCGCAACGATTCGGCCCGCACCATGGTCAGGCTGGCGGTGAACGACCTGCGCAGCGGCGGCCAACTCGTCATCTTCCCCGAAGGCACGCGCACCGCGGGCGGCACCCTCCACCCCTTCCGCCCCGGCGTCACGCTGATCGCCAAACGGGCCAGCGCGCCGATCCAGACCGTCTTCATCGACACCGACTCGCCCTACCTCGGCAAGGGCTGGCCGATCTGGCGCGTGCCGCCGCTGCCGATCGTCTTCCGCATGCGGCTGGGCAAGCGCTTCCTGCCCGCCGAGGAAGACTGCGAGGCCATGCTGGCGACAATCGAGAACTACTACAAACACCACATGGAGGCGGCGCCGCGGGCAAGCGCGCCGGAGGCATGCCGGAACAACCATCGCGCACCCACCTTGTCCTGATCCCCAGTTACGACACCGGCGAGCGCCTCTTCTCCACCGTCGCGGCGGCGCGCGCGCAGTGGAACCCGGTGTGGGTGGTGATCGACGGCAGCACCGACGGCACCGGCGAGCGCCTGGCGGCCCAGGCCGAAGCCGACCCCGGCCTGCGCGTGTTCCGGCTGCCGGCCAACCAGGGCAAGGGCGCCGCGGTGCTGCACGGCCTGCTTGAGGCGCAGGCAGCCGGCTTCACCCACGCGCTGACCATGGACAGCGACGGCCAGCACCCGGCCGGGCTGATCCCCGCCTTCATGCAGGCCTCGCGGCAGCGGCCGGAGACGATGGTGCTCGGCCGCCCCGTGTTCGACGCCAGCGCGCCGCTGCTGCGCGTGCGCGGGCGCAAGGTCTCCAACGGCTGGACGCAGCTGGAGACGCTGTTCGCCGGCATCGGCGACTCGCTCTACGGCTTCCGCGTCTACCCGATCGCGCCGCTGCTGGCGGTGATGGAAAAGCAGCCGTGGATGCGCCGCTTCGACTTCGACACCGAGGCCGCGGTGCGCCTGGCCTGGCGCGGCGTCAAGCCGGTGAACATCGACGCACCGGTCAGGTACCTCACGGCCGAGGAAGGCGGCGTCTCGCACTTCCGCTACGGCCGCGACAACGCCCTGCTGACGTGGATGCACACGCGGCTGGTGCTCGGCTTCGTGCTGCGGCTGCCGGTGCTGGCCTGGAAGCGCCTGCGGCGGCTGCCGCCTTTCCAGCCCTGAGGTG